>JBBSMS010000029.1:0-28553 GCA_038233055.1 Nitriliruptorales bacterium
GGGACCACCGACTGGGGCGACATCCTGTCCCCGCAGGCCATCCGGCGGCTGCTGTGCGACGCCGCCGTGTCCCGCATCGTCCTGGCCTCACGCTCACAGGTCCTGGACGTCGGACGGACCACCCGGTCGTGGTCCGAACCCCAACGCCGTGCCGTCAACGCCCGCGACCGCGGCTGTCGCGGACCCGGCTGCACCCGCCCCATCGCCTGGACCCAGGTCCACCACCTCCGCTGGTGGCGCAACAACGGCATGACGTCGGTCGCCAACGGCCTCGCACTGTGCCACCACTGCCACCGACTCGTCCACGACCACCACTGGACCGTCCACCTCGACCCCACCACCGCCACCGCCACCTGGACCGCCCCCGACGGCCACACCACCCCCACCCGCCCCCACCACCCCCAACCCCCGACGCAGCCCGGACCCCGCCGATCGGGCAACGAACCGGGCAGCGACCCGGACCCGCCAGGACGGCCCGACCCACCGATCAGCCACGAGGGACTGCCAGCCGAACACGGTCGACCACCCGGGAGAGTCAATCCACCCGCGGCATCCGACGACGGCTGCGGACCGACCACAGGAGGCAGCCCGGGCCCGCGCGAACCTGTCGACGCCGTCGACCGTGCATGGCCACGTGAAGGCGATGGGACCTGTGACCGAACGAGCCGACAACCGAACCTGCCGGTGGCTCCCACGTGACATCGGGATGGCCGGTTGGTCCAACCAGCGAACCGACAGCCCGCCGGTCGTCAAGAGGCGAGCGTGGTCCAGTCGTCGGTCAGTTCGTCCGGGCCGAGTTGAGAGTCGCCCGGTGGGCTCCACGCGGTCCAGGACTGGTCCCATTCCGGCCCGTACGCGTCCAGCATGGCCCTGGCACGGGCGCCTTCGACCTCGCCGACCTCGACGGTCTCGAGGTCGGCGGCGGTGGAACGGGAAGGATCCCCGGCCTCGCGTCGAACAGACGTCCCCGTCACACACCGGGCCCGATGCCGTCGGCGCCGCCCGCCGTGTCGGGCGGTATCGCGGCCAGCACGCCTCGCAGGGCGGCCCACGACGTCCGGGTGTCCTCGCTGTCGACATGGGGGCGGCGGAACTCGGCGACCGCGGCGGCCAGGTCGGGCAGCGCCCAGCGCTCCTCGTACAGCGCCAACAGGGACGGATCCAGCGCGACGCCCGTTCGGTCGCGGTACGCAGCGACGACGTCGGAGTCCTCCTTCGTCAGCCACCACAGGTCGCGTTCGGGTGGGGCCAGCAGGGTGGTGTCCCAGTCGACGAGCACCAGGCCGTCGGCCGCCGACTCGACGGTGTTGCCACGGTGCGGCTCGCCGTGGGTGACCACGAACCGGGACCGGTCGTCGGCCGCACGGGTGGCGAATCGGTCATGATCGCCCACTCGCTGCACGAGCCGGTCGCAATGCCGACGCAGAAGGTCGCTGGCGCGCGGCCCGAAGGGGCCGGCGTCCCACGAGCCCACGGTGGCATCGGCCTCCTCCCGTCGGCTGGCGCCGGGTGCGGCTTCGGTGCCGTGCACGTCCCCGGTCTCGTCAGAATGGCTCGCGCCCGGTCGGCGTTCGGTGCCGTGCACGTTGCCGTCGTCGTCCGGGCGGCTGGCGCCGGGTGAGGTTTCGGTGCCGTGCGCGTCCCCGGCGTCGTCAGAACGGCTCCCGCCGGGTGACCGTTCGGCCCCGGGGGCGCCCTGCACGTCGTCCGGGCGGGTGGCACCGGGTGAGCGGCCCAGGCGGTGCACAGGCTCGGTGTGGTCGATGTCGGCCAGGGCGTGGTCGAGGTGGTCGCGGTCCTGGAGGGCGAAGTCCTCCGTGCGGGCCGGCACCGTCGCCGTGGGCATGGCGTGGACGGCGACCAGGCGATCGAGCACGGCCTCCCGCGCGGCCGGGTCGTCGAACCGCCCCCAGCCGCGGCTGGTCCCGGCCACGTGCGGGAACACCGACACGACCCAGCGGTCATCGATGCCGGCGAGGACGTCACCGTCCGGGCGTTGCCTGGGCGCCACCACGAAGTCCAAGCCGTGGTCGCGGAGCACGCGAGCGGTCCCCAATGCGGCCGCCAGCTGGGCACGTTCGAAACGGCCCGCGGGACCGACGTCGTCGACGGTGACGAACCAGCGGTCCGGGCCCTCGGAGCCGTCGGCTGTGACGACGATCCAGTGGTGGCTGCCGAACCCGACCGGCGCGTACTGAATGCCGTCCACGTCGATCGACCAGGTGCGGGAAACCACCTCGGCGACGGTGGCGACGGACAGGTCGGTCGGCCGGGTGAACATGAGCCGCAGCCCAGGTGTCGGGGTTGCCGCCGAACGTCGCCCGTTCGCCCCCATCGCCTCCGTCGCGACGCCCAGTGCCACAAGTACGATGCCGATAGGAGAGCGCCGCACCCCCGACGGGGAGGGAGGTCCTGGGCATGGGAGTGTTGAAGGGCTTCGAACGACGTCTCGAAGGGGCCGTCGAGGGCATGTTCGCGCGACTGTTCAAGTCCGGTCTCCAGCCCATCGAACTTGCCCAGGGCGTCGAGCGCTACGCCATCGACCACCGCCAGGTCACCTCGTCGGGGGTGGTGGTCTGCAACGACTATCGCATCCGCATCCACCCGTCGGACGCGGACCGACTGTCCGGCTACGGCGAATCCCTCCCGCGGGAACTGGCCAACGTCGTACGGGACACCGCCGACGCCCACGACTGGCAGGTCCCCGGCGACGTGCGCATCGACACGGTCGCGGACGACGAGATCGCCGTTGGCCGCCTCGAGGTCGTCGGCCGCGTCCGCACCCCCGAGGCCCCGGCCCGGTCGACCACCGCCGCACCCGCGCGCACCTTCTCCGACGCCCGGCCCGGTCCGACGTCCGGTACGGCCGCATCCAGCGCACCGGCATCGAGCGCACCGGCATCGAGCGCACCGGCGTCGAGCGCACCGGCATCAACCGCGGCGGCGGCACCGTCGCCCGAGGCGACCCAACTGCTGCCCCCCAACGGTGTCGGCGGCGCGCGTCCGGCCCCGGCGCCGACCCGCACACCCGACATGGTCCTGGAGGTGGTCGACACCGGCCACACGCTCGAGTTGTTCGGCGGCCGCTACGTCATCGGGCGGCTCGCCACGTGCGATCTCCCCGTCGATTCCACGACGGTGTCCCGCGAACACGCCGCCATGGTCAAGCGCAACGACACCTGGTGGGTGGTGGACCTCGGCTCGACCAACGGAACCAAGGTCAACGGGATCCGCGCGTCCGAACAGCCCGTGCGCACCGGCGACCGGATCGAGGTCGGCACGATCGACCTCACCGCCCGGAAGGCCTGACCCATGCCGGTGGTGGTGCTGACGATCCTCAAGTTGGTCCTGCTGGCCCTCCTGTACGTGTTCCTCCTGCGGGTCACGCGGGTCATCGCCGCCGACCTGTTCGGGTTCGGGACGCCCAAACGGCGTGCCCGGTCCGCGCCGGTCGCCTCGGCACCCCCGACCCGCAAGGTCAAGCGCCACCCCCGCGAACTGATCGTCCACCCCCCGAACGGGGTGGCCGTCCAGGTCCCCATGAACGGCGCCACCATTACGCTGGGCCGTTCCACCGCCGCCAGCATCAGGGTCGATGACGTGTACGTGTCCGACGAGCACACCCAGATCGTGTCCACCGACGACGGCTGGATGGTGCGTGACCTCGGCTCGACCAACGGCACGTTCCTGAACGGCGCCAAGGTGACCCAACCGACCCTGCTCGCCCACGGCGACCACCTCCGCCTCGGCAAGACGAGGGTCGAGGTGAAACGATGATCCGGGTGCAGGCGATCGGCCGCACCGACGTCGGCCGGGTCCGCGACGCCAACGAGGACGCCTTCCTCGTCGGGGACTCGTCCTTCGCGGTTGCCGACGGCATGGGCGGCCACCTGGCCGGGGAGGTCGCCTCGGCCACCGCCCTGGGCCCGATCCAGGACCTCGACGGCCGGGTGTTCGCCGACTCCCTGGACGCCACCGCGGCCCTGCGCGATGCGGTCGTGGCCGCCAACCGCGAGGTCAGCGACAAGTCCGCCGCGGCGCCCTCCTACCGCGGCATGGGCACCACGCTCACCGCCGTCATGGTCGAGGGACGCCGCGCCCACATCGCCCACGTCGGCGACTCCCGGGCCTACCTGCTCCGCGACGGGGTGTTCAGCCAGCTCACCACCGACCACACGCTCGTCCAGCGCCTGATCGACGAGGGCCGGCTGACCGCCGACGAAGCCGCCAACCATCCGCAGCGGTCGGTCATCACCCGCGCCATCGGGGTCGAACAGGACGTCGACGTCGACGCCATGACCCTCGACCTCCTGCCCGACGATCGCCTGCTGCTGTGCTCGGACGGGTTGACCGGCCCGGTCTCCGACGAGGCGATCGCGAGCCTGCTTGCCGGCCCCGACCTCGACCGGATCCCGGACGACCTGATCGACGCCGCCAACGACGCCGGCGGGCCGGACAACATCACGACGGTGATCCTGTCGTTCGACGAACTGGCGACCGCCCCCACACCCCGCCGCCGCGACGAGGGCCACGACCCCAACATGGTGGTGGTGCGCACACGCGAGGAGGATCCCGAGTCGGACTGGGCGGGACGGCTGGGCCACATCGGCCACATGAATCCCCACCCGGAGGCCTCCGCCGCGGTCCAGGGCGTCGGCCGGATCCGGTCCGTGCTCGTGTGGACGGTCGCTGCCGCGATCCTGTTGGCCGCGCTCGTGCTGGGTGGTCGTTGGCTGCTCGGCCGATCGTTCTACGTCGGCGTGGACGACGACGACGTGGTCACCATCTTCCAGGGCATCCCGGTCGACGTCGGACCGCTGCCGTTGTCGTGGACCTACCGCACCACCAGCACCCCGATCGCGGAGGTGCCCGCGGTGGTGCGCGATCGCATCGTGGAGGGCGTGCCGACCAACGACGCCGCCGACGCCGAACGGATCATCGCGAACTTCTCCGTGCTGCGGGGCGACGACGACACCGAGCCGACCGGCGGCGCGACCGACCCGGGCGCCACGGACACGACCGAGTCCACGGCGACGACGGGTGCCGGGGACGCGGGCTGACGTGCCACTGACCGCCGCGAGTGCCGCCTCGGCCGAACGACGGCTGCTGGTCGGCGCGATCCTGTTGCCGGCGGCGGCCTATGCGTTGCTGCACCTCGGTCGCGACCTGTCGGTGTTCGGACGCGACACCGCGATCCGGCTGGGCGTACTGCTGGTCGCCGCGATGGTCCTGCACGTCGCGGTCCGCCGGCTCGCACCCAACGCCGACCCGATCCTGTTGCCGCTGGGCCTGTTCCTGAACGGGATGGGGCTGGTGGTCGTGCACCGCATCGACCTCGGCCGCGAACCCATGACCTCGCTGGCGACGACCCAGGCGACGTGGACGCTGGTCGGCGTCGTCGCCGCGGTCGCGACCCTGCTGGTGGTGCGGTCCCACCGTGACCTGACCCGCTATCACTACACGATCGGGTTCGCCACGGTCGTGCTGCTGCTGCTGCCGCTCCTGCCGGTCATCGGCCGACGCATCAACGGTGCCCAGTTGTGGGTCGACTTCGGCGCGCTCGGCATCCCGCTGGGGTTTCAGCCCGGCGAGTTGGCCAAGCTCGGGCTGGTGATCTTCCTGGCCGGCTACCTCGAACGCAAGCGCGCGCTGCTGTCGGTCGCCACCAACCGGATCGGGCCGCTGATGCTGCCCGACGCACGCCACCTCGGCCCGGTCCTGCTGGCGGTCGGACTGGCACTGGGCATCGTGGTGTTCCAGCGTGACCTGGGTTCTGGGCTGTTGTTCTTCGGCGTGTCGGTGCTGATGCTCTACATCGCCACCGGCCGGATCGCCTATCCCCTGATCGGAACGGTCGCGTTCGGGTTGGGGGCGTGGTTGGCATGGTGGCGGTTCGACCACGTCCGGGTCCGGGTCGCGATCTGGCTCGACCCGTGGAGCAGCCTCAACGACCAGGGCTTCCAGATCGCCCAGGCGTCGTTCGCCATGGGGACCGGTGGGCTCACCGGGACCGGGCTGGGGCTGGGCCGCCCGACCGACATCCCGTTCGTCGAGACCGACGCCATCTTCGCCGCCGTCGGCGAGGAACTGGGCCTGCTGGGCGCGACCGCGCTGCTGGTCACTTACGGCCTGATGGTGGCGCGGGGGTTCCGGATCGCCCTGGACGCCGAGGACCAGGTCGGGTCGCTGCTGGCGGCCGGGCTGACCACCGTGCTGGGCCTGCAGGTGTTCGTGATCGTGGGCGGCATCACACGACTGGTGCCGTTCACCGGCATCACGCTGCCATTCGTGTCCTACGGCGGATCGTCGCTGCTGGCGAACTACATCCTGCTGGCCCTGCTGTTGCGGGTGTCCGACGCCACCGGACCGTCCCGGATCGAGTCGGTCGCGGACCGCCCGATGGAACGGCTGCGGGCGTGAACACCCAGATCCGGCGTGTCTCGCTGGTGATGCTGGCGCTGTTCGCGGCGCTGCTGGTCAACCTCAACGTGCTCCAGATGATCCGCGGACCGGCGCTGATCGACAACCCGGCGAACCGGCGGGTGTTGGTGGCCGAGTACGGGATCCGGCGAGGGCCGATCCTGGTCGACGACGAGCCAATCGCGGAATCGATCGAGACCACCGACGACCTCACCTACCTGCGGCGCTACAACCAGCCCGAGTTGTACGCCCACCTGACCGGCCACGACTCGTTCGTGCAGGGCCGGACCGGGCTGGAGGCGGCCTACAACGACGTGCTCACGGGCGCGCCCAGCGAGGTGCTCGCACAGAACCTCACCGACCTGCTGATCGGCCGCGACGCCCAGGGCAACACCGTCCGGTTGACGATCGACCCCCAGGTCCAGCAGACCGCCGCGGACGCGCTGGCCGGGCGCGCCGGTGCGGTGGTGGCGCTGGAACCGCGGACCGGGCGGGTGCTGGCGGCCTACGCCAGCCCGACCTACGACCCGAACCGGCTGGCGTCGCACGAGGGCAGCGAGGTCCAGCAGGCGTGGGACGACCTCCGCCTCGACCCCGACCTGCCCCTCCTGGACCGTTCCACCCGGGTGTTGTTCCCGCCCGGGTCGATTTTCAAGACCGTGGTGGCGGCCGCTGCCCTGGAACAGGGCCTGCAGCCGGACACGGCGTTCGACAACGTGGCCGCGTTCTCGGCCGACGGCACCAGCGCGGAGATCAGCAACAGCGGTGGCGGCCGCTGCACCCCCGACAAGACGATCTCGCTGGCCGAGGCCCTGCGAGTGTCCTGCAACACCGTCTTCGCCGAGTTGGCGGTCGACCTCGGCACCGAGACGGTCGTCACCACGGCCGAGAACTTCGGCTTCAACCGCACGATCCCCTACGAACTTCCCGTGGCGGCATCGGTCATCCCGACCGAACTGGACGACCCCGCGCTGGCCCAGTCCGCGATCGGCCAGCGCGACGTGCGGATGACGGTGTTCCACGCGGCCATGGTCGCCGCGACCATCGCCAACGCCGGCCGGGCCCAGCGGCCCCACGTGGTGGCCGACGTCGTGGCCCCGTCGACCAGGATCCTGGACGTGCAGGCGGACGCGGTGTGGCGCGAGGCAGGGTTTTCGGAACAGGCCGTCAGCGCCCGGACCGCCAGCCAGTTGCGGGACATGATGGTCGACGTCGTGGTGTCGGGCACCGGGTCGGCCGCGGCGATCGGCGGGGTGGAGGTCGGCGGCAAGACCGGGACGGCCGACGACCCGAACCTCGAGGGCCAGATCGCGTGGTTCATGGGCTTCGCCGGCAACGACATCGCGGTCGCGGTGGTGCTGCCCGACGTCGATGGCGGCGGTGGCTCGGTGGCCGCCCCGGTGGCACGCGAGGTCATGCTGTCGTGGCTGCAACAGTGACGGGACGCCAGCCGGTCCGGACGGGAGGTGGGTCGTGAACGACGAACGCGTGCTCGCCGGGCGCTTCCACCTGCGCCGGATGCTCGGGCGCGGCGGGATGGCCGAGGTCTACGAGGCCTACGACGCCAACCTCGACCGCGCCGTCGCGATCAAGGTGCTGCTGACCCACTTCCAGGACGACCAGGAGTTCCAGGAACGCTTCGCCGAGGAGGGACGCCGCGCGGCCGGCCTCAACCATCCGAACATCGTGACGGTGCTGGACACCGGGACCGACCGGGTCTCCGGGTTGCGCTTCATCGTGATGGAGTTGATCCGTGGCCGCTCGCTGGCCGAGGCGATCGCGGCCGGTGGATTGACCGAGGATCGCGCGCTGGAGGTGACCGCGGACGTCGCCAACGCGCTGGACTACGCGCATGCCCAGGGCCTGGTCCACCGCGACATCAAGCCGGGCAACATCCTGTTGGCCGAGGACGGCACGGTCAAGGTCACCGACTTCGGGATCGCGCGGGCCATCGACTCGGACTCGAACGTGACCCAGACCGCGGCAGTGCTCGGCACGGCCGCCTACCTGTCGCCCGAGCAGGCCCAGGCCCGGCCGGTCGACGCGCGCTCGGACGTCTACTCGTTGGGCGTGGTGCTCTACGAACTGCTGACCGGGGTCCAGCCCTTCCAGGGCGACACGCCGATCACCGTGGCCTACCAGCACGTCCAGGAGCCACCACGGCCGCCGCGGGACCTCGAAGGCAGCATCTCGGCTGCCGGGGAAGCGATCGTGATGCGCGCGATGGCCAAGAACCCGGCCAACCGCTACCCGTCGGCCGCCGCGATGCGCGACGACGTGTTGCGCTCGATGGCCGGGGAGGCGATCGACGCCCCGGCCGTGCTGCGGGCCGAGGACACCGCCCTCCTGGACCCCGTCGGTGGCCCGCGCACCCGTGCCGACCGGGCCGGTCGCCGGCGGCGTGCGCTCAGTTACGTGCTGCTGGGACTGGGGTCTATCGCCGGCGCCGCGCTGGTGGTGTTCCTGCTGTTCCAGTTCGGGCTCGGCAACGACCAACAGGCGATCCAGCGCACGGTCCCCGACGTCATCGGCGAGTCCGTCACCGACGCCCAGACACTGCTGGAGGCACAGGGACTGGTCGGTGACGCCTTCGAGGAGGTCGCCTCCGACGAGATCGAGCCCGGACTGATCGCCAACCAGATCCCGCCCTCCGGCACGCTGGTGCGGGACGGGTCACTGGTGCAGTTGAGCGTGTCGTCGGGCCCGGAGATGGTGGTCGTGCCGCCGATCACCGGGCTGCCGGAGGTCGAGGCGATCGAACTGCTCAACGAGTCCCGGCTGCAGATCGGGCGCCGCGACCCGGTGTTCTCCACCGAGGTCCCGAACGGCAACGTCGTCGAGTCGACGCCTGCGGCGGGCGAGGAAGTGTCGGTCGGCTCGGCGGTGGACCTGGTCATCAGCCGGGGCCAGCAGGTCATCCGGGTCGCCGACGTGACGCTGCGGTCCGAAGCCGACGCGATCCAGGTGCTGGAGGGCCAGCAGTTGCAGGTACTGGTCGAACGCGAGTTCTCGGCCTCGGTCGACGAAGGTGTCGTCATCAGCCAGGAACCCCAGGCCGGGGAGGAACTGCCGGTGGGCTCCGAGGTCACGATCGTGGTGTCGCTGGGTCCCGAGGAGGTCCAGACCGACGCGCCCGACCCGGATCCGGAACCGACAACCTCCGACAATCCCTTCCCGGAACCGTCGCCCCCACCGGAACCGCCGCCGCCCCCACCGCCGCCGCCCCCACCGCCGCCGCCCCCACCGCCGCCGCCCCCACCGCCCAGTCCGACGCCGCCAGCCCCCAGCCCGTCACCAACCCCGCCCCCCAGTCCGACGCCGTCGGTGACACCGGCCGTCTGACGGGTGGACCTCCGGCAGGGCCCGGTCAGGGGGCCAGCGGTTGCCTGAACAGGTCGCGGACGCCTGCGACCAGGGCACCGACGCCGACCCCGGCGGCCAGGCCGACCGCCAGCCGCGCCACGACGGGCGGCAGGACCGCCGGCGGCACGACCGGGGCGGTGACCGCCCCGAACTGGGTCGCTGCCCAGACCAGCAACGGCACGCCGGCGGCCCCGGCGAGCACCCCGGCGGCCCCGGCGAGCACCCCGGCGGCCGCGGTTCGCCCGTACATCGCCAGTCCCGCGACGGCCACGATCGCCGCGATCGCGGTCAACACCAGTGGGAGCGGTTCGCCCTGCACGCCGGGTGGCAGCCCGATCGTCGCGGCCACCCCGACGATCCCCGTCACGACCACGCCCAGGCCGATCCCCACGGCGATCGCGGTCCGGGGTCCGCGCCCGGCCAGTGCGCCCAGCACCAGGGCCAGCCCCAGCACGGCCGCGAGCAGGGCCGGCAGCGGGGACGCGTCGGGCAGCCACGTCAGCCGGCCGGCGACCTCGACCGGCGCACCGTCGACCGACAGTTCCAACGGTGCCGGCCAGTCGTAGGCGACCTGGACCTCGTCCAGCGCCGGGTCGACCTCGCCGGGCAGGGTCGTGGGCGACATCCAGTGGATGCGATGGTCGTGCCACGCCCAGGTGCCGTCGTCAGAAACCTGCACCCAGCGGGGCGGCTGATCGGGGCCGGCGTCGGCCGGGACCTGGGAATCCGCGACCGAGTAGCGGGCCGTGTTCTGCCAGTAGGCCGCGGAACGCAGGTTGACGAACACCGACCCGTCCGGGTCGAAGCGGAGGTACTGCTCGCCCTCGTCGTAGCCCGGCACCACGACCTCGTGGCCGTCGTTGCGCAGTTGCAGGAAAGCGTCGCCGCCCAGCACCGCCACCTCCAGGCCGTCGACCGGGGGCGCGACGTCGGTGATCGACGACTCGTAGTTGGTCGGTCCGGCCGGGTCCGCGGCCGCCGGCACGGCCAGGGCCACGACCGCGACCAGCGCGGCCACGGCGGTCTGGGCGACCCGGGGGCCCAGCGACCACTGGCGTGGCGCCTCGCGTGGGCCGGGCCCGGTCATGGCGTCGGGTGCGGGTCGCGATCCCGTCGTGCCCACGCCACGCCGCCGGCACCCAGCAGTGCCAGGACCGCCAGCACCGCGACCAGCCCGTCGGCCAGCCTCGATGCCGAGGACGGCGAGGTCGCGTGCGGCGACCGCCGGGACTCATGCGTCGTCGACCCGGTCGGACGGCCCACCGTCGTCGGGTGAGCGTCGTCCCGACGCTCGAGCGGCGACCACGAGCAGGGCGACCAAGGCGGCCGCGCCGAGCAGGACGGGGACCCACGGGAAGCCGCCGTCGTCAGTGGCGGTGGCGGTGGCGGTGGCCGTGGGGCTGGGGTCCGTGGGGCTGGGGTCCGTGGGGCTGGGGTCCGCGACGGCCGAGGCCGTGGCCGACGGTGAGGCGCTGGCCGACGGTGAGGCGCTGGCCGACGGTGAGGCGCTGGCCGACGGTGAGGCGCTGGCCGCCGGACTGGGCGACGCGGTCGCGGTCGCCGTGTCCTCGGTCGGGTCGGTGGTGGCCGGGTCGGTGGTGGGCGCCTCGGTGGCGGGTTCCGGGGGAGTCGCTTCGTCCAGCAGCTCGTCCGACGCGGTCGCCGTGGGCACGTCGCTGGCTGCCGGGAGGGGCTCCGGCGTGCCGTCGGCAATCGTCAACTCGACGGCGGGATCGCCCTCCTCGTCACCGCTCGCGGCCCAGCGGAAGAACTCCCCGTTCGCGCACTCCTCGTAGACGGGGACCGGGAGGACCTCACCGACCTCGCCCTCCACCTCGATGATCGCCGGCAGGCGGAGTTCTCCCTGGCTGCCCGGACCGTCAGCGAGCCACGCGGCCACACCGCCCTCGACCAGGATGCCGTAGCCGTCCACGGGCTTGGGCTGAATACGAAGGGTGTCGCTCAGCGGGAGGGCCACCTCGGTGATCGGGCTGACCTGGTCGCCCTCGGCGGGTTCGCCGCCGTCGGCGGCACAGGCGTGCGGCACGACCAGCACGACCTCGACGGGTCCGCCGGCGGGAACCTCGCCGGGCTCCCACGACGGGTGCGCCGCCGCCGCCACCGCGGACAGAACCACCAGGGCGGCGGCGAGGGTGAGGACCAGTCCGGTGGCCGCGCCGGACGACAGGGATGGCGAGCGCATGGGAGACCTTCTGGAGTGTCGAGCGACGGACCGGGCGGCCCGCGCGACGAGCCGACCAGCGTATGGTTCCGGCCCGGTGCGCCCTGCACCGGCCCCGGGACGGCCGTCGTCGGGTCCGACGGCGTCCGAGCGCTCACGGTTGCCGACGCGTCAGCCGGGATTGACCACGACCTCGACGGTGGCCTGGACCTGGCTGAAGCGGTCGAGGCCGACGACGGTCGTGATCTCCCACCGACCCGGCACGGCCAGGTCCGACCCGTCCAGCACCCAGTGGCCGGGACCGGTCGGCAACGGCGTGCGCTTGAGCGGCCCGATGTCGGCCTCGACCTGTTCGAAGTCCATCGTCACGTCGGTGGCGTCGGCCAGGGGACGACTGGTGTCATCCAGCACGTACACGTGCACCTCGTTGCGACCGGCCCGGTTGGGGTCCACGACGAGGTTCAGGCTGGTGTCGTCGCCCAGTGCGACCACGGTGTCGAAGGCGCCACTGATGCCGGCCTCCTCGGCGGCGGGCCGCAGGGCCACCAACACCGCCGTGGTCGCCAGCACGGCGGCCAGCAGCACCACCTCCACGCGGACGCTGGAACGCAGGTGGGCCAGCGCCACGGCCGGAGCCGCCCCGTCGGGATCGGCACCCGCGACGGCCGGGACCAGACGCCACCGGTTCCAGGCCGCGACCAGCAGGATCGCCGCCACGATGCCCCCCTTGACCACCAAGGTCCAGCCCTGGTCGCTGGTGACCAGCGCCCGCGGCTGGCGCACAAGTGCCCACGCCATGGCCGACCCCGCAGCGACCAGGGCCAGCATCGCCCACAACGCCCAGCCCGAGAACCTCGCCACCACGGCCGCGACCGCGTGGGGATCATCCGCCGTCACGTCCGCATCCGCGTCGACGCCGGTCGTCCTCGGGCCGTCGCCGGCCACCGGGTCCGGGTCGGCGGCGGGGTGACGAATTGCCGGAGGGACGCCTCGGTCGCCGTCCGCGATGGTGCGTGTGCCGACGTCGGACTTCCGAGCACCGAGGCTGGACGTGTCGACATCGAGGGCGGCCGACCGGGCATCGAGGTCGGGGGGGCCGTCGACCGTCGTGGTGGCGCCGGGGACGCCGCTCCGGTCGACCACCGAGGCGGACTCGGGTCCGGTGGCACCCAGCGCACGGTCGCCGCCGGGGCCGACCGGGTCGGCGGCGACCGCGCCGACGCCCACCGGCAGGGATCGTCGCCCCCGTGGACCGTCGCCGGCCCGGCCCATCCCGAACAGGATCCGTGACAGGACGACCAGCCCGCCGATCCACACGGCGCCGGCCCCCAGGTGCACGGCGTCCCCGGTCAGCATGACGGCCGCCAGCCCGACCGTGCGCGTGTGCCCGTCGAGCAGGAACGAACCCAACACCAGGACACCGGCGCCGACGGCTGTCCAGGCGCCGCGGCCCGGGCCGACCCGTCGCGGCCCCGGCCTGCCCCGGGAGTCGCGGCCGCGCTGGACGGCCGCCAGCACCAGGACCAGGCCGGCGATCCGGGTCAGAGCGCTGACCCCGACGGTGCCGGTGATGGTGTCCGCCAGCACCTCGGTCGACACCAGCGCGGCCACCCCCAGCCCGGACGAGGCCGTCGCCTGCAACGGGATGGTGACCGCGGCCGCCACCATGCCGGTGAGGGCGGCACGACGAGACGTGTCGATGGCGAGGCGGCGGTGGCGGTCGGTGACGACCATGCCGGCGAGCGCGGCCATCGCCCCCACCGCAACCAGGCCCGCGCCCAGGTCGATCGCCCGCACCACGGTCGCGGTCACCACGACCACGCCATCGCGTCCGGCGAACAGGGCCGCCACGGTCTGGTCGTCCACCGCCGGGCCGTCCCCCACGGCACAGGTCACGGCACCACGGATCACGTGCCCGTCGTCGGAGGTGACCCGGTAGGTGGCGACGTATCCCCCGGCCGCCAGCGACTCCAGACCAACGCCGACCGTGTCCTCCGCGGGCTGGTCGAGCACGCCGTCGTCGACCCGGGTCCCGGTGGCGTCGTAGACCCGCAGGGCACCGGTCGTCATCGAAACCGGTTCGTTGAAGGTGAACGAGGCGATGTCGGGCGGGGCGGCCACCACCGCTCCGTCCGACGGGTCGGACGACGCCAGCGAGGCGTGCGCGTCGGCCGGCGACGCCCCCACCAGGACGACCAGCACCGCCGCCACGGCCACGGCGAGCGCGGCGAGCACGGACCGGATCGTGCGGTCGGTCCGGGACACCCCGGCCGTGGTGGCGCCCGACCGCGACCGGCCGGCCGCGTGGTCCCGTGCCTCGCCGGCGCGCAACGGGTCCCGCACGCGACCTTCATCCTGGGAGCGAGTCACCGTGGTCCTGCGGACGGGCGATGGTGGATCGACCATCGTAACCCTGGTCCGCACCGATCTCGGTCCCTGCCGGGTCCTGCGCGTGTGGCTGCAGGCGGGTGCTGACACACCGGCGACCGCCGTCCGTGACCTCCGCGGCACGCATCGAACCACGTCGCACGCGCGAGACCCGACGATCGACCCGGCCACGATCGACGCCGGCAGGCCGACGGGGAACGCACGGTCACCCGGACGGTCACGAGGCCCAACGAGCCGTTCGCATCACCGGCGCCGGGACCTCACCAGCGCAGCAGTGCGCCCATGCCCTGGTAGGCCGCCAGTTCCCGGGCGGCGTCCTCGTCGTCCAGGCGAGTGACCCGGCCACCGGTGGCCAGCACGCGCTCGACGACGCGTTCGACCAGGTGGGGCTCGGGTTCCAGCGGCAGGTCGGCCTGGGCCTCGGTGCCGGCCACCTCGGCGTGCAGCGACCCATCGTCGCCGACGTAGCCGTCGACGTCGACGCCGCGCACGAACAACAGGTGGTCGATGCGGCCGAGGTTGGCCGCCGGGGCCACCCGGCGGGCGCCCATGACGGCGGCGCCCCCGGACAGGGCGACGTCCCGGACGCGTTCGGCCAGGCGGACCTCGCGGCGCGCGTGCCCGGACCGCAGCACTGGCCACACCTTCTGGGCGACCTGGCCCGGACTGGCGTCCTCCCACGCCTCGTCGACGAGGTGGATCTCCACGCCGGCGCCATCCAGCAGGTCCCGGATCCGGTCGCCGATGCGGTTGGACCCGGAGATGACGATGCGGTCCCAGTCGCGTGTCCGGGCGTGGTCGCCGACGACCGCGGTGACGCCCTTGAGGAAGCGCTCGCGGTTGGCCTCGACCCGATCCGCCAGTTGGTCCTTGTGGCTGACGCTCTGCTGACCGCGACCGGCGCCGCCGGCGGGGCCGCTCATGGTGCCCGTGAAAGCGTCCGGCCCCATCTCGAAGTCCAGGTCGGACAGGACCCGCACGCCACCCGGTGACCACTCGAGCACGCGCGCCCCGGCCCGGGTCGCCACCACGATCCCGGCCGCGCGGCCCTCGTCCATGGCCGCCACCAGCGGGCGCAGGTACGGACGGTTGCGGAACAGGACCCGGTCGGCAAACGGCGTCAGGACGTCGAAGCGGATCACCTCGCCCGACGCCACGCCCACCACCAGGGCCCGGCCCCCGGCCGGGCCGCGCGGGTCCAGCAGCGACTCGATGTCGTCGTCGATCGCGGCGACCCGTTCCTCGAGGGCCGAGAGGTCGCTGCCCTCGAGGGTCGCGCGGACCTCCCGGAAGCGGTTCTTCCACTCGATGCGGGCGGCCTGGCCGTCGTCACCGGCAGGCGCGAAGCCGGTCGTCACCGTCAACACCCCGACCTCGTCGGTCATGCCCAGCAGGCGGGCGATGGCGCGGTCGTCCAGTTCCATGGATGGCCTTCGTCGGGGGGGCACAGTCACCATAGGACGCCCGATGGCTGCCTGTCCGCGATTCCGCCAACCCCCGCCCCAGACCGGCACCGGAGCGGTTCTGGCGCTCGATACGGTGCGCCCATGACGTCCCACGGGGTCACCCTGCTGCACGTCGGCGGGGTTCCCGTCCGACTGGACGCGTCGTGGCTGCTCATCGCGGTGGCCGTGGTGTGGAGCCTGACCACGACCCTGGCTGCGCCCGGTCGCTCGACCGCCGCGACGATCGCGGTCGCGGTCGTCGCCGCCGTCGGCTTCTTCGCGTCGATCCTCGCCCACGAACTGGGCCACGCGCTGGCTGCACGCCGGCGCGACCACCAGGTCCACGGCATCACGCTGTTCGTGTTCGGCGGGATGACCGCGATGGACGACGACGCCCGCACCTGGCGCGACGAGTTCGTGATCGCCGCCATCGGTCCCTGGGTCTCGTGCAACCTCGCCGCGCTGCTTGGGATCGTCACCGCCTCCCTGGACTGGTTCGGGCTGGCCCCGACCACCGCCGAGGTCCTGGGGATGTTGGGGTGGCTCAACCTCGGACTGGCGGTGTTCAACCTGGTGCCGGGAGCGCCGCTGGACGGTGGCCGGGTGCTGCGCGCCGTGTTGTGGCCGCTGCTCGGGAGTCGCCGACGAGCGAGCCGGGTCGCGGCCGCGTCCGGCGTGCTGGTGGGCCTGGGGCTGTGGGGGCTGGCCGGCACCGTCGCCGTGGTGCAGGACGGGGCGCTGGTGTCGGCGTTGTGGCTGACGTTGGTGGCAGCCTTCATCGTCGCGATCGCCGGCGGCCAGTGGCGCGGCGCCAGCCCCGCCCGATGGCAGGCCGGCGGGCACGGGGCCGGCGCCACCGACGATGATGCCGATGCCGCCGAGCACGTCGCCGCCGAGCCGGTCACCGCCACCGGTGCAGGCGTCAACGACGGTCCGATGATCGAGTCCGCGACGACGTCGACCGACGAGCCGACGAGCGCCGCGACGGACGGTCCTTGGGTCGTCGAACCCGGCGTGACGACGCCAGGCTCGGGACGGCTTCCACCGTTGCCGCCACGGCGTCGATGGGTGCGATGGACCCTGCGCGGCATGTCGACAGCACTGGTGCTCGGTGGCCTGGCCGTACCGATGCCGATCATCGAGGAGTCGCCCGGACCCACGTTCGACGTCGGCAGCACCATCGAGCTCAGCGGACCGACCACGCCGCTGGACGGCGAACTGGTGGTGCTGACGGTGTTCGTGCGCCAACCGGGCATCGCCGAGGTTGTGCGCGCACGGGTGAGCGAGAACCGGTCGCTGCGGCCGATCGGCGAGGTGGTGGGGCCGGAGGGCAGCACACGTGACTACTTCACACGTCAGTCCGACGTGTTCGCGTCGGCGTTCGAACAGGCCGCCGCGGCCGCGCTCGACCTCGCCGGCGAGGAGGTCGACGTCGTGTCGGAGGTGCTGGTCGGCCACGTGCTCCCCGGGGCGCCTGCCGACGGCCTGCTGCAGACCGGCGACGTCGTGCTGGCCGTCGACGGCGAGCCGGTCGAGACCGGCGACGAACTGGCGCAGCGCACGGCCGACACCACGGTCGGCACGTCCTTGACCCTGTCGGTCCGACGTGAGGGCGTGGTCCGCGACGTCGAGGTCGTGGTCGACGTGCTGCCCGGCGGCGAGCGCTCGGGACTGGGCATCACGGTCGGAATGCAACTGGGCCGGCTCGGGCTCCCGCGCGAGATCGACCAGACCGACCTGCGGGTCGGCGGTCCCAGCGCCGGCCTCGTGACGGCACTGGCGATCTACGACCTGGTCCAGGAGGAGGACCTGCTGGCCGGTCGCACGATCGCCGTCACCGGGACGATGGCGGTGGACGGGACGGTGGGATCGATCGGCGGGATCGACGAGAAGGTCGAGGGCGCGGTCGCGTCCGGGGCCGAACTGCTGGTGGTGCCACTGGCCCAGGTGGCGGCCTTCGAGGCCGCGGCGGATGGCCGCCTGGCCGTGATCGGCGTCGCCACCCTGGACGGCGCCGTCAGCGCCCTGCGCGGCACCTGACCGACGGCGCGGGCGGCCCGGGGGCGTCGCAGCGCGAGGCGGCGTCACGACGCCAGCAACCGCTCCGGCAGGGCGTGACGGCCTCGGCAACGGTGGCGAACGGCCCGCTCAGGCAGGCGTGGCGGCCTCGGCCCGGTGGCGACGGACCACGGCCACGAAGTTGG
This sequence comes from Nitriliruptorales bacterium, assembly GCA_038233055.1. GTDB lineage: Bacteria > Actinomycetota > Nitriliruptoria > Nitriliruptorales > Nitriliruptoraceae > Salsipaludibacter. The sequence goes on from JBBSMS010000029.1 coordinate 18,003, forward strand.
ACAGCAGGTCGCGGCCGGACCCGGTCAGGATCGACTCCGGGTGGAACTGGACGCCGTGGACGTCGACCCCGCGGTGTGCAACGCCCATGATCACGCCGTCGGAGGTCTCGGCGGTGACCCGCAGGTCGACCGGGAGGTCCTCGCGACGGGCGACCAGCGAGTGGTAGCGGGTCGCGTCGAACGGGCTTGCGAGCCCGTCGAACACGCTGTTGCCACGGTGGTAGACCAGGCTGGTCTTGCCGTGGAACAGCGCCGGCGCGTGCACGATCGTGCCGCCGTAGTGCTGGACGATGCACTGGTGGCCCAGGCACACCCCCAGCACCGGCACGGACCCGTCGATGGCCGCCAGCACCTCCATCGACTGACCGGCGTCGTCCGGGGTGCCGGGACCGGGCGAGATCACGATGCCGTCGGGTGGGTCGGTCGCCAGCGCGGCCATGTCGACGTGGTCGTTGCGGACCACCTCGACGGTCGCCCCGAGCACGCCCAGTTCCTGCACCAGGTTGTAGGTGAACGAGTCGTAGTTGTCGATCACCAGCAGGCGCAGCGAGCGACGGTCGGTGGCATCGTCGGCGTCGGGGACGGTCGTGGCGGTCATGCGCCTGCGCTCCTGGGGTCGATCGGGGTGTCACCGGGCTGGTCGGGGTGTCCGGCGGCATCCGGACCGGGCCGCGGGTCGCCGTCGGCCGGACCGTTCGGGCCGACCTCGTCGTCGCCGACCGCCAACGCGCCGAGCGGGATCGTGGGATCGTCGAGGCGGACCCAGCCGTCCGGACCGCTGGTGGCGAACTGGGGGCCGTGCGCCCAGGTCGCGCCGGCGTGGCTGACGAGCACCGTATCCGTCAGCGGCAGGGCACCGGGGTCGTCGTGGAGGCGCCCGTAGAGCGGCTGGGCCAGCATCGGGCCGACCGCCTCCGCGGGTTGCCACGCGTGTCGCACCCGCGCGCCCTCGGTGGCCTGGAGGAGGCGGTCGACCAGCGGTCGCTCGACCGGGGTGATGCCGGGATCGAGCACGACGCCCGCCACCCGCAGGCTCGCCAGCGGCGCCGTGGGACGGCGACGACCGATCGCGCCGCGCCAGCCTCGGCCGACGACCAGGTCGGTCCACGTCTGCGGGGTCGCGAACGCGATCGTGGCCCCGGGGATCGTCGCGCCGACCAGGTCGGCGTCGGCCACCTGGCAGGTCGCGCCGGTGAGGGCGGCGAGGATCGGCCCCAGCACCCACCCACCGGGTTTCCACCACGCGTGCGATGCCGCGACCACCTCCGTCCCGGTCGCCATGTCGGGGATCCACAACCGGACCTGGAAGGCGCTGGCCACCAGTTGCCGCTGGGTGGCCACGACCGGTCCGTCCGGCGTGTCCACCACCAGCGCGTCGTGGTCGGGATCGACCGGGCGCAGGCTCGCCTGCCCGGCCCGCGCGACCAGCGTGCTCAACCGCGTCCGTCCCGGCAGGCGTGGCCCACGCCCTTCGAGGAACCGTCGCAGGCGGCCACGACCGGTGCGGCGGTCGAGCACCCGGGCGACGTCGGCCACCACGACCGCCGCGACGCCCGACCGCTCCACCCGCTCGAGGCCGTCCACCACCACGACCACGACCTCGGCCGCGTCATCGTCCTCGTCGACCTCGCCCTGCTCCTGTCCGTCGTTGTCGTCCTGCCCGTGGTTCGAGCGGTGGTCGGCGGCGGCGTGGCCCGCGGCCTCGGTCCGTCCGTCCCGATGGGCCTCGTCGTCGCCGGGCACCGCCTCGGACCCAGAGACGCGCGCCGCGTCGTCGCCCGCCCCGTCGGCCGCGTCGTGGTCGACGCGCATGCCCTCGTCGTCGTGGGCGTCGCTCGGCCCACCGTCCGGTTCGCCGACCTCGGTGGCGGGCGGATCCTCGTTCACGTCTCGAGCGCGCGCGCGGCCCGCCCGCCCCAGGGTCGGGTCGACCACCTCCAGCACGGCATTGAGCCGCCACGTGGCCAGCGCGACCACCAGCGCGTCGAGCCCGCCTCGGCAGCGCAGGACGACCCGGTCCGGTGCGTACGGGACGAGTCCCCGGGCGACGTCGTCGACGACCGTCGCCAGCCGCGACCACGTGACCTCGCGGGACCCGTCCCGGACCGCGATCGTGTCCGGGACGTCACGAGCGGCGTCAGCCAGCAGCCGATGGACGCCGATCTCGGGATAGGTCCAGGTGGTGGGGACGCCCGGCGGCCACGCGACCAGCCAGGGACGCGGGGCGTCGGACGGGGCAGGGATCGGTGCCGGGAGGTCCGGGGGCGTCGTCGGCCCGGCCTCGGACGGATCCGGCACGCGGGGCTCGACTGGCAGCGGACTTCTCGCTTGGACGGCGGGTGGCGCCGGAGTCTAGGCGACAGCTCCCAAACCCGGTCACCGCCAGCGGCCGAAAGCCACGTGGGTTCGGGCGACACGCCCTAGCGTCGACGGGGGCCGGGTCGGGCCGCCACGCCGGGTGGCGGGTTGCCGGCCGCACCCGGCGAGCGCGACCGATGGAGACCCTGATGGACCGCCCGCACTCCCCCGACCAGGCGCACGACGACGGGCCTGACCAGGCGGCCACCGGCGGCGGCCTGCCCCCGACGGCCCCGATCGTCGAACCATCGACCACCCGGGCCGACACGGGCTCGAGCGACCCGATCGGCGACGACCTGTTCCGCCACGGCCCGTCGGCCGGCGACCGGGCCGACCCGGCCGCCCACGCCGACTGGGCGCGGTGGTCGCAAGGCCGGCTCGAGCGGTTGGGACCGGCGTTGGACGCTGTGGTCCGCGACGCCCGCACCCGGATCGTGGCGATCGACGACGAACTGGCACCGGTCGGCGACGAACTGGTGGCCTACGTGGCCACCGGTGGCAAGCGGCTGCGGCCGTTGCTGGTGCTGCTGGGCCACGAACTGGCGGGGTCGGTTGGCGACGTGCTGGGTCCGGCCGTGGGCCTGGAGTTGGTGCACACGTGGGCGCTGATCCACGACGACGTGATCGATGCCGACGACACCCGCCGCGGTCGCCCCACCACCCACCGGGGCTTCGCCGCCCGCCACCGCGAGCACGGCTGGGCCGGCAGCCCGGACCGCTACGGCGAGGCGATGGCGATGTTGGTCGGCGACCTGGTGGCCGCCATCGCCGACGAGGCGTTCGAACAGGCGACCGTGTCGCCGGCCCTGATGGTCGCCGGTCGCCGCGACTTCGCCGCCCTCCGCCTGGAGGTGATCGCGGGCCAGGTGCTGGACGTGCAGGTCGCGGCCACGCGCACCACCGACCTCGACCGCGCCCTGCGCGTCGCCACGCTGAAGTCCGGGCGCTACACCTTCACGCGACCGCTGCAACTGGGGGCGCGACTGGGCGGCGGGAACGCCGACCTGGTCGACCGACTGGCCGCGACCGGGGACGCGCTGGGCGTGGCCTTCCAACTCCGTGACGACCTGCTGGGCGTGCTGGGCGATCCGGCGGACACCGGCAAGGCCCGCGGCGGCGACCTCCGGGAGGGCAAGCGCACGGTGCTGGTCGCCGAGGCGATGGCCCGGCTCGACCGCGACGACGGCGCCCGCCTGGACGCCGCGCTGGGTGACCCCGACCTGGACGACGACACGATCGCGACCCTGGTGGAGGACCTGCGCGACTGCGGCGCCATCACGGCCGTGCGGGACCGGATCGACGCGCTGGTCGCGACCGCCCAACCGCTGCTGGACGACCTGCCCGCCGGCTCGGCCCGGGACGCCTTGGCGTCGTTGGCGACGGTGCTGGCCAGCGGTTGGACCTGACCCGACTCGCGCCTGGTCCCCGCAGGAACGTCGCCCGGGTCCGTCCGAACGGCGTCTGTCCGAACGGCGTCCGTGCGAACGGCGTCCGTGCGAACGTCGCCCGTCCGAACGTCGCCCGTCGCGTGGTCCCCGACGACCGCGCAGCGGCCGCCCCGGCGCGGACGTCAGCTGATGGTCGGGTTGTAGTAGTTGACCTCGAACCACGGGAACACGACTTCGAACAGCAGCGCGACGACCGCGAGCCCGGCGGCGATCCACAGGATCCAGACCACCACGCGCTGCCAGGTCGGGGTCTCGGATGCGCTCATCGGACACTCCCGGCCTCGGTGGTCGTGTCGCTGGGCGTCTCGGACGCATCGGCACCCCCGTCCGCCGCGGCAGCACCTTCGCCCTGGCGCAACTCGGCGAACGCGACGATCCGCTCGCGAGCGGAGTACTTCGGATGACAACTGGTCAGCGTCAACAGGTGTTCGACCCCGTCCAGCGCGCCGTCGTCGACCACCCACACGTCGGTTGGCAGGACGATCTCGAGCTCGCGGAAGTCGTAGATCCAGTGCCGCCCGCGGCCGTCGACGAGGTGGATCTCGTCGCCGGGCTCGAGCAGGTCGATGTTGTGGAACGGCTTGCCGTAGGTCGTGCGGTGCCCGGCGAAGGCGACGTTGCCGGCCTGGCCGGGGGCCTCGGACTCCGGGTAGTGGCCGGGTCCCAGTTGGAGGTCGTCCAGCGTGACGCCCTGGACCGCCCCGACCGGGCCGTCGGTGACGACGAACTCGTCACCGCGCTGGAACCAGATCAGCGAATAGCTGTCGCCGGGGTCGGTCGGGACCGGGCCACCGCTGTCCGGGTCCGCGGGGTTCTCGGGGTCCGGCTCGTCGACGTCGGGTAGGGCCGTGGTCTGGACCGGGATGTTGGCGAGGTCGCGGATCTGGAGTGGCTCGCCGGCCTGGACGTCGGCCTCGGGCAGGACCAGTTCCTCCCACCCCTGCACCAGGTCCTCCTGGGCGGCGGCGGTCTCGCGATCGGTCCAGAACAGCAGGTAGACGATGAACAGGCCGACGATGACGCCGGCCGCGATCAGCACCCAGCCGAACACCCGGAGGGTCGTCGACCACCAGGGCTCGCCGGCGGGTCGGCCGACCTGCTGGTCGGCGTGCGTCACGGTGGTGGCCACGCGTCTCTCCTGTCGGGGCGGGACGGTTCGCGGGCCCCGACACCGGGGGTGTGGTGCGACGGGTCCCACGCGAGCGGCGGGGACGACCCCTGCCGGCCTGCTCGATGTCGGCCGAGGATATCCCCGGGCTCGCCGAGACGGCCCAACGGCGGGCGTGCGGGACCACGCCTACCATCGCCCGTACTGCTGTCGTGCGGGTACCCGCACACAAACTGCCCCACCCGACGACCTGACGTCCGCTGTCCCCGATGTCCACCGAGGCCGCCATGCCGGAGTCCACCCACCGCCGCAAGGGCAAGAAGCGCGCGCGACCGACCCGCGAGGCCGCACCCCCGGTCAATCCCACGCCGAGCCCCGCGTGGGTGCCGCGCCTGGGTGTCGGGCTGCTGGTGTTCGGCTTGCTGATCATCCTCGCCGGCTACGTCTTCCTCAAGGACGTGACCGCCACGTGGCCGCTCCTGCAGGGCAACTGGGCATTGGCAGTGGGCTTCGCGGCCCTGCTCGGGGGCTTCTGGACCCTCACCAAGTGGCAATGATCCGTTAACCACACGCGTGTCACTTCTCCCCACCTTTTTCCACACCCTGTGGGCAACAACGCGCCTCTCCCGCAACACTGCCCACAGATCCCGCCCGCAACCACCCGTTGTCCACGAGTTCCTGTGGAAAACCTATGGATGGCCTCCAATTCCCTGTGGATGAGTTGCCGAGCCCGCCTTTTCCGCATGGGGCTGTGGACAACACGTCCCTCGCGGTGTTCACCTCGTCGCCACCTCGTCGCCACCTCGACGCCGGACCTGTCCCACACGCTTCCCGAGCAGGCGGCGACAACCCGCCCGGGACAGGACTGCGTGGGTCGTCCAGGGTCGGTCCGCACGGTCACGCCTGCCCCGGAGTTCGCCCGTCCGCGGGCAGGAGTGTGCACGCCCGTGTTGTTCCATGTAATCTCGCGACCACGCCGTGACATCGGCCGTGAGACGATCGAGGACTCCATGACCGAGGGCGGCATCGGCCGGGCAGGTGCCGGGCTGCTCGGGCTCGTGTCCATGATCGTGCTGTTGCACCGTCTGCACCACCCCGCGCTGGGTCCGTCGGTGACGGACGTCGGTGGGTGGACGACCTGGGCTGCGGCCGCCGGCCCCGTGGACGTGGCCATGGGTGTCGTCCGCGTCGCCGCCCTGGCCCTGTCGTGGTACCTGCTGGTCGTGTCGATCGTGGCGATCCTGGCCCGCGCCACCCGTTCCGGGCCGTTCGTCACCCTGGCCGCCGCCGTGACGACCGCCCACACCCGTGACCTGGTCCTGGCCGTCGTGGGAACCGGCGTCCTCGCCACGCTCCCCATGGAGGTCCGCGCACCGGCCACCGTGGCGGTCGGCGTCGATGGACCGGTCGCTGCCGGTCCGGCTGCCACGCACGGGGGTCCGGCGGCCGCGACCCACCCCAACCTCGACGAACCCGGCACCGCCGGAGCCCAGGCGTCACACCGCCCCGGGCGAGTCGGCTCCGCGGCGACCGCCGTGCACCTCCGGAGGTTGCCGGCGGCCGCACCGAGCATGGCAGCCGACGTCAGGATGGTGCGACTCGACGCGACCGTCACCGACGCCACCGACGACGGCCACGGGCCGCGCATGCATCGGCTCGACAACGACCCGGTGGGCGACCAGGACACCGGCGCGGGCGACCGAGAACACGACCGGTTCACGGTGGCACCGGGCGACCACTTCTGGCGGATCGCCGAGGCGGAGGTCGCGTCGCGCCGTGGGCCGGACCCGGCCGAACGTCACGTCCACCGCTACTGGCTCCGACTCGTGGAGGCCAACCGGGACGTGCTGGTGGATCCGGACAACGCCGACCTGTTGCTCCCCGGCCAGGTGCTGCGGCTGCCTCCGCTCGACGACGGGGACGCGGCATGAGGTGGCAACCAGACAACGATCCGACCGTCGAACTCCGGGACGACGAGGCGCTTCGTTCTGCCGTCGAGGCTCGCGGGGACGAACGACTCCTGACGCGGGTGTCGGCCGAGTCCGCGACCTTCGCCGGAACGCTGCGCGATCTCGCCGAACGCCGGGTCGGGACCTCGCTGCTGCTCCGGGGCGACCACGCGGTGCAGGGGACACTGGTGACCGTGGCCGTCGACCACGTCGTGCTGGTCACGAGGGCCGACCAACTGACGTATGTGCGGACCAGCGCGATCGTGTCGGCCCGCACGGACCCGGGCGTGCGGGTCCCGATCGCCCAGGGTCACCGCCCACCCGGCGACGACCTCGCCCTGCTCGAGCGGCTCGGACGGTGGGAAGCGGACCGGCCGATCGTCGCCATCCTGGTCGACGGACGGACCGAGCCGCTTCGCGGTCGCCTGATCGCCGTGGGCGAAGACGTCGTCTCGCTGGACGTCGCGGACGACCGCCATCCGTCCTACCTCCCCGACCTCGCCATCCGGGCCGTGATGATGGACCGGCGATGACCGTCGATTCTCGACCACCTCGGACCGTCCACGACGCAACGGCATCCGCCACCATGACAGGACGCCTGATCGCATCACGGTCCGGATCGACCGCCTGACCCCCACCCGCCCCCCGACGGTGGTGCCCCCCGCGCCCCGTTGCACGACACCCGGAGGCCCCCGTGGCCGACCTCGGCACCACCACCGCCCCCCAACGCCCGGACGACGACCGATCGGATCCGGCGGAACGACAGGTGACCCGCCGACGCACGTTGCCCGGTGGCCGCGCCGTCGTCGGCGCGCTGCTGATCACGGTGGCCGTCATCGGCGTCTTTGCCGCCTGGCTGTCGGCCACGGCGGCCCCGACCGTCGCCTACGCCGTGGTCGGCCGGGAGGTGACCCCCGGCGAGGACGTCGCACCCGGCGACCTCCGGCTGGTCCCGATGGACCTGCCACCTGAACAGGCCGCCCGGGCCTTCACGTCGGTCGACCTCGACGGCGCGGTGGCGCTGGCTCCCCTTGCGCCCGGGGACCTGTTGACGCAGAGCGTGGTCCGCGCCGCTGACGACGTGCCCGGCACGGCGCGGTTCAGCTTCGAACTCCCCACCGCCCAGGCGATGGGCGGCAACCTCGACTCGGGCGACCGGATCGACATCCTCGCGACCGACGACGGCGTGACCGGGTTCGTCGCCACCGACGTCGCGGTCGTCGCGGTCGATCGGGACGGCGGCGCGACGATGGTGACCGTCGCACTCGACGAACCCGAACTCGTGCTCGCGGTGGCCCGTGCCGCTGACGAGGCGTCGCTCCACCTGGCCTCGACCAACCCGCTGGCCCCCGGGGACGGCCTGGTCCGGGCGGACTCCTTCAGCATCGACGGGGACACCTCCGAGGACGACGGCGGTGCCACGGACGCACCGGGCGACGGCTCGACGGACTCGTCGACGACGGACGGCGGCGGCCCCGAGGACCCCACGGCCACGGAAACCCCGACCGGAGGCGACTCCTGATGGCGGAGCGCTACGTCCTGCTCGGCCTCGGTCGTGCCCGGGCCGACTGGTTCGGGCGCCTGGGCAACTGGGCCACGACCGGGGCCGTCCCGGGGGAGTTCGTGAAGTGCGTCTCGACGGCGCAGGTCCGTGCGCGACTGGGGTCCGGACGTGCCTTCTCGGCCGTCCTGCTCGACGGCGGCGTCCCGGGGGTCGATCGCGACCTGATCAGCGAGATCCGGTCCCACGGCGCGGTCGCGCTGGTCGTGGCCGCCGATCCCCGCGAATGGATCGACCTGGGCGCCACCGGTGTCCTCCCCCCGACCTTCGACCGCCCGCTCCTGCTGGACCTGCTGGGCCAGCACGCGGCGATGATCGGCGAGTCGACCCGACTCGAACCCGACACCGCCCACCGGCAGGTGCGGTCACCCGGTCGGCTCGTCACGGTCACGGGCCCGGCTGGTGTGGGCTCGTCGGTGGCGGCCATCGCCCTGGCGCAGGGTCTCGCGGCCACCGGCCCCGAGACCCTGTTGCTGGCCGACCTGTGCCGGGTCGCCGACCAGGCGATGCTGCACGACTCCCGCGTGGTGGTCCCGTCGATCCAGGACCTGGTCGATGCCCATCGGGTCGCGCGACCGCGGTCCGGGGACATCGTGTCCCAGACCTTCCGGATCGACGAGCGCGGGTACCGGCTGCTGCTCGGCCTGCGTCGACCCCGCCAGTGGCCGACGATCCGCCCCCAGGCCTTCGCGAGCACGCTGGACTCGCTCCAGCAGACGTTCGACATCGTGGTGGCCGACGTCGAGCCCCAGGTCGAGGGCGAGGACGACACCGGCTCCCTGGACGTCGAGGAACGTCACCTGATGGCACGCTCGAGCCTGCTGCGATCACACGTGGTCGTCCTGGTGGGCCGTGAGGGCATCAAGGGTGTGCACGCACAGGTACGGGTCCTGCTCGACCTGCTCCACCTGGGTGTGCCGGCGACCCGGATCCTGCCGGTCGTGACGTGCGCCCCCCGCAGCCCGCGCGCCCGCGCCGACATCGCCGCCGCGCTGCACGACCTCACTGCGTCGTCCCTGGTCGGCGGCGCCGACCACCTGGCCTCCCCGATCTTCCTGCCGGCCCGACGCGTCGACGAGGCCCTCCGGGACGGGGTCCTGCTGCCCCGGCCGCTGGCCGACCCGCTCGCCGGTGCCGTCCGCGGACTGCTCGGGCGGGTGATGGGCACGGCACCGCTCGACCCGCTGCCCGACGCCCGCATGCCCGAGCCGATCGTCCCCGGCTCGCTGGGCCTGGGAGGCCTCGAATGAGCGCTGACCTGAACCCGCTCGCCACGATCGAGCAACGCGTGCTCGACCGTGCCCGTCGCGGCGCCAACTCGGTGGACACCGCGCCCACCCACGAACTCCGTGGCCTCATCGACGACGAGATCGCGCAGTGGCGGCTGGACTACAAGAACGGGCACCGACCGTTCGACCTGTCCGCCCCGGCGCTGGTGGCCGACCGGGCGTGGCGGAACCTCACCGGCTACGGACCGCTCGAGCCACTCCTGGACGACGACGACGTGTGGGAGATCATGATCAACGCCCCGGACCAGGTCTTCGTCAAGCGGCACCAGGGCCAGTCGGGCTACCACGACGAGTCCTTCCACGACGACGAGCACGTGAGCCGGACCCTGACCAAGATCCTCGACGATGCCTCCGCGTCCCACCGGAAACTGGACGCCTCGGAGGGACTGCAGGACGCCCAGCTCGACAGCGGGGCCCGCCTGCACATCGTGCACCAGGACGTGGGGCGCGGGAACCACCTCATCGTCAACATCCGCAAGTTCACGGGTGTCGGCTTCACGTCGCTGGCGCAACTCGTCGACAAGGGGATGATGACCCACGACGTCGCGCGGTTCCTGGCCGCCTGCATGCGCGGGCGGGTCTCGATCGTGTTCGCGGGACCGCCCGGGTCCGGCAAGACCACCATGTTGTCGTGCTGCACGGCCGAACTGGACCCGTCGTTGCGCGTGGTGACGGCCGAGGAGGTCTTCGAGGTCGACGTGCCGCAGCCCAACGTCGCCTCCATGCAGACCCGGGCGCCCCGCCCGGACCGGCCCGCGGTCGACCTGCGTCGGCTGGTCGCCGGCTTCCTCCGGATGGCCCCCGACATCGCCATCGTGGGCGAGGTCCGCGACCGTGA
>JBBSMS010000030.1:0-28359 GCA_038233055.1 Nitriliruptorales bacterium
AGCGACCGCCACAGCACCTCGTTCAGGGAGGTGTTGACCAGTTGGAGGTAGGTGCGCCGCCCGGGCGATCCCAGGTGTGGCTCGCTCTCCTGCACGCGGTCGAACACCACGACCGTGTCGTAGAGCGAGTACCCCAGGATCGTCAGCAACGCGATCACCGTGTTCGGACTGACGGGGAACCCGAACAGGGCGTAGATCCCCACCGTCACGATCAGGTCGTGGGCCAGCGTCACGATCGCCACGACCGCCATCTTCAACTGCAACCGGATCGAGATGTAGATCAGGATGGCGATCAGGAACACGACCAGGGCCTGCAGCGCCTTCAGCGAGATCCGGCGACCCCATGACGGGCCCACGAACGACTCGTCGATCGCGGTCGGGTCCGACACCTCGATCAGCGCGGCCTCGACGTCGTCGTCGACCTGGGAACCCGGGGTCAGTTCGGACATGCGCACCAGCGCCCCGGCGGTGTCGTCCTCACCGGTCACCATCTGCACGCGCACGTCGGTGGCGCCCACCGCCGTGGCCGCGTCCGCGAGGTCGGCGACCGTCACGTCCTCGCCGATGCCCTCGAGGACGAACGACGACCCACCCTCGAAGTCGATGGACAGGTCGAGCTGGCGGACACCCAGCGCGGCCAGCGACAGCACGATCAGGGCACCGGACAGGATCGCCCAACGCTTCATGTTGCCGATGATGTCGATCTTGAGACGCTTCATGCCGTCCCTCCCCGGGGCTCGGCGGCCCCGGTCGTCACGGCCGCCTGTCGGCGCCGGATGGACGACCCGAGCTTGCCACGGAAGGCCAACAGCCCGACCACGGAGCGGGTGAACGCCCACATGATGAACAGGTCGAGCAGGGTCGCCAGGCCGAGCGTGAACGCGAACCCACGCACCGGCCCGACCGCCAGGAAGTACAGGATCAGGGCCGCGACCAGGGTCACGGTGTTGCCGGACAGGTTGGTGCGGAAGGCGGCGTGGAAGCCCCGACTGACGGCCAGGCGGGTGGTCTTGCCGACGGCGACCTCGTCGCGGATCCGTTCGAAGTAGATGATGGACGAGTCGGCCGTGATCCCGACCGACACGATGATGCCGGCCACGCCGGCCAAGCTGAGGGCGAACCCGAACCGTCCCATGGCAGTGATCGCGCCCATGACCAGCGCGCCGAAGACCAACAGGGCCCCGATCGCGATGGCCCCGAGCAGGCGGTAGAAGTACAGCAGGTAGAGGCCGACCAGCAGCAGGCCGACCAGGCCCGCGATCAGGCCGTTGCGCAGCGACGACGCGCCAAGACTGGGCGACACCGTCTCGAAGGTGGCCGGTTCGAGCGTGATCGGCAGCGCACCGGCCCGCAGCACCAGCGCGAGGTCCTCGGCGCTCTCCTGGTCCCCGGAACTGATCCGCGCGTCACCCGCGATGCCCTCGCCGCACAGCACGTCCGGGTTCATGGTCGGGGCGGACTCGACGATCCCGTCCAGCACGATCGCGAGTTGGCCGGAACCGCCCTCGTCGCGGTCACAGGCTGCATCGGCGGTGGCCAGCCGGAAGGCCTCGGAGCCGTCGTCGTCGAAGTCCAGTGCCGTTCCGAACTCCCCCGCCGCCAGGTTCGCGGTGGCGTCCTGGATGTCGTCGCCGCTCAGGGGGTCGCCGTTGCCGTCCGTCGGCGCGGGGCCGACGCGGTACTTCAGCGGTCGGGGCGCTTCCGGCGGCAGCCCGTCGTCGATGTCCTCCGGGTTGATGGTCTGGACGTCGGTGGGCAGGTCGGTGGGGGCCGGCGTGGCCCCCTCGGTCGGCACCGGCGACGCGTCGGTCGGCGCGCCACTGGGGGCCACCGACGGCGACGGGGCCTCGCTGGTCGTGCTCTCCTGTGCGGCCACAACCTGCACGTCCGACCCCGCGCCGGGCTGCCGGGCGGACTCGGTGGTCTCGGACGCGGCCGGGCTGGCCGAATCCGTGGGGACCGGGCTGGCGGAATCGGCGGGCGCGGGCGATCCCGTGGCCCCGTCGGACGGGCTGCCACTGGGCGCGACCGAGGCGCCGGGCGACGGCGACTCGCTGCCGTCGGCCCCGGCGGTGGTGTCGGCGTCCAGTTGCACGTCGCCGCAGACCACACCGTCCTCCGGCTGGGGTCGGTCCGGGTTCAGGACGTAGGACACGGTCCCGTCCAGTTCCTCCTCCTGCACCACGCACGACGGCGTGTCGGTGTAGCCGGGCAGACCGGGCACCAGCAGGTCCTCGACCGGCCAGAAGGTGAGCTGGGCAGTGCGTCCGATGATGTCGTTGGCGCGGTCGGCGTTGGCCACTCCCGGCAGCTGGACGTTGATGTCGGTCCCGAGCCGGGAGATCTCCGGCTCGGCGACGCCCAGCGAGTCGACGCGGCTGCGGATGACCTCGATGGTCTGGTCCAGCGCCTCGTTGATCTCGGTCTCGGTCAGGTCCTCGTCGGTGTCGAAGACCGGTGTGTAGACGGCCGAGATGCCGCCCTGCAGGTCCAGGCCCAGTCGTGGCCGGGCACCCAGGCCCAACGCCACGACGGACACGACGACCACCAGCAGGATCGTGGTCAGCGAGGTCCACATGGAGTTGCGTGTCACGTTCGAGTCCTTGTCGGTCCCCGGGCGGTCCGATGACGGTGCCCGGGGTGGTCCTGGCCGAGGCGCGGGAATCAGTTGCCGGCGCGCTCACCGTCCGGGAAGTTCGCCTCGTCGGTGGCCTCGGCGTCGTCCCAGTCCACCAGTTCGTCATCGTCCCAGTCGACGATGCCGTCGTCACCGTCGTCGTCACCGTCGAGGATGCCGTCATGGGCGTCGAGGATGCCGTCATGGGCGTCGACGATGCCGTCATGGGCGTCGACGATGCCGTCATGGGCGTCGACGATGCCGTCATGGGCGTCCGCGGCCACCTCCGCAGTGGACGCGCCGCTGACGAAGGCCTCGATGGCGTCGCGGTCCTCGTCGGTGGCGATGCGACCGATGGCAGAACGGGCGAACCGGAGCACCACGTCCTCGCCGACCAGCAGGTCGACCCAGTTGTCGTCCATGGCCTCGACCTCGCCGAACATTCCGCCGATCGTGACGACCTCGGTGCCGACCGAGAGCGTGGACAACATGCTCTCACGTTCCTGCTGGCGCTTGCGCTGCGGCCGGATCACCAGGAACCAGAACACCGCACCCACGAGCAGGATCGGCAACAGGCTGGAGAGGCTGCCGAGGCCGCCGGCCTCTTGTGCGAGCACGAACATGGTGGACTCGTCGATCGGTGATGGATGGATGGCGCGCGCAGTCGAGACACCGTGCACGGGATGGCCGGGCCGCCGGACGTCCGGCGGTCGCGGGGGCCCCTCCCGAACGGAGGTGCCGCCACGGCCGGTGGGCGCGGCACGCGGACCGTCGACAGGCTACCCGACCCACCATCGTGTGCCGTGGACGATGCGCGCGACGCCCGCGGCATGGGCCGCCGCCCCGGCTCGACCCCGGTAGGGGCGCCGCGCCGGATCAGCGGGTCGGGTCGAACAGGGTGGAGGGGCCGGGGTTGGCCCCCAGGTGGGACCGGCCAGCCGGGGTGGCGATGCGACCGCGCGAGGTGCGCTGGATGAATCCGAGTTGGAGCAGAAACGGTTCCACCGTGTCCTCGACCGTGTCGGTCTCCTCCCCCACCGAGGTCGCCAGCGTCGCGAGCCCCACCGGCCCGCCGTCGAAGCGCTCCACGATGGCCTCCAGTATCCGTCGGTCGAGCCGGTCGAGGCCGACCACGTCGACGTCGAAGACGGCCAGGGCCTCGCGCGCGACGGCGGCGTCCACGCGTCCGTCGGCCTCGACCTCGGCGAAGTCGCGCACGCGCCGCAGCAGGCGGTTGGCGATTCGCGGCGTGCCCCGCGATCGGCGCGCGATCTCGCCGGCACCGTCGTCGCTCAACGGGATGTCGAGCAACCCGGCGGACCGGGTCACGATCGCACGCAGGTCCTCGGTGCCGTAGTAGTCGAGGTGGGCCGAGAAACCGAACCGGTCCCGCAGCGGGTTCGCGATCAGCCCGGTCCGGGTGGTGGCGCCGACCAGGGTGAAGCGCGGCAGTTCCAGCCGGATCGAGCGCGCCGCCGGACCCTTGCCGACCACCAGGTCGAGTTGGAAGTCCTCCATCGCCGGGTACAGCACCTCCTCGACGGTCCGGGGCAGGCGGTGGATCTCGTCGACGAACAGCACGTCGCCGGGCTCGAGGTTGGTGAGGATGGCCGCGAGGTCGCCGGGTCGTTCCAGCGCGGGTCCCGAGGTCGTGCGCAGGAATGCCCCCACCTCGGTCGCGATGATGGCCGCCAACGAGGTCTTGCCCAGCCCCGGGGGACCCGACAACAGCACGTGGTCGACCGGCAGCTCGCGCAGGACGGCGCCACGGATGACCACGTCCAGTTGCCGACGGACGCGGGGCTGGCCCACGAACTGGTCGAGGCGGCGCGGGCGCAGGGACGCGTCCACCCGGTCCTCACCCGGCAGCGCGGACGTCGCCAGCACCGCGTCATCGGGTTCGGGGCGTGCGTCGGGAACGTCGGGGACGTCGCTCACCGGGCGCCCCGTCGCAGGGCATGGCGGACCAGGTCCTCGACCGGGGCGTCGGCCGGCGCGTCGGCGAGCGCGGCACGGATCTCGGCGTCGCGGTAGCCCAGTTGCGCGAGCGCCTCGCGGGCCTCGTCAATGGTCGTGGCGTCGGCGGCGGCGCCCCGAGCGGGGACTGGCGACCAGTCGTCGGCGATCGCGCCCACCTTGTCGCGCAGTTCCAGCACCAACCGTTCGGCGACCTTCCTGCCGATCCCCGGAACCTCCGTCAGCATGCCGAGGTCGCCGTGCGCCAGGGCCGTGCGGATGGCGTCGGGCCGGTGGGTCCGCAGCGCCGCCAACCCGAGCTTCGGGCCCACCCCGGTTGCCCGCAACAGCAGTTCGAACGTCGCCAGGCCGGCCCGGGTCGGAAACCCGTAGAGGTCCAACGCATCCTCGCGGACCTGCTGGGAGGTGTGGAGGTGGATGTCCTCGCCCAGGGCCGGGATGCCGCCGGGGTCGGCGACGTGCACGAGGTAGCCGACACCGTGGACGTCCACGACCACGGTCTCGGCATCACGGTGCTCGACCGTGCCCTTCAGGTGCGCGATCACGACCGACGCCTGGCGCCGCCGCTGGCCCCGTCGCGGCCCGGGCGGGTCCCGCCGACCACCTGCAGGCCGCGCGCGGCGACATGGTCCTCCCACGAGGTCGTCGCGTCGCCGGCACCGCGAGTCGGCGCGGACATCGCCACGGACCGGTGTTCGAGCAGCCCGGTGAGGGCGACCGCGAGCGCGTCCGCCGCGTCGGCGGGACGCGGTTCGTCGTCCAGGCGGAGGTGGGCCGTGATCATGCGGGCCACACCCTCCTTGTCCGCGCCACCGTGGCCGGTGACGGTCGCCTTGACCCGGGTCGGGGTGATCTCGCGGACCACGACCCCGGCGCGGGCCGCGGCCAACAGCGCGATCCCGGCGGCCTGCCCGGTGGCCATGGCGGTCCGGACGTTGGACGAGAACAGCACGCGCTCGACCGCCACCACGTCGGGCTGCCAGGTGGCGACCAGGTCCTCGATGCCGGCGAAGAGGGCCTCCAGGCGGATGGCGAGATCGTCGCCGGCCGGGGTGCGCAAGGTCGCGTGATGGCGATGCACGGGGCGCGACGGCGGACCGTCCACGACCCCCACGCCGCACCGGGTCAGGCCCGGGTCGATGCCCAGGACGCGGACGACGGCCCGGGCGTCGGTGCCAGCGCTCACCATGGAGGAACCTCGGGTCGGCGGACGGCGGGGGACGAGGCGGGACGCCGAGCGGACGACATCCCGCGTGCGGCGGCCGATCGAACAGGTGTTCACCCTAGCAGCGGCCCGCCAGCGTCGACAGCACCCGCGACGGTTCCCTCAGTCGAGGTCGATTTGCTCCATGACGTCGTCGCCGATGTCGAAGTTGGCGTAGACCTCCTGGACGTCGTCGTTGTCCTCCAACCGGTCGACCAGGCGCAGCACCCGGGTCGCGTCCTTGACGTCGGCCACCGGCACGGTCGAGGACGGCACCATCACCGAGCCCGACGACAGGATGGTCATCCCGGCACCCTCGAGTGCCTTGCGCAGGTCCTGGGCGTCGGTGGGCGCCGACCAGGCGATGAGTTGCCCGTCACCGTCGTCCTCGATGTCCTCCAGCCCGGCATCCAGACCGGCGATCATCACGTCGTCGGCGTCGACGCCGTCGGCGTCGACCAGCACCTGTCCGCGGCGCGAGAACAGGAACGAGACCGCGCCCGGCTCCGCCAGCGACCCGCCTGCCGTCGTGAAGATCGATCGGACGTCGGACGCGGTGCGGTTGCGGTTGTCGGTCAGGATCTCGACGAGCACGGCGATCCCACCCGGCGCGTAGCCCTCGTAGGTCCCCTGGTCGAACGCGACCCCGTCGTCGAGTTCACCGGCGCCACGCTTGCAGGCACGGTCGATGGTGTCCTTGGGGACGTCGGCGTCCTTGGCCTTCTGGACCGCCAGGGCCAACGACGCGCTCATCTCGGGATCGGACGTGTGGGCCTCGCGTGCGGCCGCCGTGATCAGCCGGATGAGCTTGCCGAACTCCTGGCCGCGGGCCTTGTCCTGCCGAGCCTTGCGGTGCTTGATGTTGGCCCACTTGCTGTGCCCTGCCACGTTGCGTCCTTGCCGTCGAGCCGGGGTGCTGCTGCGACTGTCGAGGGTAACCGCCCCCCACGCCCACCCCACCTCTGTCGAGTGTGCGCATCCGCGCAATCGACGCGGGGTGACGGCGGCCGAGGTCAAGTGCTCACGACCCCGCACGACTGGATCGGATGCCATCCACGAACAGCTCGTGGAGGCGGTCGTCGCCGGTGATCTCGGGGTGGAACGCACTGGCGAGGACGGCTTCCTGCCGGACGACCACGGGATCGCCGTCGACGTCGGCCAGGACC
This sequence comes from Nitriliruptorales bacterium, assembly GCA_038233055.1. Taxonomy (GTDB): domain Bacteria; phylum Actinomycetota; class Nitriliruptoria; order Nitriliruptorales; family Nitriliruptoraceae; genus Salsipaludibacter. The sequence goes on from JBBSMS010000030.1 coordinate 6,965, forward strand.
TCGACGGCGTCGTCGAGCACCGCGACCACTCGCGGTGCGCGGATGAACGAGGCATCCATCGGGCCGCCGTCGATTCCGGCCACGTCCAGGCTGGTGTCGAAGGAGTCGACCTGGCGGCCGAAGGCGTTGCGGCGCGTCCGTACGTCCAGCCCCCCGACCAGTGGCTGCTCGGCCTCCTGGTCGAGTTCCCGCGACAACAGGATCATGCCCGCGCAGGTCCCGAATGCGTGCAGCCCACCGGCAACGGCTGCGCGCAGCGGCTCCATCAGGTCGAACCGGACCAGGAGCTTGCCGATGGTCGTGGACTCGCCGCCGGGCAACACCAGTCCGTCAAGCCCGTCGAGGTGGTCGGGACGCCGGACCCGTCGGACCCGCGCGCCGACACGGTCCAGCACGACCAGGTGCTCGTGGACGTCACCCTGCAGGGCCAGGACCCCGACCAGCGGCTGATCGGCGGTCGCGGTCCGCGGGGTCGGGACACCGTCCAGCCGGGCACCCGGGACCCAGCGCCGCCCGACCGGGATCGAGCGGTGACGTCGGGAGTCCGTCACCAACCGCGACCCGCGAACCGTTGGTCGTCCGGCAGTTGGTCCAGGTTGATGCCGACCATCGCCTCGCCCAGTCCACGCGACACCTTCGCCACGACCGAGGGATCGTCGTAGTTGGTGGTCGCCTCGACGATGGCGCGGGCGCGCTGTTCCGGATTGCCCGACTTGAAGATGCCGGACCCGACGAACACGCCGTCGGCACCAAGTTGCATCATCATGGCGGCGTCGGCCGGGGTCGCGATGCCGCCGGCTGTGAACAGCACGACCGGGAGGCGGCCCGACGCGGCGACCTCGCGGACCAGGTCCACGGGGGCGCGGAAGTCCTTGGCCGCCCCGTACAGCTCCGCCTCGTCCATCGTGGCCAGGCGACGGATCGCGCCTGTGATCGAGCGCATGTGACGGGTGGCCTCGACCACGTTTCCGGTGCCGGCCTCGCCCTTGGACCGGATCATGGCCGCACCCTCGCCCAGTCGCCGCAGCGCCTCGCCGATGTTGGTCGCCCCGCACACGAACGGGACGTCGAAGGCCCACTTGTCGATGTGGTGGGCCTCGTCGGCGGGGGTCAGCACCTCGGACTCGTCGACGTAGTCCACCCCCAGCGACTCCAGCACCTGTGCCTCGACGAAGTGCCCGATCCGGGCCTTGGCCATCACGGGGATGGAGACGGCCTCGATGATGCCGTCGATCATGTCCGGGTTGGACATCCGCGCCACCCCGCCATCACGCCGGATGTCGGCCGGCACCCGTTCCAGCGCCATGACGGCGACCGCGCCTGCCTCCTCGGCGATGACGGCCTGCTCGGCATCCACGACGTCCATGATGACGCCACCCTTGAGCATGTCGGCCATGCCGCGCTTGACCCGGGTGGTCCCCGTGGCGTCGTGGGAGTCGGAGGTGGTCATGACGGCCTCGTGGTGACGGTGGTGGGCGGGCGCCGACAACGCTGACGGCGGGGTTGTGCGGCGACTCCCGAGCGTACTGGGATCGGCTTCGGGGCTGCGGCCCGGTTCGGTGGCAGGCGCCGCGGCGGCGGGGCGCGTGGCCGCAGCCACGACCGAGGTCGTCGACCCGGGAGGGGTCAGCCCACCGCGCCGTTCGGGGCGAGGTGGATCCACGTGACCCCCGGTGCCAGCGACAACGGGGCACCGTCCGGGTCGAGCAGCAGCAGGTGATCGTCGCGTCCTGACTTGGACCACGTGGCGGGGAAGCGACGACCGTGGCGCAGGAGCACCGCGTCGCCGGTGCCGGTCATGCGGGTCTCGACGTAGGACTGGCCGGCGCTGTCGCAGCAGCCGCCCGTCTCGATGTCGGTCAGCACGACCACCACGTTGGCCGCACCGATCTGGCCGCCACCGGTCACCTCGGACGAACTGCCGTTGGAGAAGCGGCGGTAGACGTCGGCCTTCTGGTCGTACTCCCACGACGTGACCTGGGCCGGGCTCATCCGGATCGACAGTTGGGTCCCGACCGACCCCTCGCCCGGCAACACGCCCCACACCAGGCCGCTGGAGGCCGGCTCGACCTCGTCATGACCGGCGCCCCGCGCCAACACCTGGTCCGTGCGGGCCATGAGGTTGTGCGGTGACGAGCGGCCGGACTGGCGGAAGAAGGTCGAGCCGCCACGGTCCGAGACCAGCCCGATGGCGTCGGTGCCGGCGATCGCGGCGGCGACCTCCGGGCGGGCCCCCGAAGAGGCCAGCACCGGGTGGTAGGGCGCCAGGACCTCGGCGTCGACCAACCGGGGGGACCGCACCGGGCCGATCTCGGACGGGGTCTGGGAGTGGAACAGGGCGAGGAAACGCGTGACGCCGCCCTCCACGACCGCCTCGTACACGATGTCGGCCTGGTCGAGACCGGCCTGCGGGAAGGCCGCGCGGGCATTGTCGATCTTGACGGCCAGGACCGGTTCGCCGGTCCGGGGGCGGTCAGTCGCCTCGCCGGTCAACGGGAACCGACCCGTGGGTGTCGGACTGGGCGACGGCGACGGGCTGGGCGTCGAGGAGGGTGTCGCGCTGGGCGGCGGCAACGGGGTCGGCGTGGGCACGACGCTGGCCGGTGCGGCCTCCTCGGGCAGCGGGGACGCGGTCACCTGCACGGTCGGCGTGCCACAGGCGGCGGCGACCGTCGCCGCAGCCACGAGCAGGATTGCCCTGGGCAGCACCCGCCCGGACCCGCGGGACGTGACCGCACGGCGGCCGTGGGTGGTGTCCATGCCCCGGGACCTCTCCGCTCGTCCCGGCCCCGGACCTCCGCGTGTCAGAACTCGACCTTGACCGGGCCACGCGCCTCCGGGTCGTCGACCTCGAAGTACTCGCGTGGCGGGAAGTTGAACAGCCCGACGACGATGTTGGTCGGGAACGTCTCCCGAGCGGTGTCGTAGGACTGCACGGCGGCGTTGTAACGGTTCCGCGAGGTGGCGATCCGGTCCTCCGTGGAGGACAGTTCGGCCTGCAGTTCACGGAAGTTCTGATCGGCCTTGAGGTCGGGGTAGGCCTCGGCGACCGCGAACAACTGCCGCAGGGCACCGGTCAGCCCGCCCTCGGCCGCGGCCTGCTCACCCGGTGAGGAGGCACCGACGGCGGTGTTGCGGGCCTGGATGACCGCCTCGAGCGTCTCGCGCTCGTGCGAGGCGTAGCCCTTCACGGTCTCGACGAGGTTGGGGATGAGGTCGTGGCGACGGGTGAGTTGGACGTCGATGTCGGCCCACGCCCCCTCGACGTGGTTGCGCAGGGCCACCAGCCCGTTGTAGGTGCCGGCCAGCCAGATGCCGACGACCACGACCAGCACGGCCAGCCCGATGAGTACATAGATCAGCACGCGTTCGTCCCTGCTCGATGCTGCCGGCAGACTACGCGTTGGGCTCGGGCGAGTCGCGCATCCGTCGCGTCCCGCGCGCTGCGGCGAGACGGCTCGAACGGGCCAGCCCGGAACCGTCAGCCCGACCGCCTCGTCGGCTCGGCGCCACGCCGGCGCAGGGCCAGGTCGTGGATGGCCCGGACCCGGTCCGCGACCGCGGGCCAGTCGAAGCGCTCGACGTCGTGGCGTGCCTGGGCAGCCAACGCCGCTGCCATCGCCGGGTTCGCCAACAGCGCCGTCACCGCCGCGGCCAACGCGGCCGGGTCGCGGGGCGGCACCAACCGGGCGTTCACGCCGTCGGTCGCCACCGAGCGGTACCCCGGCAGGTCCGACGCCACCAACGGTGCGCCCGCGGCCATCGCCTCCGCCAGCACGATCCCGAACGACTCCCCGCCGCGGGCGGGTGACACGAACACGGATGCCGATGCCATCACGCGCGGGACCTCGTCGTTGTCCACCCGTCCCAGGAACACGACGTCGGAGCGCAGCCGCGTGGGCAGCAACGCCTGGCAGCGATCGCGCTCGGGGCCGTCGCCGACGACGTACAGGCGCAGGTCGGGGTGATCGGTCTTGAGCAGCACGAACGCTCGCACCAGGTCCTCCAGGCCCTTGCGCGGTTCCAACCGGCCCACGAACACCAGGTTGGGCTGCACCACCGAGGGGAACGGGCGGGCGGCCGCGAAACGGGCGACGTCGACACCGTTGGGGACCACCTGGAAGCGGCCCGGGGACAGCCCGAGGGCGCGACCGTGGAACGCCGCTGCGGCCTCCGAGACCGCGATCCGGGCATCGAGGTCGCGCAGCGCCCGTCCGAGCACGGGCCGCAGGGCGCGATAGGCCAACCCGCTGTCGGCCCAGGCGTGGAAGGTCGCCACGGTGGCGGCCCGCCCCCACGTCGCGGCCGCCAGTGACACCACCGGGACGGCCGGTTCGTGGACATGGACCAAGTCGGGTCGCAGGTCGACGAGGGTGGCCCGCACCCGACGGACCGCCCGCGGATCGAGGGCCACCGGTGCCACCGAATCGTTGAACGGGATGCCGACGGATCGACCGACCGTCATGACACCGCTGCGTGAACGTCGTCCCGGGGCGATCACCGTGACCTCGTCCCCCGCGGCACGGAGGTGGTCGGCGAGGTGGCGGACGTGGGCCTGGACCCCACCGGGGACGTCGATGTCGTACGGACTGACCATGGCGACACGGCGCATCCGGGTCACGAGGCCGCCCCACCACCGCCGGGTGGTGACCAGTTCCCGGACCGCCACGCCGGCACGACCGGGTGGTCGGGTTCACGGTCGACGAGCCAGTTGCGCACGAACACGTGCCACTGTTCGGGTGCCCGACCGATCAGTCCTTCCAGCTCGCGTGCGAGCACCTGGGTGCCCGCCTCCACGTCCAGGTGGGCGATGTCCACCACCGAGTGGATCACGCCCCGGAAGCCGTCCTCGCCCTCGGTCAGGAAGGCACCGACCGCGACCGGCCGTCCCGTGCGGCGGGCCAGCAGGGCGCAGCCGGGTGGCAGCCGACATGGTTCGCCGAAGAACTCCACGACCGGCCCGCGGCGGCCCAGGTCCCGGTCCGCCAGCAGCGTGGCCAGTCCCCCACGGTCGATGACGTCGACCATCTGGTCGATCATGTCGCCACCACGCACCAGCGGGATCACCTCGATCCCCGCGTCGCGTCGCAACTGCACGAACCGGTCGAACAGGCGTCTCGGTTCCACGACCTCGGCCACCGCGGCCATGCCCCAGTCGCGCTGGGAGGTGAAGAAGGCCCCGATGTCCCACGACCCGAGGTGGCCAGTGGCCAGGATCGCGCCGTCGCCGTCGGCCAGCAGGTCGTCCACGAGGTGGAGGTTCTCGCCGGACGAGCGCGCCAGGACGCCCTGGGGGGTGAACGTGTGGAGGCGGAAGGCGTCGAGCCAGTAGCGGGCATACGAGACGTACGCGGCGCGCACCACCTCCTCCAGGCGGTCGGGGTCCGGGCCGCCCAGCACCCGGGCGAGGTTGGCGCGGACCTGGTCGCGCTGGGCGCCGTTGCCGGCGCGGTACCAGACCGCGCCCAACGACTCCGGCGTGGCGGTCGCGAGCGGTCGGGGCAGGTGGGCGGCCGCATCCCACACTGCGCGGTAGCCCCAGTACGCGGCCTTCTGGCGCAGGGTCTCGGGAGCCGCCGGTGGCAGGTCCCCGACCCGGGCCACCGACCGTGGCTGGCCGCCGTCGGTCGCCGCCGGGACACCCCGTCCGGGCGCCTCGGATCCGGGCGGGGCCGGAGTCGAGGGGGCGGCGCCGGGCCGGTCCGACCGGCTCACAGGTCGCCCGTGACGGCGCGGGGATCACCCACCACGTCGTCTAGGGCCGCGTCGAAGTTGGTGGACCCGTAGAACCGACGCGCCGCGACCAGGAAGGCCCGGTTCCAGGCGTTGCGACCGGCGGCCAGCGCGACCAGTTCCTCGGGGACGTCCCGGGCCACCTGGCACCACACGTGGTGGATGCGCTGGACCACGGTGACCAGCCCGCCGACCGCCAGCAGCCACAGCACCGGTTCGAGGATCCACTGGTGGAAGACCAGCCCGAACATCAGAGCGATGGCGCGCTCCGCTCGCTCCATGATGCCGATGGAACAGTCGAGGTCGATCGACTCGGCCCGCGCACGCACGTAGGAGATGATCTGGGCGGCCAGCAGGGCGACCAAGGTGACCCCCAGTTGGCGTGGGTGGTCGCGCAGCCAGAAGGCGATCGCGGCCAGGATGATGCCGTCCGACATCCGGTCCACGACCGAATCGTAGAAGCCACCGAACGGGGTCGACGAGGAGGTGGCACGTGCCACCGCGCCGTCGAAGGTGTCCATCAGCCCGCCGGCGATCAGCACCAACCCACCGATCATCGGCTCGTCCGCGACGACGAAGCCGGCGCCGACCGCGGTCAGGACCATTCCCATGGTCGTGAGCGCGTTGGGGGTGACGCCCAGCGCCGCCAGCCCGCGCCCGATGGGTGTGGTGACGCGGTTGATGGTCGTGTCGAACGTCGCGCGGAGCGCCACCAGTGACACCTCGGCTGAGGACATGGACGGTCGCGACACCTTACCGGTCCCCTCCCCCCCGACTCCGGGAGCCCGGACGGGTCGCCGGCCCGCACCAATCGCCCGGTCGCCAGTCCCGGCACGGCATCTGCGACCCCTTCCGATGGGCGCACATCCCGGCAATTCGGCGGGCGACCCCCGGACAGTGGACGGACACCGCCGTAGAGTCGTGCTGGTCCCGACCGACCACCACCTGCTGCCAGCGGAGTTGCCATGTCCCGATCACCGTTCCGACTGCTCGTCGCCGGGGCGGCGCTGCTGGCCCTGCTGGTGCCGACGCTCGCCTCGGCCGCGCCGAAGGACAAGGGTCCGGAGTGGTTCGTGGACGAGTCGACGTTGCCCTTCGACGGGCTGCCGGGACTGGAGGCGGAGCAACTGTGGGGCGTCGAGCGTGGCGCCGCCTACCGGATCGAGGTGCCCGCCGACTGGAACGGCTCGCTGGTGATGTGGGCCCACGGGTTCCGCGGTGAGGGCCTCGAGTTGACCGTGGACAACCATCCGCTGCGGGCCTACCTCCTCGCCAACGGCTTCGCCTGGGCCGCGTCCAGCTATTCCGAGAACGACTACGCGGTGGACGTGGGCGTGCGCGACACCGAGCGCCTGACCCGGGTGTTCCGCCGACAGGTGGGCCGAGCGGACACGACCTACATCACCGGGGTGTCGATGGGTGGCCACGTCGTGGCGCGCTCGATCGAGCAGTACCCGTCGCGCTACGACGCGGCGATGCCGGCCTGTGGCGTGCTCGGTGACTACGAACTCTTCGACTACTTCCTGGACTACAACGTCGCGGCGCAGCAACTGGCGCTGGGAACCTCGTCCTACCCCGTCGGTGACGACTACCTCACGGAAACGGTGCCCACCATCAAGGCCAACCTCGAGGCCGTGCCCGGAGGGTGGCCCACCGTCCTGAACGCTGACGGACAGGCCTTCAAACAGTTGGTGGAGCTGCGGTCCGGTGGCGACCGCCCCAACTTCGACGAGGCGTGGTTCTTCTGGAACTCCTTTCCGACCTTCGGTGGCTCGGCCCCGGGCGACTTCACCTTCGGGCTTGGCACCGGCGACGGCACCGTCGGGATCGAGCGCGGCATCGCCGCGGAGAACGTGGGCGTCGACTACCAGCTCGACCTGGACCCGGCGACCAGCCCGGCCGAGGCCGCCTTCAACGACGGCGTCGTGCGAGTGGAGGCAGCCGACCGGCTGCGCAACTCGATGTCGCTGAACCGCCCCTCGCCGATCGTGACCGGTGACATCGACGTCCCGGTGCTGACCCTGCACAACCTCGGCGACCTGTTCGTGCCGTTCCACAACGAGGTCGTCTACGCCCAGGAGGTGGCCGACGCCGGCAACAGCGACCTGCTGGTCCAGCGCGCCATCCGCGGGGTCGGCCACTGTGGCTTCACCGGCACCGAGTTGGCGACCGCCTTCGCCGACCTGGTGACCTGGGTCGAGGACGGCGTGAGGCCGGCCGGAGATGTCGTACTGGACCCCGCGGTCGTCGCCGCACCCGACTACGGCTGCCGCTTCACCGACTTCGCGACCCCCGGCGGCCACACCCTCGCCACCCCCTGTCCCTGACCATCCCGACTGACCATCCCGACTGACCATCCCGACTTCCCTGACCCTCCTACCACCCCTGACCCTCTACCACCCCTGACCCACCACCCACCCGCCAACCCCACCCCAAGCGGGCGTCGATCCGGCCACATGCTGCCGATCCCACACCCACCTGCGGTGGTGGCGGTGGTGGACGCGGGAGGGCGGTGGTGCAGGCGGGGGTGGTGCTGAGGGCGTGTCGAGGAGGTGGTGGCCGACGGGGCGGCGGTGGCGACGGATCGGCGGGTCAGGTCCAGTCGGCGCCGGCGAGAGTGTCGTGGACCTCGGCGAGTGCCTGCGGCAGCACGCGGGTCGCACCGACGACCGAGATGTAGTTGGTGTCGCCGCCCCACCGGGGCACCGCGTGCAGGTGGACGTGCTCGGCGATGCCCGCACCCCCGGCCTCGCCCAGGTTCATGCCGAGGTTGACGCCCTGGGCCGACAGGCGGTCGTGCAGGACGGCTGCGGCGCGGCGGGCCAGGTGCCACATCTCCAAAGCCGCCGGTTCGGCGACCGCGTTGACGAAGCGCTCGTGGGCGTAGGGCACCACCATCAGGTGCCCGGGGTTGTAGGGGTAGGCATTCAGGAGCACGAACGCGCCACTCCCCCGGTGCAGGATCAGCGACTCGCGGTCCCGGCACGGGTCCCGTGCCGGCAGGACGCAGAACGGGCAGCCCTCGATCGCAGGTTCGGCGCTGCCGATGTAGCCCGACCGCCACGGCGCCCACAGCCGCTGGAGGTGGTCGAGTGCCACGCCGTCCTGGTCCACCCGGCCGTCGCGGTCGGCAGGGCTGGCCTGGTCCACCCTGCCGTCGGGGTCCACGTCGGTCACGAGGAGGTGGTCGCGTCGCCCAGGTCGGGTGCCACCCGGTCGGCGATCTCGGTCGCGATCTCGGCCACGAAGTCGTCCAGTGGCACGTCCTTGCGCTGGCTGCCGTGGTACGGCCGCAGCGCGACGGTCCGGTCGTCGCGCTCGTTGCCCCCGACGATGACGGTGTGGGGCACCTTGGTGGTGGTCGACTTGCGGATCTTGTTGCCCAGGGTGTCGTCGGACACCGCCACCTCGACCCGCACGCCCTCCGCCCGCAGCGCCGCGGCAACCTCGTTGGCGTAGTCGTCGAAGTCGGCCGCGACCGGGACGATGGTGGCCTGCACCGGCGCGAGCCAGGTCGGGAAGGCACCGTTGAACGACTCGACCATCACGGCGAAGAAGCGCTCGATCGATCCGAACAGGGCCCGGTGGACCATGTATGGCCGGTGCTGCTCGCCGTCCTCGCCGACGTAGGTCACGTCGAAGCGTTCCGGGAGGTTGAAGTCGACCTGGACGGTGGTGGTCTGCCATTCGCGCCCGATCGCATCACGCAGGTGGATGTCGACCTTGGGGCCGTAGAAGGCGCCCTCGCCCTGGTCCAACTGGTAGTCCAGGCCGAGCCGCTCGACCGCGTCGACCAGCGCGCGCTCGGCATGATCCCAGTCCTCGGTCGCCCCGATGGACTTCTCCGGCCGGGTCGAGATCGCGATCCTGCTGGGCGCGCCGAAGCCGAACACCTCGTACAGGTCCAGCGCGAACTGGGTGCACCCGGCCACCTCGTCGACCAGTTGGTCACCGGTGCAGAAGATGTGGCTGTCGTCCTGGGTGAAGCCACGCGCGCGCAACTGGCCGTTGACCACGCCCGACTTCTCGTAGCGGTAGACGGTGCCCAGTTCGGACAGCCGCACCGGCAGTTCGCGGTAGGACCGGGTGCGGGACTTGTAGGCCAGGACGTGGAACGGGCAGTTCATCGGCTTGAGGCGGTAGCGCGCGGCCTCGTCGATCTCCATCCCGGGATACATCAGGTCGGCGTAGTTCTCGAGGTGGCCCGAGATCCGCCACAGGTCCTCCTTGGCGATGTGGGGTGAGTAGACCGCCTCGTAGCCCCGCGCCAGCACCTCCTCGCGGATCCAGTCCTCCATCTGCTTGCGCACGATGGCGCCACGCGGCAGGAAGATCGACAGGCCGGGGCCCAGTTCCTCCGGGAAGTGGGTCAGTTCGAGCTCGCGGCCAAGCTTGCGGTGGTCGCGCTTGGCGGCCTCCTCGAGGTGGTCGAGGTGGGCCTGCATCGCCTTGCGCGACTCCCAGGCGGTGCCGTAGATGCGTTGGAGCATGGGCCGATCCTCGCGGCCACGCCAGTAGGCGCCGGCGGTGCGCAACAATGTGAAGGCCGGGATGCGCTCCGACGACGGCACGTGGGGGCCACGGCACAGGTCCGACCACGCCACGTCGCCGTCCGGGCGCACGTTGCGGTAGACGGTGAAGGTGGCGCCCCCACCGCCGGCGGCGTCGACCGGGGACACGATCTCGCCACTGTCGACGGCGTCGATGATCTCGAGCTTGTAGGGCTGGTCGGCGAACTCGTTGCGGGCATCGTCCTTGGCGACCTCCTCGCGCACGAAGGACTGGCGCTCCTTCATCAGTTCGCCCATGCGAGCCTCGATGCGTTCGAGGTCGTCCCCGGTGAAGGGCTCGTCGACGTCGAAGTCGTAGTAGAAGCCGTTGTCGATCGGCGGACCGATCGCCCACTTCGCCCCGGGGAACAGGTCGGTCACGGCCTGGGCCATGATGTGGGCGGTCGAGTGGCGCAGGATGGCGCGCCCGTCCTCGGTGTCGCCGTAGACCGGGTCCACGACCAGGGCGTCGGGGGCGTCGGCGGTGTTCTGGGGCGGACCGTCGGTGATGGGGCGGTCGAGGTCCCAGGGGGCGCCGTTGACGGTGGCGGCAACGACCTGGCCGCGGATTGCCTCCATGGCCTTGAGCGCCTGGAGGGCGGTGGTGCCGGGTTCGACGGTGGCAGTGGCGTCGCCGGATCGGACGGTCAGGTCGGTCGACTGGGGGGTGGCAGAACGAGACATGCTGGACTCCTGTCGGGCAGCGAGCGTAGTGACGGTCGGCTTGTGCGCCGGACCGTGCAGGTGGCCGCGAACGCGGCCGGGAGGTGCCTCGTCGGACGACTAGTGGCGCGGTGAGGGCCGTCCGACGCGAGTCGTTCGCGTAAACGTCGCACCGTCGCGGGTGCCGGGAGTCATCGACAGGATCAGCATGTCACCATCATGCCCGACCGCTCACCCGCCGCGCAACCCCCCCGTCGGGGGTCGGCCAATCGGCCGACGAACCGCCGGCGCGGCCCGGGTTAGGGTCCGGGACATGAGCCTTGACCGACGCCCCGACGGACTCGACGACGACACGGTCGCCGCCGTGGGCAAGGTGTCCGAGGCGATGGAGTGGATCGAGCGTGCCCGCGGTCGGCTGTACGACTTCCACCAGATGAGCGGGCACGCCGACCTGCTGGTGGGCGAGGCAGTGGAGGCCCTGCGCAACGCGGGCCACGCCGACCAGGCCGATCGGCTCGAACAGGAACTGGTGGGGCGCAACGTCCTCGACGGCCGCTGGACCTTCCAGGTGGTCGAGGAGTACGACGACCACTACTGGTCGGTGGCGCGCGACCTGGTCGCAGGAGTGCGCAACGACCTGGTCGACGGTGTGCGTCACGTCCACGAGGCCGAGATGAAGGCCGACCGCATCACGTCCGATCACCCCCGTCACGCCCCCACCCCACCCGGCGGCGACCAACACGATCGGGCCTGACACCGGCACGACGACGGGCCGGCCCCGACGAGGTCGGTGACCGGCCCGCAAGCCATGCTGGTGGTGGGCGTCGGCAGGTTTCGAACCTGCGGCCTCTGCCGTGTGAAAGCCTTTCACAACATTTCGCCTATCGGCGGATATTCAGCGAAACAGGCCTCTGAGCAGGGGAAACGTTGCCGTACTCGACCGTTGGCATACGTACCCGTACGTCCATTCCACGGCCCACAGACGGCCCAGAGACGGCCCCAGGCTGACGGGAGAGGGCCGGAGGCAGGGCATGGGTATATAGTCGTTCTATACGTGAGGATGGCTCATGGGAATCCTGCTCAACCTCCCCGAGGAATTGGACGCCGAGGTCCGGGCCGCCGCCGACCGGGCGCAGGCCACGCTCAGCGACTGGCTTCGCGACGCCGCACGCCTCAAGCTCCACCACGACCAGCTGAGTATCGATGACCTCGCGGACACGATCAACGCCGACCCGGTCTATCGCGACACCCTCGACCGGCTCGGTGAGTGAACCTGCCGACCACGTCCCAACTCCTCGAACTCTTCGCGGCCGTGGAAGGCTCCAAACCCGTGGTCCGCGACGCAGGCGCGCTGGAATCGGCGGTACACCGCCCGCACGTCACGGTGTTCGGCAAGCAGGCCTACCCGACGCTGGACCTCAAAGCAGCCGCCCTGATGGACGGGCTCAACCGCAGCCACGCCCTGCCGGACGGGAACAAGCGTCTCAGTCTCCTGGCCGTGATCTTCGCCTACCACGCCAACGGACGCTCCCGCTGCACCCTGGGTGCCGACGAGCTGCACGCCCTGGTACTGCGCGTCGCCGACGAACCTCTCCCAGCAGAGGACCTGGCAGCTGTCCTGGCCGACGCCTTCACACAGCCTTGAAGCCAACCAGGGCCGGTGATGCCATCCCGGCGCCGGCGGCGGTGAGGGTGTAGATCGGAGCGATATCCGCCGCAGGTGAGGGTCATGGTCCCGACCGCCACCGCTCGATGTTGTCAGAAGTTGGGATGATTGCGTCATCATCTGCCAACCCCAGTTCTCGTCTTGCGCGGCGGACAAGGCGCATGTTGTCCAGCGTCAGCTGCCGCAGAGCGTCTTGATCAGGTAGCGGCGCTCGGCTGTCGGGATATTCCTCGTCGTTCCGTGCCTTGCGCGATCGACTGTACGAGCCAGCCAGTCGGGGACCGTTGCCGTCCTCGTCACTGATCCAGGCCGTCACGGCTTCAGCGATCTTCGCGTGCTTGCCCAGCTGGTCGGGGACTCGCCACCCGTTGGCGAGCAGCAGCATCGAAACTGCCTTGCGCGCGTGTTCGTACGACAGCTTCATCGCGGTCGCCCAGTCCCCCTTCTCGGCTGCGAACATGACATAGTCTGCATCCAACCCCCCCACGATCTCCTTGGCGAAGCCTTCGTCCGCAGCCCCTCGGTGCACCGCAGCGGACTCGGCAGCGTGACTCAGCAGCCGGTCGATGCCGCTCGCTTCCGACATCAGCGTGCTTGCTGGGCCGGCGCCGGCAGGCTGCAGCAACAGCAGCGGCAAGGGCCTGTGTCCGCGTCGGAGTTCATCGTGTGTACTTGGCTCCCGGCCGCTGGCCAATCACGTCGACGACGTGACCCCGTTTGACTGCGTTGGCGAACGCGGAATCGTCGGTCTCCCACGCATCCGCACGACGCAGGACCGCGTTGACGTCAATACCGAGTTTGCGCGACAACTTGGCGGTGAGGTCCCAGAGCGTCTCGTAGTCCACATCGCCAACTACAAGAACATCAATGTCATTTGGCGGAGGACCAGGTTCCCCTCGCCAACGGGCAGCGAATGATCCAAAGACGGCGACATGGCTGACTGGAAGCTCGGAGAACGCGTCACGCAGAGCGGCGAGCGGCCCGTAGGTCTTCGACAACAGGGAGCGAAGGTCCTCTGAGACGGGCGTGTGCAGTGCCGCCCGCAGGAGCGCCTTGTTCCCGTCGCTGCGCCGAATCACGAGCCCCGCCTTCACCAGACGAGCAATTTCGTGGGACACGGTCGGACGCGGGCGGTCGATGCGCTGGGCGAGCTCGCCCAACGCAACCTCCAGGTCCGGATGTGTGAAGAGTTCACCGAGGATGCGAAACTGGACCTCCGACTTGAAGATGGGGAGGACGTTGGGCGACGAGACAGTATCGTTCATGACTTGAACTATAGCGTTCATAGTGTGAACACTCAAGCCTTGGCCACCATCTGCCGTCGATCTTGCCGAGGCGCCGTCGGCACTGACCGGTCCCGTCGAGAAGCGGGCCTACCACCCGAACGGCCAGAGTCCGATCGGGTGGCGGCATCACGTTGCTTCCCAGAGGTTTCGCTCCGGCTCATCAGAGTGGCCAGGGCGGCCGTGAGCGGGTCGCGGTGCGCCATGTAGGCGTTGGTCTCCGCGACCGACAGCGCGTCCTCTGGTGACGGCTGCACAGGCGGTGTGGAATCAGGACACCTGCGCGGCACGACCCTCCTCGGGGACGCGCTGGGCGTCAATCCACTCGGCGAGCTCGTCCGTGTCGAATCGGACGAGACGACCCACCTTCAGGTAGGGAATCTCGCGGCGGTAGATCAACTCACGGATGTGCCGCTCGGTCGTCGCGAGCTTGTCTGCGGCTGCGGGAATGTCGATGAGGGACACTGCGAACCTCCGGCTCTCCGGCCGGATGACTCCGCTACGGCAGGCGAGTTATCCGACTCACTACAACCACTGCCCAATGTCCCGACCATCACGTGACACCCTGAAGCCTTGGTGTGCGACTTCCGCACGGCCCCCTCCAGGAAGGTCGTCACCGACCCGTCACCAAACGCCTCACACCAATGCATCGACCGATCCAGTCGGTGCGCACCGTCCGCTCGTCCCCTGTCACACCACGCCGCCTGCGAAGGCAGTGGTCGGTGTGACGGCGAGCGACGGGCGCGTAGGTGTTGTCGGTGAAGAAGGTCCGCGCAGGCGGTGCGGTCGACTACTACATCGGCCAAGTCCGATCAGGCATGGCCGACTACTACCTCGCCGAAACGGGGCGGATCACCCCGGACCTCGGGGAGGGCCTGTACGCCCCGGGCAGTGCCTGGTGGGGCGGCGGAGCCACCGAACTCGGGCTGTCAGGTGCCGTCGGCGACGACACGTTCGTCGCCCTCTTCGACCGGGCGGAACATCCCGACGGGTCGGGCCGACATGTCGGACGCCGCTTCCGTCAACCCGCCGCTGCGGGGGTGTTGGCCGAGGCGGCGGCTGCGGCGGCCGAGTGCGTCGACGATCCGTACCGCCGGTGGATGGCCAAGCACGAGTTGAAGCGCAAGGGGCCGCAGGCGTCGGTGGCGGCGTGGGACTGCACATTCTCCCCGGTGAAGTCGGTGTCGATCCTGTGGGCAGCCGGCGGACTGGACATCCAGGAGCAGGTGTGGGCTGCTCACCAGACAGCTGTTGACGCGGGGCTTGGGTACCTGGAGGAGCATGCGGCGTTCGTGCGGGCGGGCCGCAACGGCATCCGGGTGTTGGACACGTCCGGTCTGGTGGTGTCGCGGTTCAACGAGTGGACGTCGCGGTCCGGGGACATGCAGATCCACACCCACTGTCTGCTGCTCAATCGTGCCAAGACCGGCCAGGACGGGAAGTGGCGGGCGCTGGACGGGCGGGCGGTGCTGGCTGCCAAGGCCGGTGCGGGCGCGATCTACAACCGAACGGTCGAGGCGGAGCTGACACAGCGTCTCGGGGTCGACTGGCGGGACCGCCCCGACGGGTTGCGGGAGATCGACGGGATCGACGACGACCTCATCGGGGCGTTCTCGACCCGACGGCGGGCCATCACCGACCGTGTCGTGCGGCTGGTGGACGCCTACAAGGCGAAGTATGGGGTGGCGCCGTCGCCGACGGTGCAGTGGCGCATGGCCCAGGACGCCACCCTGGCCACCCGCCCCGCCAAGAAGGACCTACCTGCCGCCGACGCGCTGACCCAGTGGGAAGCGACCGCGGTCGCGCAGGGGCGCCGGCTCGCGGGAGTGGCCGACACCGTCACGGGACGCAACAGTCGACACGGGCGTGCGACGGCAGTGACCCCTGAGCAGCTGCTTGCCCGGTTGGCCGACATCCCCCGGGCGACGTTCTCCCGGCACGACCTGCTGCGCGCGGCCCTTGACGTGGTCGACCCGGCCGGCCGCGACGCCGGCCAACTCCGCCGACGCGCCGAGCAGCTCGTGGAGGCCACCGTCGCCAACCCGAAGCTGGTGCAGGTGTCGGCACCGGAGGTCGTCGAGGTGCCCGAGGGGCTGCGCAGGTCCGACGGGTCGAGCGTGTATGACCGGCCGGGTCGTCTCCGGTGGGCCCTGACCCACACCATCGACGCCGAGTCTTGGCTGCTCCAGGCCGGCATGGAGGCCGGCGCGCCGACCCTCGCCGCCGACGCCCTGCAGTCGGCCGCCGCCAGCCACGGGCTGGGTGACGACCAACGTCGAGCCGTGGCGGCACTGCTCGGCGACGACAGCAGGGTCAGCCAACTGGTCGGGCCTGCCGGTGCTGGCAAGACCCGTGCGCTTCGTGCCGCGGTGGACGCGTGGCAGGCCGACGGTGGTGAGGTGGTCGGGCTGACCGTGTCGCAGGCGGCCGCGAACGTCCTCGCGGCCGAGGCCAACGTCCCCGCCGCCAACACCAGCAAGTGGCTGCACGAAACCACCACCGGTAGGTGGTCAATGCCACACGGGGCGCTGGTGCTGGTCGACGAGGCCTCCATGATCGCCACCGACCAGCTCGTCGCCATCGTCGACCAGGCTCGCCGGACCAACAGCAAAGTGGTGCTGGTCGGCGACCCCGCCCAGCTGGCCGCGGTGCACGTTGGTGGAGCGTTCGACCTGCTGGCCGACCGCCACGGCGCCGTCCGCCTCACCGAGGTGCGCCGGTTCACCGCCGACTGGGAAGCCACCGCCAGCCTGCAGCTACGTGCCCGCAACCCGGCCTGCCTGGCCGCCTACGCCATGCGTGGCCGCATCCACTCCGGCACGTCGACCCAGATCGAGGCCGACCTGTTCGCCGCGTGGCACGCCGACGCCGCCAGCACCAGCGACGGGCGCCGACGATCGGTGCTGATGGTCGTCACCACCAACGATCAAGCCGCCGTACTCAACGAACGAGCACGCGGCGCCCTGCTCGATGCCGGTGTCGTCAACCCCACAGGTCCCACCGTGGCGCTACGCGACAACGACGCCTCCGTCGGTGATCACATCGTCACCCGGCGCAACCGTCGCAGCCTGACCACATCCAACGGCGGGTGGGTGGTCAACGGCGACGTGTGGACCATCTTGCACGTCCACCGCAACGGCGCCGCCGACGTCCGCCGCCACCACGACCAGGCGACCGTGACCCTGCCGGCCGACTACCTCGCCGACCAGGCCCACCTGGGCTACGCCACCACCGCCCACCGGGCCCAGGGCATGACCGTCGACGTCAGCCACGCGCTGGCCACCGCCGGCGACACCCACGAACAGCTCTACGTCGCATCGACACGAGGCCGCAACGCCAACCACATCTGGGTCGCCACCGACACGCAACACGACCAGATCCGCGACGACCACGATCTTCCGACGGCTGAACAGATCCTGTCTGCCATCCTCCGCCGTCGTGACCAGAACCGGCTCGCCGCCCACCAGACCATCCGCGACTCCCACCACGACATCACGTCATTGGGCCGGCTCGGCACCATCTACGAAGACGCCTGCCGCCGCGCCACCCGACAGTGGGCCGCCACCACCCTCACCCGGCGCGGCATCGACCCCACCGGCGACCCGCAATGGCCCGCCCTGATCGCCAGGCTCCGACAACTCGCCCTCGAGGGGCACGACCAGCAGCAACTGCTGGCGCGGGTCGCCGAGGCACCCCTCGACGACGTCCAATCGGTGGCAGGAGTGCTGCACTGGCGGCTGAACGACGCCATCAGCGCCGCTGGTCCCGTCCTGCCTCGCGGCCTGGGCGCGGCCATCCCCCCGATCGACAACGACGACACCGCCCTGGCCAGACGGGCCGTCGGGCTGATGCGGAACCGCTGGCACCAGCTCGGCCAGCAGCTCTCCCACGGGGCAGCCCCCGGGTGGCTCGGCATTCTCGGGCCCCGCCCCGCCAACCGCGACATGGCCGACAGCTGGCGGAACGCCGCCACGGCCGCCGCGGCCTACCGCGAACGCTACGAACTCGCCGACCACACCGACCTGATCGGCCCCCGACCCGCCCCGTCACGCCCAGACGCCCGTGCCGCACACCACCACGCCCAACAGCACATCGACCGCCACCTGGCCCTCGCCCTCCACCAGCTCGACAGCGACCAGCTCGACCGGCTCGAAGGCAACCAGCAGCGGATCATCGACACCATGCCGACCTTCGACCCCGCACAGCTCGACCGTGCCCACCGCATCCGCGACAACCTCGAATGGCAGAAACGCATCTCGACCGACCCCGCCGACAAAGCGCACCCGCAGCGGCCGCTCGACGATGCCCAGCGCGACGTCGCCCGACTCGAACATCTCGCCAGCGAGCACGGCCAATGGCGCCGGGCAGCGGCCGGCGCGACCGACACCCTTCGCCAGATCCGCCTCGTCAAGCAGCAACTCGTTGCCAAGGCACCCGTCCGCACTGCTCGTCGGCGTTGACACCGGATCCGCTGAGCTGACCTTCGTCACTCCAGGCGACCCGGTTCCCCGAGGACCGGGATATCGCAACTCTCCAGTGCGGAGGCGAAACCTGCGAGAGCCGGGGATATCGCCACCCACCCAGGGGCTCGAGCCCTTGGAAGCAGCTGCCTGCGGAATCGACTCTCGGCGAGGCGCAACGGATGAGCCCCAACCTGGCTTGCGTCTCGACCGGCACGTCCGGACCCGCCCGGACCCTGGCTCGACGTCACCGGGCGGCCCCGATGGGTACCGCGGGCCCTACTGCCCGCAAGGGGCCCGACACGCGACACACGGGATGCAAGGAATCTGACGCCGGCGTGGCCCTGAGCGACGTCAAGGAGAAACCGGACCCTGCCCAAGACAAGAGGGCATCCGAATTTCACCTCCAGACCCTGATCCCTCGTGGGTCTCGTTTGATAGCGTTCGACTCGCCTCGCGTGAGGCTCGGTGCAGATGTGCATATGGAGGTTTGGCAATCGATATCGATCGAACTATCGCCCTCGGCTGCTTCCCGAAGGAGTTGCCACCGTGTTTCACCTCAATCAGCTTTGCGAAGACGCACGCTTCAGTCCCGGATCCTCCATCAGGTTGGACCCAACATGTGCCACTGAATCTGTCTAGAAAAGGTGTCCTGCCTCGTCGCCTCGGAATACCGAACCCATTCTCGTTTCGAGCGCTTGCTTCAACGATACAACAAAACTGGTCGCAACTTTCTAGTCATTACTCGAAGAGTGCCTTCTCGCTTTCCTCACCGGTATATAGACGATCAGGCGCCCGCCGCCCGCTATCACCCAAGGCAAGTTATGACTTGAAGCAAGCCACGATCGCGCATCGGATGAGCCGAGGCCGCTACGTGCTCAAGGCCGATGTCGCCGACTTCTATCCAACCGTCTACACGCACGCTGTTGAGTGGGCCCTTCATGGCAAGGCCGCGTCAAAGGCTCGTTTGGGACAGAAGAATCATCAGAAAACCTTCGGCGCTGAGCTTGACGCGGCAGTTCGATCTGGCCAGGACGGGCAAACCAAAGGTCTACCGATCGGGCCGGATACGTCACTAGTGATTGCCGAGGCGATCATGTGCGCTGTGGACGAGGAGCTGCAGCAAGAATTCCGCGATATCGGGCGTTACGCCACTAGATGGTTTGATGACTTAATGGTTTTCACTTCAAGCCAAAGTGAAGCGGAGGAGATCGTGCTGAGATGGCAATCGATACTCCTGAAGTACGATCTTATGGTCAGCACACGGAAGACTTCCATATTCGAAGGCCCCCCGCGACTCGAGGCGCCCTGGAAGGTGAGCCTTGCTCAGTTCATTCTCCGCGCTGATTCAGACCGGAAGCTCCAGAACGATTTCTACCACTTCTTTTCCTTGGCCTTTGCGCTTGCGGAACAGTATCCAGAGGCGGCAGTAATGAACTTCGCCCTCCGAAAGGCGACTGCAGCAAGGATTGGAAAGGAGAGCGGCAAGACCTTGGGAAGGATGGCGTTGTCCTCAGCTATTTCTGATGCTAGTTCGCTCAGATACGTCTACGATGCCCTGGAAAAGATCTCCAATTACGATGATGGGATCATTGCTGAATTGCCATTGGTCGAGTCTCTCAACGAAGCCTGCGAATATCATGCAGCACGGGAGCACGGAACAGAAACTGCTTGGGCTCTTTACACTGCTGCGAGATTCCGCATTAGGTTAGAAGAGTCGGCTACCAACTCCGTGTGTCGAATGGATGATTGCTGCTCTTTGATTCTTATTGCGCATTTGGATGACGAGGGACTTCTAGCCACGAGTCCGGATCTATCCTCGGCGATGCAGCGATCGGAGTTTCCGGAAGCTTGGAAGTCGGAAGACTGGCTGCTCGCCTACGAAATGGCACGAACAGGCAAGTCGCGCCCTGACGTATTCACTTCCGTCAGCGGTTGGAAGGATCTCTTGGCCGCCGATGTCAAGTTCTTCATCCTGCCACAAAGACGGCCATCGCGGGCACATGGTGATGGAGGGTCTATCTCTAGCCCCGAGCCCTCGTCGGATGACTGCACGACTTCCACGGACGGCGCATCCTCCGAAAGTGCTGATGCGACCCCGACCGAGGGCGAGGCGCCTTCTGGAGAGGGCGAGACCCCCGTCGAGTCGGGTTCGGAAGTCTAGACTACCGGACCCGATGATGCAATCGATCTCTCAGCTGACTGGATGGCGTTGGTAGGTCCAGGACCGATTGAGCCTGGCGAGTACGCGTAGGAGACTCGGCTCTGCGGTGGGGTGAGCCCCATCTTGTCGTGTAAGAGCTGGTCCGCGGCTTCTTCCGTACCGTAGTCGGGGCACTGTGTGAATCGTCTACTGGGTACTCCAACTGGACCGGAAGCTCCGATAGCCACTGATCTCCCAACTCTGGTCGGTGCCGTCCAGGCCTCTGGGATCCGGGGATACCGACACTCTGACGAGCCGGTTCCGAACCTGTGGTAACCGGGCCAGCTCCGCGGTGATGTCACTCTCGGCCGCCACGATCGCACCCGCAGGCGCCGCTGGCTCGAACGCCAGCTCGAGGAACCGCCCGCAGTGTCTGCGACACGGAGGTCAGGATGTCCACGGTCCACGTGCTCGACGACCACGCGGTCACCTTCGCGGCCGCGGCCGACGTCTACCTGGCCCGGCGGGACCCGGCCGACACCACCGTCCGGGCCCACGGCGCGACCTTCCGCCGCCTCGTGACGTGTCCGGTGCCCGGCCCCTGGTCGCACTCGACGAAGGCGACATGGCCGACGCCCTGGACCAGCTGTGGGGCGAGTCCGCGCCTGCGACCTACAACCGCCACCGTGCGGTGGTGTCGTCGTGGTTGTCGTGGACGACCGACCGGGGGTGGACTCCGCGGCCGCCCGCCAGCGCGGCAATCACAGTTCTCCCCTTGACACTCTCGGAAGAACATGATTAGCTGTTGACTAATAGAGTTAGTACACACACCGACACGAGGATTCGCACAATGCAGAGCGCACCCACACAATTCCTGTCTCGCCCCGATGGTCGGAT
>JBBSMS010000031.1:0-28217 GCA_038233055.1 Nitriliruptorales bacterium
GGCGACCCGGATCGGTTGCGCCACCTTGCCGAAGCCGATCCCGAGTTCGTCGGTCAGTCCGCGCAATGCGGCCTCGATCGCCTCGACGGTCCACTCGACGCCGGCCAGTGCCGTCGCGCCGGCCTCCAGCGCCTCCACCGACCCGGCCTTGCGGAACACCTTTGCAGCCGCCGACTCGTCGATCCCGACCTCGCGGAAGAACGGCGGCGCGTAGTCCGCCACGTCCGCCAGCACCTGCATCCGCTCCTGCACCAGCGGCACCAGGGCCGTCAGTCGGACAAGTTCGCCGTCCGACGGCGGGGTCGACAGGACCGGCTCGAAGTCCGGGTCTGGCGCCCCGTCGTCGCCGTCGGGCAGGTACGTGCCGTCGAGGTGGGGCACCAGCCGGTGCGCCAGCGCCGTCGGGTCCATGTCCCGGATGCGTTCGCCGTTGAAGGCAGTCAACTTGTCCACGTCGAAGGCGGCGGCGGAGGCCCCCACCTGGTCGAGCGAAAACGCCTCGACGACCTCGTCTCGGTCCAGCCGCTCACGACCGTCCCGCGGCGACCAGCCCAACAGCGCGATGGCGTTGAGCAAGGTTTCCGGGAGGAACCCCCGGCGCGCCAGTTCCTGGATGGACACCGACCCGTGTCGCTTCGACAACTTCTTGCGGTCCTGGCCGACGACCATGGACAGGTGCGCGAACGACGACGGCGCGCCCCACGACGGGTCCCGGGCCGGCAGCCCGACCTCGTCCAGCGCGTCGTCGACCAGCCCGTCGGCCAGCAACAGGTCGTACAGGAACAACTGGCGCGGCGTGACCGACAACAGGTCCTCGCCGCGGCACACCAGCGACACGCCCTGTGCGAGGTCATCGGTGGCGTTGGCCAACGGATAGGTGACCGCGCCGTTGGAGCGCACCAGCACCGGGTCGGACTCGTTGGCCCAGTTCCACGTCACCTCGCCACGGACCTCGTCGTGCACCGACACGGTGCCGGTCGCGGGCAGGGCCAGGCGGAGGGTGCCGCCCTCGGCGTCGGGCACCGTGTCGCGTTTCACGGTGGGCGGCAGGTCGGCGTCGCGCCGCTGTTGCCGCCACGCGTCCAACTCGTCGGGCGAGCGGTCGTCGTGGTAGAAGACGCCGGCGTCCTCCAGCCGGCGGACCACCGCCCGGTGGAGGTCCGCGCGCTCGGACTGGCGGTAGGGGCCGTACGGACCACCCACCTCGATGCCCTCGTCCCAGTCCAGCCCCAGCCACCGCATCGCCTCGATCATCGACCGCATCGACTCGTCGGTGGCGCGGTCGGCGTCGGTGTCCTCGATCCGCCAGATGAACGTGCCACCGGTGTGGCGCGCCCACAGCCAGTTGAACAGGGCCGTGCGCACGCTGCCGACGTGCAACCAGCCGGACGGCGCCGGGGCGAAACGGACACGGACGGGTTGCTCGGACGGCACGAGGACCTCGGGAGTGGGACGGGGAGGAAGTGGGGGCCGAGGGTACGGTCCGACGAACCCGGTGGAGGAAGCCAACATGCCCGGCCACGTGCTGCGAGCGGACGAGTCCCGGCGCCGCCTCGACCCCTTCAGGGTGTTGGTCGATGGGCGTGACACGGGTGGGCGACTGGCCGTCTACACGGGTGTGCTGCCGCGCGGCGGTCCCCCACGGCACGTGCACGACTTCGACGAACTGGTCGTGGTCCTGTCCGGGAACCTTTTGCTGGAACTCGACGGCCGGGCCCAGGAGCTCGGTGCCGGCGACGCCGCATGGATGCCGGCGGCGTCACCGCACACCTTCGCCAACCCATCGGACGAACCCGTCCACGTGCTTGGCCTGGCCGCACCGGACGGCATCCTCGACCTGTTCGCGGATCGCACCGGCTACCTGGCCAGCCTCGCTGCCGGCGAGGCACCCGACCCCGACCGGATCGCCGCGATCTACGCGGCCCATGCCAGCCGCGTGGTCGGCCCGCCGCTGGACCTTGCCTGACGGGCGCAGGGACTGCCCAGTTTGCGCAGCGACGACCATGCGACGCGGGATCAGCCGCCCACGACCACTCCCACCGCCGACGACCGGTCCACCCAAATCGCCACCCGGATCACCGGTCCGCAGCGCATGGATGTCAGAGGATCTCGCCCGGCGTGTACGTGGCAGCGTCGGGGTGGTCGGCAACCAGGGCATCGACCCGGGCCACGAACGACGACACCTGGTCGAGCGCCGTACCCACGAAGTCCAGCGGCTCGGCCAGCAGGCCGTCGAGGTCGGCCCGGTCCAGCCCCAACCGCTCGTCGGCGGCCAGTCGCGCCAGCAGGTCGTTGTCACCCGCACCCTCGCGCAGGTCCAGCGCGACCGCGACGGCGTGCTCCTTGATCACCTCGTGGGCCGCCTCGCGCCCGACACCGGCCTTCACGGCGGCCATCAGCACCTTCGTTGTGGCGAGGAACGGCAGGTACCGCTCCAGTTCGGCCGCGATCACGGCCGGGAAGAACCCGAGCTCGTCCAGCACAGTCAGTTCGGTCTCGACCAGCCCGTCCAGGGCGAAGAAGGCGTCCGGCAGCACGACCCGGCGGACCACCGAGCATGACACGTCGCCCTCGTTCCACTGGTCCCCCAGCAGCCCCGACGCCATGGTCACGTGGCCACGCAGGATCGTGACGAAACCCGTGATGCGTTCGCTGGAGCGCGAGTTCATCTTGTGCGGCATCGCGGACGACCCGACCTGGCCCTCGCGAAAGCCCTCGGTCACCAGTTCGTGGCCGGCCATCAGGCGCATCGTGGTGGCGAGGTTGCCCGGGGCGGACGCGACCTGCGCCAGCGCGGTGACCACGTCGAAGTCCCACGAGCGCGGGTAGACCTGCCCGACCGAGGTCGCCGTGGTGGCGAAGCAAAGGTGGTCAGCCACCCGGCGCTCGAGTTCCGCGACGGCCTCGGGCGAGCCGAGCAGGTCGAGCATGTCCTGTTGGGTCCCGACCGGCCCCTTGATCCCGCGCAGCGGGAGCCGCTCGAGCAGGTCGGTGACCCGGCCGAGCGCGACGAACAGTTCCTCGCCGGTGGTCGCCAGTCGCTTGCCCACGGTGGTGGCCTGCGCGGCGACGTTGTGGCTGCGCCCGGCCACCACCGTGCTGGCCTGCTCCGACGCCAGTCGCGCCAGTCGAGCGAGTATCGCGACGATCCGGTCCCGGACGAGCACCAGCCCGTCGTGGACCTGGACCTGCTCGACGTTCTCGGTCAGGTCCCGGGAGGTCATGCCCTTGTGGACGTGCTCGTGGCCGGCCAGGGCGTTGAACTCCTCGATCCTGGCCTTCACGTCGTGGCGCGTCACTCGTTCCCGCGCCGCGATCGAGTCATGGTCGACGTCGTCGACGACCGCGCGGTAGTCCTCCAACACGCCGTTCGGGACGTCCACACCCAGGTCGCGTTGGGCCGCCAGCACGGCCAGCCACAGTCGGCGCTCGGCCACGACCTTGCCGTCGGCCGACCACACGTCCCGCATGGCCGGGCTGGCATACCGGGTCGCGAGCACGTTCGGGACCTGGTCCATGGCGGCGGCATCCTCGATCGACGGACCGTCCAGACGGTAGCCCCGTCGCCGGAACCGACGCACTCGGCCGCTCTCGCGCCCTCAGGCGCCACCAGGCATCAGCCACCGCGTGCCGGGCGGGCGATGACCGGGTTCACCAGGGAACCCACACCGTCCACCTCCACCTCGACGGTGTCGCCGGGCACGATCGGGCCCACGCCGGCCGGGGTCCCCGTCAGCACCACGTCGGTCGGCAGGAGCGTGATCGCCTGGGAGATGAACGACAGCAGGGTCGCCACGTCGAAGACGAGGTCGGCCGTGGTGCCGTCCTGGCGCACGTCGCCGTTGACCCGCCCGACGACGCGCAGGTCGGACAGGTTCACGTCGGTCGCGATCGCGGGCCCCAGCGGCAGGAACGTGTCCATGCCCTTGCCGCGCGCCCACTGTGGCTCGGCCCGTTGCAGGTCGCGCGCGGTGACGTCGTTGGCGGCAGTGACCCCCAGGATCGCCTCGGCCGCCTCGTCCGGGGTGGCCCGCGACAACTGGCGGGAGACGACGACGGCCACCTCGGCCTCGTGGTGGACCTCGTCGGTGAGGTCGGTGGGAATCTGGATCGGGTCGCCCGGTCCCACGATCGCCGAGGTGGGCTTGAAGAACAGCAGCGGTTGCTGGGGCAGGTCCCCGCCCATCTCCGCGGCATGGTCGGCGTAGTTCCGCCCGACCGCCACGACCTTGGTCGGGATCATCGGAGCCAGCAGTCGGAGGGTGTCGAGCGGCACCTGCTGCCCGGTGTCATCCCAGTCGCCGAAGGGGTGGCCGTCGATCGCCCGCACCCCGGTGTCGTCAACCACGCCGAAACGTGGTCCGTCGGGGCTGGCATAGCGCACGAATCGCGTCATCGTCGGTCCGTTCCGGTGGGCGTCGGGACGACGCTACCGAGCCGTTCCAGCCGGTCGGTGACACGCGGACCGGCTCAGGTGAACACGACAGTGCGGTCACCGATCAGCAGGATCCGGTCCTCAGCCCACCAGCGCACGGCGCGGGACAGCACCCGCCGTTCGGTGTCCTGGCCCAGTTCGACCAGTTCGGCCGGCGTGTGGGCGTGGGTGACGCGCGCCACGTCCTGTTCGATGATCGGACCCTCGTCCAGCGTCGCGGTCACGAAGTGCGCGGTCGCACCCACGAGTTTGACCCCGCGCTCGTGGGCCTGGTGGTACGGGCGGGCGCCCTTGAACCCGGGAAGGAACGAGTGGTGGATGTTGATCGCCCGGCCCGCGAGGTGGTCGCACAGGTCGTCGCTGAGGATCTGCATGTAGCGCGCCAACACGACCAGGTCGATGTCGTGCGCCGCGACCAGATCGACGATGGCCGCCTCCTGCTCTGGACGGGTCTCCGGCGTCACCGGCAGGTGGTGGAACGGCAGGTCGTGCCGGGCGGCGTGGTCGGCGAGGTCGGGATGGTTGGACGCGATGACGGCGAGGTCGATCGGCAGCATCCCGTTGCGCCACCGGTACAGGAGGTCCTCGAGGCAGTGGTCGTACTGGCTGACCAGCACCAGCACCTTGGGCTTGCGGGCGGCCGGGCGGACCCGCAAGCGGGCGCGGTCGTCGTCCAGTTCGGCGGCCACCAGGGCGGCGATCGCGTCGGCATCGTCGGTCGCGGCGTCGAACACCGTGCGCATGCAGAACAACTGGGTGTCGGCATCCCCGTACTGGGCATTGTCGGTGATGTTGCCTCCCACCTCCAGCAACGCGCTGCAGACCCCGTGCACGATCCCGGGGCGGTCCGGGCAGATCAGGGTCAGGACGTGGCTGGTCATGGGGACTCCCGGGCGGCAGGGTCGGGCACCGAGCAGGGCGAGCCTACGAGACTGCGCAACCTTGCAGGTCGTCGGGCAGCGGCCGGAGGTCCGGCGACACCACCCCACCGGGCGGGCCGCGACGGGCGCTGGCAGATCCGTGTCCCTGCGGGCACCCTTGGGCCACGACCGCCACCGTCGACCACCGGACCCAGGGAACGCCACATGACCGAGCACGATCCTGCCCAGCCCCCTCCCGTTCCCGCTGCGCAGCCCGCAGCCCACCCCGCTGCCTGGTACCCGGACCCGTCCGGGCGCTACGACCACCGCTGGTACGACGGCGCCCAGTGGACCGACCAGGTCGCCTCCAACGGCCAGGCCACGACCGATCCTGCCGGCGCCGCACCAACGACGGTGCCGACATCGTTGCGCGGCGACGCCCGCGTGGCGCGCCAGGTCCAGGGACAGGTGACCCGCGCCGGCGGACCGGGCAGCGGCACCGGCGCCTTCAACGGCCTGCTCGACGCCGACGTGCTGGTGGTGAACCAGAAGGCCAAGTTCATCGAGGTCTCCAACGAGTACATGGTCTACGACGAGCACGGCACCCAGGTGGGTGCCGTGCGGCAGGTGGGCCAGTCCGGGCTGCGCAAGGCCGCCCGCCTCCTCACCAACTTCGACCAGTACCTCACCCACAAGTTGGAGGTCACCGACGCCGGTGGGCGGACGTTGTTGCGGCTGACCCGCCCGGCCAAGGTCTTCAAGTCGACGGTGGTCGTGGAGGACGCCGGCGGCACCGAGATCGGCCGGATCGTCCAGCAGAACATGATCGGCAAGATCCGCTTCGACCTGGAGGCCGATGGCGCCAGCGTGGGCGCGCTCAAGGCCCAGAACTGGCGGGCCTGGGACTTCCAGATCACCGACGCCTCCGGCACCGAGGTCGCCCGTATCAAGAAGACCTTCGAGGGCATCGCGCGCGCCCTGTTCACCACCGCAGACAACTACGTGGTCCGCATCCACCGTCCGTTGCAGGACCCGCTGCGGTCGCTGGTCGTGGCCTCCGCACTGAGCGTCGACACCGCGCTCAAGCAGGACGAGAACGGCTGAGCAGTCCGGCGGGGCCGCGCACTCTGACGGGCCAGTCCGTGTTCAGCGCCAGTCAGCGCGCAGGATCGCGTAGGTCCAGGCGTCGGACAGGGCTCGCCACGACGCCTCGACGATGTTGGGGTCGACCCCGACGGTCTCCCACGTCTCGACCCCGTCGGTGGACGTGACCAGCACGCGCGTGACCGCGTCCGTGCCGGCCGTCGCCTCCAGGATCCGCACCTTGTAGTCGCTCAGGCGGACGTGCGACAGTTCCGGCCACGTGCCGTTGACGGCGTTGCGGAAGGCGTTGGCCAGCGCGTCGACGGGACCGTTGCCCTCCCCCGCGCCCAGGCGGCGTTCGCCGGCCACCTCGACCGCCAGGATCGCCTCCGCCGGGGACTGCGATTCCGTGGGTGACTGGCGTTCGTCGGGGTCGGGTCCGTCCCCGTCGGCACCGCGAGCAACCCGCATGTCCGGGGCACCGCGGCCGGCCCAGCCACCACCCACCGAGACCCGGAAGTGCAGCGTGTGGAAGGGCTCGTTGGACCGGTCCATGCGGCCCGTGAGACGCCGCAACAGCAGTTCGAAGGACGCATCCGCCGCGTCGTAGGTCCACCCCTGGGCCTCGCGGCGCTTGACATCGGCCAGCACCAGGCCGGCATCGTCGGCGTCGATCTCGAGCCCGAACTCGCGGGCCTTGAGCACGATGTTGGACCGACCGGACTGTTCAGACACCACCAGGCGCTGGGCGTTGCCCACCTGCGACGGGTCGATGTGGTTGTACATGTCCGGGGCCTTGGCCAGCGCCGAGGCGTGCAGTCCGGCCTTGTGGGAAAAGGCGGTGTGCCCGACGTAGGGCTGGACCGACGGGGTGGCCTGGTTGCAGATCTCGGCGACCGCGTGGCTGACCTCGGTCAGTCGTCGTAGCGCGGTCGGCGGCATCACGGCCACCTGCTTCTTGAGTTGCAGGTCGGCCATCACGGTGAACAGGTTGGCGTTGCCGCAGCGCTCGCCCAGGCCGTTCGCGGTCCCCTGGACCTGGGTCGCGCCGGCCTCCAGGCCCAGCATCGAGTTGGCGACGGCACACCCGCCGTCGTCGTGGAAGTGCAGGCCCACGTCGCAGCCCACTCGAGCCCGCACCTCGCGGACCACGTCGGCCACGACCCAGGGCATCGCGCCGCCGTTGGTGTCGCACAGCACGACTGCCTCGGCCCCGGCATCGTCGGCGACCTCCAACACCTCCATCGCGTAGTCGTGGTCGCGCAGCCAGCCGTCGAAGAAGTGCTCGGCGTCCAGGAACACCCGGCGGCCGTTGGCGACCAGGTGCGCGATCGACTCGCCCACCATGGCGAGGTTCTCTGACCGGGGCACGCCCAGCGCGTCGTCGACGTGGTAGCCCCACGACTTGCCGACCAGGCAGACCACCTCGGTGCGAGCAGCCAGCAGCCCGGCCAGCAGCGGGTCCTCCTCGACCACGTTGCCGGCCATGCGGGTCATGCCGAAGGCGGTCAACGTGGCCGCCAGCGGGGCCTCGTCACCGTCGGCGAAGCGGGCGAAGAAGGCCGTGTCCTTGGGGTTGGACCCGGGCCAGCCGCCCTCGAGGTAGTGCACGCCCAGGCCGTCCATGCGCCGGGCGACCTTGATCTTGTCGTCGACGGTGAGGTTGATGCCCTCGCGCTGGGTGCCGTCGCGCAGGGTCGTGTCGTACAGGCGCAGGTCGCCGGCGGGCGCCACGGCGGCGGCCTCGTCGGTCGACGGGAGGGGGGTGTGGCTCACAGCAACCTCGATCAGTGGAGGTCGGCGTGGAGCCGGGCGGGACAGCGGGCGTCGAGGTACCGGCGCCACCTGCTTGGCCCGGCACGCGCCGGGCTAGGGAATCCGGATGATCCGGATAACGACCGCGAGGTCGGCACGAGGCCGACGGCCATTGCGGCCCCGGGTCGTCGCACCTCGTGTCGTCGTCATGAGTCCCAACCTACGCGCCGGCTCGGCGGAGCGTCAATGCCTGCCCTCGTTCCTCGGGCAGGTTGCAGAAGTCGCTGCGCTCTTCTGCCCAGCGATGTCCGGGGTCGATCAGGCTTGGCGCGAGATCAGGCGCTCGCGTCGGTCTCATCGTCGATCCGGAAGCCGACTTTCAGACCAACCTGGTAGTGCTGCACGCGGCCGTCGTCGATCCAGCCGCGGATCTCGTCGACCTCGAACCAGTCGAGGTTGCGGGTGGTCTCGCTGGCCTTGCCGACGGCGGACTGGATGGCGTCCTCGATCGAGTCCTTGGAGGACCCGACCAGTTCGATCTTCTTGTAGACGTTGCCCATGGGCGAACCTTCCGGCGTGGCCGTGTCGTGTCGAGGGCCGAGCGGCCCGGTCAGGAGTCGAGCAGCGTCGAGCAGGTCTTGCACAGGTTGTCGTCCGACGCCAGGAACATCTCGCCGCCCGAGCCGCACAGGGCCCGGTCGTACACACTGCCGCCGTCGTCGAGCGTGCCCACCTTGTAGGTCGCGCCCTGGAGTGGTCGGAACACGTGCGCCTTCTTGCCGCTGCCCACGGTCACGAGCATGTCATCGATTTCCAGGCGGGTGTCCATGGTCAATCCAAACGTTGCCGAAATTGCGGTCGACGATGTGCACGACCGCAGTCCTTTGACGCCAGCGTACTGCTCACGCGACGCCGGTGTGCGCCCATCGCACGTCCGATCGGGCCGCGCCGCCCACGGGTCGGCGCGTCCTACCCGGTGGACGGTTGGTCTGCGCGGTAGGCACCCGGTGGCGAGCCGGTCGCGCGCGACCAGTCGCGGGTGAAGTGCGCCTGGTCCGAGTAGCCGAGGTCCGTGGCGAGCCGCGCCAGGTCCACGGGTCCCGACTTCAGCCGTTCCGCGGCGTCGTGCAGGCGACGACGTTGGAGCAACCACTTCGGGGACACCCCGATCCGGTCGCGCGTCAGTCGCTGCAGCGTGCGTTCGGCCATCGCGAACTCGCGCGCCAACTCCTCCACCCGGAGCAGGTCGGGGTCGGACTCGACCCGGTGCACGACCTGGTTGACCAGCCGATCGTCGTCCTCGACCGGCAGGTGCGGCCGGAGCTGGTCCTCGACGACGTCCATCGCCCGCCGGCGTGCCTCCTGATCCCCGGGATCGTCGGACACC
This sequence comes from Nitriliruptorales bacterium, assembly GCA_038233055.1. GTDB lineage: Bacteria > Actinomycetota > Nitriliruptoria > Nitriliruptorales > Nitriliruptoraceae > Salsipaludibacter. Next base: position 9,521 of record JBBSMS010000031.1, read on the forward strand.
AGGGCGCGGACGCGGTCGGTCAGCGACGCGCCGTCCAGCCCCGGCACCTCGGCAAGGTCGACGAAATGATCGGTCAGGGTCGACACCGGGCGGTGCCACAGCAACCGCCCGGCCGCCGGCTGCAACATCAGTCCCAACGCCCAACCGCGCCCGGACAAGTCCGTCGTCGACAGCCCCGTGGTGACGCCGTACAGGCGTGCGTAGTCACCCGTCACGACGACGAGGCAGACCGGGTACTGGAGCACGCGCTGGCGGTGCACCTCGCCCGGGGGGACGTCCCAGGTCGGGGCCCAGAACCGGCTCGCGAGGTCGACCAGGTCGGGGGCGACCGGGTATCGCGGCACGGCGGGAGATGCCGTGGATCGACCGGTGAGGTGGGCCCGATCCACGGGGTCGGTCACGACCGACACGTTCGGCGGGACCTGGCCATGGCGATTCGGTCGGTGATGACGGCGACCATCTGTCGGATTCCTTCAAGATCACGCGCGTGGGTCGATCGTAGGTTCCTCCGGGCAGGCGGAGGTGCACCCCGGAGGTGCCCGACCATCGCCAGCCCGACCCGACCCAGGACCCGCCCCCATGACCAACCCCATGACCAGCCCCAGCACCAGCCCGGAGACCACCGCGACCCGATCCACGCCCACCTTCGCCACGCTGGCGTCGCGCTTCGGCGCGACCGTCGACCGGGCCGCGGCGACCGGCTGGGACCGCCCGAGCCCGTGTGACGGCTGGTCCGCGGCGGACGTGGTCGCCCACGTGGTGTCGACCCAACGCGATTTCCTGGCCGAGCACGGTCATCCCCTCGAGGGCCCCAGCACCCCCGAGGACCCGGCCGCGAGCTGGCACACCCACGCCGATGCGGTCACGGCCCTGCTCGACACACCCGGGGTGGCCGACACGGCGTTGGACTCGATGTTCGGTCCGACGACCGTCGGCGCGGCGCTGGCCGAGTTCTACGGCTTCGACCTGGTCGTGCACCGCTGGGACCTGGCCCGTGCCGCCGGGACCACGCCCGACTTCACCGACGCCGAACTGGACATGGTCGAGGCCAACATCACGGCCTGGGGCGACCACCTCTACATGGAGGGGATCTGCGCCGGACCGGTCGAGGTCGCCGACGATGCCACACGTACCGAACGATTGCTGGCACAGACGGGCCGCGATCCCGCGGCCTGACCCTCCCATCCACCACGCCAGCCGTGAGCCCGAACGGCCGCACGTGGCCCCGATGACTCACAACCGGTCGAAACCACCCCAACCCACGCGCGACGTGAGGCCGAGCGGCCCCATGTGGCCGGGATCACTCACAACCGTCGGGGTGGCGGGGAGGCAACGGGGTGAGCAGAACGCTTCCATGCCGGACGGACTGGGCGCCGGCCGCGGGGTGTGGGCGGCAGACATGCCGGCGGCCACCCGTGCAACGCCGTGGTCAGAAGTCGAACGGGGTCCATGGCGGCAGGTCCACCGCGAACAGCCGACGCAGGCGTCCGATGGTCGCGTCGTCATCGACGGTCAGCCTGCCGGCGGCCGCCAGCGTCGCCGGGGGGACGCCGCCCAGCCACAGGCTCGCGAGGTCCGCCACGTCCAGCACGACGTCGGGCTCGTCCTCGGTCCGGGTACAGGTGCTCCCGTCCGGGCCGGCCTCCAGCCGCCAGCGACCGTGGTTGGCGGATTCGAAGGCATCGGTGACGTCCAGCACGACCGTGTCCGCCGCCTCCCATGTCCGCGCCGTCAGCGCGTTCGGGACGTCGAGGAGACGCACGAACAGCGGCATGCAGGGACGGTCTCGGGCGCGCGCCTCGTCCGCGACCCGCCACCGCAACGGGTCGTCTACGGGGCGCCGCTTGGCCGTGATCTCGGCGACCAGGTCGACCCCGGCCACGTGCGCCCACAGGTCGGCCTCCGCGTCCGCGTCGAGGGCGAACAGGTCCATGACCTCCAGTCCTGCGTCGGGCACCCGATCCGCCCATTCACCCTCACTGGTCCGGTAGCGCACCACGCCGCGGTCGCCGACGACGCCGTACGCGTCCGGCCGCTTTCCCCGGAAGTTGCGCGAGTGGGTGTCCCACGCCTCGGGACTCATGACGAGCATGCCGCCACGACGACGGCCGATCGCCTCGCTGACCCGCGGCGCGAGGTCGACGAACGCCTCGCGGGTCACCAGCGAGACGTTGCTGGCATCCCCACCGGCGGTCGACGCGAGGTCGCGTCGGCGGATCCGGACCTGGTGCATCGGGACGGCGGCGCCGTACCCGAAACGACCATAGATCGGCGACTCCGAGGCGTACAACGCCGCGATCGGCTCGTCGTGCGCACGCGCGTCGTCGTGGAGACGACGCATCATGGCGCGCAACAGGCCACGGCGACGGTGGTCGGACCGCACGGTCACGATCGTGACGCCGGCACACCCCAGCGTCGCCCCACCGGGCACGGTCAGGCCGTACGGCAGCGCGCCGCTGGACGCGATGAAGCCAACGTCGTCGGTGGCGGTCAGGCAGCGCTCCGGCGGGAGCGATCCCTTCAAGGACGCGGCCTCGTCGTCGTCGGGGTCCTCGTGGAACATTCCGGACCAGAAGCGGCAGTAGTCGAGCCACTCGTCGTCGGTGACCCGTCGGAGGTCGGGCATCGCCATGGTGGGATCCTCCCGTCACGCTCCCGTCGGGCAGGTCCCGAGGGCGAGGTCAGTCGGCGCGGACCAGGTCGACCAACCGGTCGCCGACCTCGGTCGTGGTGGGGGTGGCATCACCGCGTTCGACGAGCCACGTGGCCACGGCGGCCTCGACGTCGATGGCGGCGGCGGACTCGCCGAGCCGACCCAGCAGCAGCGACAGTGCCAGGACGGCAGCAGTCGGGTCCGCGGCGTTCGTGCCGGCGATGTCGGGCGCCGACCCGTGTACCGGCTCGAACATCGACGGATGGGTGCCCGACGGGTTCAGGTTGCCGGACGTGGCCAGGCCCATGCCGCCCTGGACCGCCGCCCCCAGATCGGTGATGATGTCGCCGAACAGGTTCTCGGTGACCACGACGTCGAAGCGCTCGGGCTGGGTGACGAAGTAGAGGCAGGCCGCGTCGACGTGCACGTAGTCGCGCGTGACGTCGGGGTACTCCTCGCCCACCTCGTGGAAGGCCCGCCACCACAGGTCACCGGCGTTGACCAGCACGTTCGTCTTGTGGCACAGCGTCAGGTGGCGACGCTCGCGACCGTCGGCGAGGTCGAAGGCGTAGCGGATGATGCGTTCGACGCCGTGGCGCGTGTTGAGCGATTCCTGGGTCGCGACCTCGGCGGGCGTCCCGCGGTGCAGGGTCCCGCCGGCCCCGGCATACACGGACTCGGTGTTCTCGCGCACCACGACGAAGTCGCAGCGCTCCGGGGTCAGCCCGGCGATCGGCGAGGTGACCCCCGGGTACAACTTCACGGGGCGGTGGTTGACGTACTGGTCGAAGGTGAACCGCAGCTTCAGCAGCATCCCGCGTTCCAGCACACCCGGGGGCACGTCCGGGGTTCCGATGGCCCCGAGGTAGATCGCGTCGGCGTCATCGAGGTCCGCCAGCGTGTTGTCGGACAGGACCTCGCCGGTGTCGAGGTAGCGACGCCCACCGAGGTCGTAGTCGGTGCGCTCGGTATCGAAGCCATGACGTTCCTGCACGGCGTCGAGCACCCGCAGGCCCTGGCCGATGACCTCGGGTCCGATGCCGTCGCCGCCGATGATGGCCAGCCTGTGGGTCGCCACGCGGGATGTCCTTGCGTCGTGGGCCGGGAACGGGTGACCGGTCCGCGTCGGTCGGCGGTCGTCCCCGGACCGAGGTGGTTCGGGATGGCCGAGCCTAGGTGACCGCTCCCGGCCCGGTCGGCGAAGAATGTGGGGCACGTCCACGCCCGGACGACGCACCTTCTCTAGACTGCGCGACATCCACCGAATCGGGACCATCCATGACCAGCCAGCCGCCCCCTCCGCCGCCCCCCGCCGACGGGCCCTCGTGGTCTGCCTCGGGCGGTGAGGTCGCCGCCGCCGACGCCGGACCGCGTGCGGGTGCCCGCGTCATCGACGCCATCCTGCTCGCCGTCGTCGGGGCCGTGATCTCCCTCGTCATCGTCGTGCCACTGATTCTGGCCGACTCGGCCACGGGCTCGCCCGGCATGACGTCGATCCTGGGCGGTGGCGGCTTCAGTGCGCCGGGGATCATTGCCGGGCTCATCGGGGTGGCGATCAACCTCGCCTACTACATCGGGCTGGACACCACGATCGGTGGCACGGTGGGCAAGAAGATGCTCGGCATGTCGGTCAAGGGCGCGGCCGGTGGCAACCCCACGGTCGAGGAATCGTTCAAGCGCAACGCCTGGCTGGTGCTCAGCGTCATCCCGTTCCTCGGTGGCCTGCTCCAGCTCGGGGCCGCGATCTACATCCTGGTGACGATCTCCAACGACCCGGCCAACATCGGCTGGCACGACCGCTTCGCCGGCGGCACCCGCGTCGTCAAGGGCTGACCGACCTGCACGTGACCCCCGATCCCCACCCGCTGGCGACCCGGACGTGGCGACGCGAGCTGCTGGGCCTGCTCGTCGCCCGGCAACCCTGGCTGGCCGACGACGACCTCGGCCCCGCGGCCGTGGACGCCGGCCCGTGTGACCGCTGCGCCGTGGATCCTCGACTGGTCCCACCGTGCGGTCCGGTCCCGTGGCGTGGCCTGTGCCGGGACTGCGTGCTGACTGTCGGGACGGGCGCCTTCTGCGCCGGACACGCCGACGAGGCGGACGACCTGCTCGCCCGTGCTCGGGCCCTGCCGCCCACCTGGGCCACGCTGGTGCGGCTCACGTGGGTGGCCCGGGGCGAGGTCCGCGCCGACCCGGCCTTCCTGGCCGAGGCCGCGGCCACCCTGCGGACCCCGGCGCCGATGGCCGACCTGCTCCTCGGGCCCCCGGGTACAACGACGCGCTGACGGCTCGCGGCCGCTGCGTCGGCGATCCCGGACCACGCCCCACGTCGCTGTCGCAGGTGCCCTGTCGACGGCGTCGCGTCGGCTCGACGAGTTGCGTCGGGGGCTACCGTCGCGGCCATGGCCACCCCGACCACGGCTCCCGCGACCGTCCCCGTGCACGACCTGCGAGCGCGCGTGCTCGTCGACCTCGGCGTGGACGCGTCCGACGCGTTCACCTGGACCGGGGTCGAACGTGACGGGCAGACCGTGCGCCTGCACTGGGACCTGGACGGCGTCGGCCCGATGACCGAGGAACTGGTGTTCGCCGGCGTGTCGTTGGACCTCGAGGGACCAGCGGGCGGCGAGGCCCTGGATCGGGCACTGCGACTGCTGCACCTGGTCGCCGGCGTGTCCTACCTCAAGGCCACGCTGCCCCCGACCCTGCACACCGGCCCGACGAGTGCGCCCGTGCGGGCCCTGTTGGCGGCCATCGTGACCGACGGGCTGGCCGAGTTGGCCTGGGACCACGGCGTCGACCTCACGGACCATTTCACGTTCGCCGACGAGGTCGTGCCGGCACCGGCGACCGAGCCGATCGGGGCGACGGCCGGGCCGCTGGTCCCGGTCGGTGGCGGCAAGGACTCCATCGTCACGCTGGAAGCCGTGGCCGACCACGCACCGACCCTGTTCGCCGTGAACGCGCGGGGCCCGATCCTGCGCACCTTCGAGCAGGCCGGACGCCCGACGGTGACCGTGCAGCGCCGGCTCGACCCGGTGCTGTTCGACCTCAACCACCGCGGAGCGGTCAACGGGCACGTCCCCGTGACCGCGGTGGTCTCGGCCATCGCGGTCGTGGCCGCGGTGGCCGGCGGCCACGGCGCGATCCTGCTGTCCAACGAACGGTCCGCCGACCAGGCCACCGTCGTCACCGACGACGGTCGGTCCGTGAACCACCAGTGGTCCAAGTCGAGCGTCTTCGAGACGGCCTTCGCCCGGATCGTGCACGACGAGGTCGCGCCGGACGTCGACTACCTGTCGCTGCTGCGACCCGCATCGGAGTTGTGGATCGCGCGCCGGTTCAGCGACCTCGGGACGTGGGACGCCACCTTCAACTCCTGCAACCGCGCCTTCCACCTGCAGGGGGAGCGCCGGGAGTGGTGCGGCGAATGCCCGAAGTGCCGGTTCGTGTTCCTGGCCCTGGCCCCGTTCATGGGCCGCGAGCGCGTGACCGCGATCGTGGGTCACGACCTGCTGGACGACCCGGACCAGGTCCACGACTACGCCGCACTCGCCGGATTGGCGGACCACAAGCCGTTCGAGTGCGTCGGCGAGGAGGAGGAGTCCGCGGCCGCGCTGGCAGCGCTGGCCGCCGATCCGGACTGGGCCGACGACGTGGTCGTGGCCACACTGGCACCGCGTCTGGCGGTCGGTCCCGACGCCCTCGCCACCCACCTCGTCCCACCGGACACCTCCGACCTGCCGGCGGCCTGGCAGGACGCGCTGCGATGACGTCCACCGGCCCGGCCGGACCCGGCGACCTGCCCGACGACGACTGGCTGCGGCGGGCGGACCGGATCGCGGTGCACGGACTGGGTCGCGAGGGCCGGAGCGTGATCACCGACCTGGCCGACACCAATTCCCGTGCCGACGTGGTGCTCCTGGACGACCGCGAGCCGGCGGCCGACGAGCGCGACTGGCTGACCGAGCGCGGTGTCGAACTGGTCGTCGGCGCCGACCGGGCCGGCACGGCCGTTGGCGTCGTCGACCTGCTGGTCCGCTCCCCCGGGGTTCCGCCCAGCCACCCGGGCCAGGCCGCCGCCCGCCGCGCCGGCATCCCGGTGACCAGCGCCCTCAACCTGTTCTTCGCCCGCGCGCGGCCCGCCAACGTCATCGCCGTCACCGGGACCAAGGGCAAGTCGACCACGGCCACGCTGGTCGGCCACCTGTTGGCACGAGCGGGTCGCCGGGTCCGGGTCGCCGGCAACGTCGGGCTGTCGGTGCTGGACCTGGACGTGGGGCCTGACGACCTCGACCACCTGGTCCTGGAGTTGTCGAGCTACCAGTTGGCCGACCTGCGCGGCCGCCCGGCCGTCGGGGTGTGGCTGAACCTGCACCGGGACCACTACGCCTGGCACGGCGGTCGCGACGGGTACGTGCGCGACAAGTCCCGGATCGCCGATTTGTCGCACCGGCTGGTCGCGAATGCCGCTGATGCCGAGGTGCTCGCGCTGGTGCACGACCATCCGGACCTCGTCACGTTCGACGCCGCCGGCGACCCGGTCGACATCGGCGGCACCGACGTGGCCCGAGGACAGCTCATCGACGCGCTGGCCGGGTCGGCCCTGGTCGGCCCGCACAACCTGGCCAACCTCGCCGCCGCCCTGGCCGTGGGCGCCGTGGTGGGACTGGCGCCCGACGACCTGTTGCCGGGGCTGGCGGACTTCACCCCGTTGCGGCACCGCCTGGAAGTGGTCCACGACGACGGGCGGCGCTGGGTCGACGACTCGATCGCGACGATCCCGGAGGCCGCGGTCGCCGCCCTGGCCGCGTTCCCCGACGTGCCGATCACCCTGCTCGTCGGGGGATTCGACCGCGGCCAGGACCACGAACCGTTGCTGGCCGCCCTGGCCGAACGCGCCCGTGGGACCGCCGCCGTGCGGGTGGTCGCGTTGCCCGACACCGGCCACCGCCTGGCTGCCGAGATGCGACGTGACCGGGACACCGACTCACCCGCGACCGTCGAGGTCGTTGAGGTGGAGGACCTCGCTCGTGCGGTCGCGCTGGCCGCCCGGGCCACCCCCCGTGGGGGCGTGGTCCTGTTGTCACCCGCGGCGGCCAGTTTCAACCAGTTCCGGTCGTTCGAGGAACGTGGTGACCGCTTCGCCGCGCTGGCCCGACACGCCCGCCCACCCGGCTGATCCGCGGCCACCACGCGACCCCCGACGTCCCGCCCGCCTCGCCCGACCGACCGAAGGTTCCCCGGTGCTCCCGACCGTCACCGTCGACCGCGACGACTCCGGTGTCGCCCGGATCGCCGTCCTGCCTGCCAACGACACCTACGAACAGGCCGTTCGCGACGGCGGCGCGGAGGTGGTCGACGTCGCCGACGCCGACGCGCTCGTGTGGACCGTGGCCCGCGACCCCGGCGACCTCGCGGACCTGCTGGCCGAGCACCCCGACCTGGGCTGGGTGCAGTTGCCGTTCGCGGGGGTGGACGCCTTCACCGAGGTGCTGGACGACGATCGTGCCTGGACCTCCGCCAAGGGCGTGTATGCCGACCCCGTGGCCGAGATGGCGCTGGCGATGGTGCTGGCGACCCGGCGCGAGGTGGTCCGCTACGCCACCGCGACCTCGTGGGGGAACGACCACGGCGAGATGCTGTTCGGCGCCCGCGTCACCATCCTCGGCGGCGGCGGGATCACGTCCAGGCTGCTGGACCTGCTGGCCCCGTTCGGCTGCGACGTCACCGTGGTCCGGCGCCGCGACGAACCGATCGACGGGGCCGCCGTGACCACCTTCGACGAGGTCGACGGGGCGCTCACCGGGGCCGACGTGGTCGTTCTCGCGCTCGCCCTGACCGACGAGACCGCCGGGGTGCTGGACGCCCGTCGTCTCGACCTGCTGGCCGACGGGGCGGTCGTGGTCAACGTCGCCCGCGGTGGGCACGTGGTCACCGACGACCTGGTCGCGGCGCTGTCACACGGCCGCCTGGCCGGCGCCGGGCTGGACGTCACCGACCCGGAGCCCCTGCCCGACGGCCACCCGCTGTGGGACCTGCCCAACGTGGTGGTGACGCCGCACGTCGGCAACACCCGGGCGATGGGAGCCCGCCTGCTGGCCGAGCACCTGCGCGACAACGTCGCCCGCTTCGTCGCGGGCGACCCGCTGGTCGGCGCGGTCGACCCGGTCGCCGGCTACTGATCGCCCCGCGACCGTTCTGACCCCAGGAGCCCCCATGACCACCACGCGCCATCCCGTCGAGTGGATCGACGCCTTCACCGCCACCCCGTTCGGCGGCAACCCGTGCGCGGTCGTGTTCGACGCCGACGAGGTCGACGAGGCCACCCGGATCGCGTTCACACGCGAGACCCGGCTGTCCGAGTGCGCCTTCCTCCAAACCAGCGAGGCCGCCGACGTCGGGGTGCGCTACTACGTCGCCTCCGGCGAGATCCCCATGGCCGGCCACCCGACGATCGCCACCGTGACTGCGCTCGTCGACACCGGGCGGGTGGCGCTGGTGGACGGTCGCACCCGCTTCACCCTGGAGGTCGGTGCCGGCGTGCTGCCGATCGAGGTGGACGCCACCGGCGACGGCCCCCCGGTCGTCACGATGACCCAGTTGCGACCGACCTTCGGGCGCGAGTGGGACGCCGAACTGGTGGCCCCCCTGGTCGGCCTCGAGCCCGACGACCTCCGGGCCACACCCCGGACCGTCAGCACCGGGACAGCCTTCCTCATCACCCCGGTCACCTCGCACGACGCACTCCGCCGTGCGGTCCTGGACGTCGACGCGCTGCATGCCTTCCACGACCGGCACGACACCGACTTCTTCGAGCCGTTCCTGACCGCGATGGGCGGCGCCACCGACGACGGTGACGTCTTCTCGCGGTTGCTACTCACGCCCCCGGAACCCCCCGAGGACCCGTTCACCGGGTCGGCGACAGGTTGCCTCGGTGCGTGGCTGTGGGCGACCGGCGAACTCCCCGCCCCCACCTTCGTCGCGGAACAGGGCCACGACATGGGACGGCCGGGACGGGCCCGGGTCGAGGCGATGGGACCGCGTGACGACATCAGCGGGGTGCGCGTGTCCGGACGCGGCGTCGTCCTGCTGCGCGGCCACGTCGACCTGCCGGCCCCGACCCCGCCCGGTCCGGGCGATCCCCCGCCCGAGGACCGACCGGGGACCGGGTCCGGTGCCGCAGCGGACGCCCCGATCGTCGCGCTCGCGACCGGGGTGGTCGCCTTCATCGGCGAGACCGAGAAGAACCTGGACGTCGGCACGACCACGCTCGTCACCTCCCACGCCGAGTTCCGGCGCACGTTCGGGACCGACGCGGGCGAGTTGGCGACAGCCGTGGAGGACTGCTTCCGCAACGGTGGCCGACGGGTGGTCATCGCCCCCGCCCTGGCGACGGTGACGGACCATCAGGCCGCCCGCGCCGCGCTCGTGCGCAGCGACGCCGACCTGCTGGTGCTGCCGCCCGGCACGCGCGGCGGCTCCGTCGCACCGGCACTGGTGACGGCGGCAGTGGCGTGGGCGGAGGAAAACGACCGGTTCGTCCTGCTCGACCCGTCGGTCCCCGACCGACCACCGGACGCGGTGCCTGCGCCACCGGTCCACAGCAGCCACGCCGCCCAGTACGTGCCCCGGGTCCTGCGCGCGGACGACGACCGTGGGCCCCACTCCGTGGCGGGTGCCGTTGCCGGCGTCATCGCACGCACGGACGACCAGCGGGGTGTGTGGGCCGCGCCCGCGGGCCGCCACGCCACCGTGCGGGGCGTCGCCGGGCCGGTCGATCCCTGGATCCCCGGCGGAGACGACCGCCTGGGTGACCTCGGGGTCGCGCCGCTGCGGTGGTTCCCCGGTCGGTCGGGGGTCGTGTGGGGCGCACGCACCACGGCCCCCGACTCCGAGTACCGGTATGTGCCGGTGCGACGCACGGCGTCGTGGGTCCGCCGCAGCGTGGCCACGTCGCTGGCGGGCCGCCGGGTGGATCCCGCCGACGACGCCGACCTGGCGGCGGTCGAGCGGGCAGTCGCGGACTTCCTCCTCGCCCTGTTCCGCGACGGCGGACTGGCCGGCACCACCCCGGACGAGGCGTTCTTCGTCCGCTGCGATCGCACCACCACGACAACCGCCGACGTCGCCGCAGGTCGCCTCCGGGCCGTGATCGGGATCGCCCCACTGCGGCCCGCCGACTTCGTCGTGCTCCGGATCGAGGCGCAGGTGGCGTGACCACGTGGCCGGGCCCGGCCCGATGAGTGGGGCGAGCCCGGCCGACCCGTCAGCCGCCCACGTTGCCCCCGAGGATGCTGCCCAGCAGGTCGTCGAGGCCGCCGCCCGACCCGGCGCGACCGCCCAACTGGCCCAGCACGTCGCCGAGCCCACCGCCGCCGCGGCCCGCCGGAGTCGAGGGCGACGTGGGGGACCCCGACTCGGCTGCCGCGGATCCACCGCCCAGCACCTCGCCCAGCATGCCCCCCAGGCCGCCACCGCCGGACGACGTGGACGATCCGGATCCGCCCGCGTCGGCGGATCCACCCCCCAGCACGTCACCGAGGATGTCGCCCAGTCCCCCCGAACCACCGGACCCGCCGCCACCCAGCACGTCGCCGAGGATGTCGCCCAGTCCACCGCCGCTGCCACCACTCCCGGCACCGCCCGACGCACCCCCGGCCGCGCCACCCAGGACGTCACCGAGGATGTCGCCCAGGCCGCCGCCACCGCCGGTTGCACCACCGCCGGTGCCACCACCCATCATCTTGCGCGACAGCCATGCCATCACCAACGGGGCGAGCATCGGGAGCAGCTTGCCCATCAGGTCGCCACCGCCCGTCCCCGCCGCCGCCTGCAGGCGCGACTCCACGGTCGGCCGCTGCTCCCCGAACACGTGTTGCACGATCCGATCACCCTCGGCCGGGTCCACGTGCGCCACCGGGTCGTCGGTGTCGAGCACGGCCGAATCGTGGCCGGACTGCACCGCCCGCGCCAGGTCCGGTGCCCGCTGCGGGTCCACGGCCTGGTTCGTCATCCCGGCCAGCAACGTCGGCAGCGCGGCCTCGGTCGCCGCCCGCGCGGTGGCCTCGTCGGTCCCCAGTCGCGCCGCCAGGTCCGGGAGCGACAACTGGGACAGGATCTCGTCGGTCATGGAAGACCGTGGGGACGCGCTCGGGGACTGGCTCATCTCGGACTCCTGGCTGCGGGGCTCGGCACGCACGGCCGAGGCAGTGTCAGCCTAGATGAGCACGGTTCGCCCGCCCGGGGTCAGCCGTCACCTTCCGCGGCCGGGTCCGGCACGCGAGGTCCCGAGGCCGGGTGCAGCGGGATCGACCCGTCACGGGCGTGCAGCGCGGCATGGGCGGTCACGGCCACGTCGACGTCAGCCACCAGGTCACCGCCGTCGATGTCCACACGGGCGACGTGTTCGGTGCGGGGTGCCCCCGAGACGTCGAACGCCCGGGCCCGCCGGATCGCCGCCGCGGCCGCGTCGTCGATGTGGCCGTGCTGGGCCAGGTGTGCCTCCCAGTCGTGCACCTGGAAGTACTCGGTGAACACCAGCGGGTCCTCGGCGTGGCGGAACAGCGACCACGACTGCGCCCCGGTGCGCAGGCGGTGGCGGCGCAACTCGCGCATCGCCGGGACCCACGCGTCCAGGTCGTCGCGGGCGACCTGCCAGGTCGTCGCCACCACCACCGGCGAGCCCGGCACCTCGCCGACATGGCGTGGGACCGACCAGTCGTCGGGTGCCTGGGGCGCCACCACCTCCCCGAGCACGGGCATGTCGATGCGTGCGGCGACCACCCCCAGGGCCAGGGTCACCAGCGACAGCACCCCGACGGCGTTGGCAGACCCCACAGCCTCGGCCAGGCTGCCGGCCACCACCGCCGCGATCGGCTGCATCCCGAGCGCCGCCAACAGGTAGACCGACATCGCCCGGCCGCGGACCCAACGTGGCGACACGATCTGCACGATCGTGTTCATGGTGGTCACCGTCCACACCCACGTCAGGCCGGCGACGAACAGCAGCAACGCGGCCGGCACGACGCTGCGGGCCAGGAAGCCGAAGCCGATGCCCACGACCCCGTTCACGATGATCGCGCCGGGCAGGATCAACCGCACCCGGTCACGGACCCGCTCCCGCGTCAGCGCGCCCAGCAGCGCGCCGGCCCCGAACACCCCCAGCAGGAGCCCGAACCCGTTCGCGCCCAGCTGCAGGTCGTCCTCCACGACCGACGGCAGTAGCGTCTGGAACGACGGCGCCGTCAGGTTGAACACGGCCGTCACCGCCACGACCAGCAGCACCGTGCGGGTGAAGCGCACGAACCGCAGCCCGGTGCGGGTCGACTGCCACACGCCGGCGCCCGACTGGTCGGCCGTGCCCACCATCGGGAGGGTCGCGAGGACCCCGATGACCGCGAGGTAGCTCAGGGCATTGGCGCCGAACGCGATGTCAGCCCGGCCGATGGCGACGAACAGGCCACCGAGGGCCGGACCGACCGCGCGGGCGACGTTGAAACTGGCCGAGTTCAGCGCCGTGGCCGGGGCCAACAGGTCGTCACCCACGAGGTCGGGGATCAGGGTCTGCAGGGCCGGGATCGAGATTGCCGTGCCGACGCCCAGCCCGAAGGTCAGGGCCAGCAGCAGTTCCGGGGTCAACAGGTCCGCCCACGCCAGCACGGCCATGACCGCCACCGCCACCGACGCGATGCCCTGCCCGATCGCGGTCATCGTTCGACGATCGAAGACGTCGGCCAGCGCACCCGCCGGCAGGGTCATCAGCATCCGCGGCAACGTCATCGACGCGGTCACCAGCGCCACCATCAGCGGCGACTGGGTCAGTTCCAGCATCAGCCACGGCGCCGCCGTCAACTGCAGGAACGTGCCCAGGTTGGAGACCAGGAACGCCAGCCACAGACGTCGGTACTCGGGCACCCGCAACGGTGCGAAGGTGGACACCCGGGCAGCGGTGGGCGTGGCGGCACTCGTCATGGGGCCATCGTCGCAGGGTCGGGGGTGGCGCCGTGGTCACCACGACGGTGGTCGCCGGTCCGAGCAGGGCGGGCCGGACCGTCCGGGGAGGCTCAGGCCAGCCGTGGCAGCCAGGCGGCGCGGGTCGTCTCGTGGGCCCCGATCGCCTCGTCCCGCTGCAGGCTCAGGGCCACGTCGTCCAGGCCGTTGAGCAGCTTGTGGCGGGTGTGGGCGTCGATCGCGAAGTCGGCCTGGATGCCGCCGCCCATCACGGTCTGGGACTCGAGGTCCACCGTGAAGGTGGTCGCCGGGGCCGCCTCGACCGCCTCGAACAGGTTGCGGATCGTGGCATGGTCCAGTTCGACCGCGATGATCCCGACGTTGCCGCAGTTGTTGCGGAAGATGTCGGCGAAGGACTCGGCGACGACCGCGTGGAACCCCGCGTCCTCGATGGCCCATGGCGCGTGCTCGCGCGACGACCCCGACCCGAAGTTGCGGCCGGACAACAGGATCGACGCGCCCTGGTGCTCGGGCTTGTTCATCGGAAAGTCGGGCTTGGGCGTGCCGTCCTCGTGGTAGCGCCACTCCGCGAACGCGAATGGCCCGAAGCCGGTGCGCTCGATGCGCTTGAGGTACTGCTTGGGGATGATCTGGTCGGTGTCGACGTCGTTGGCGTCGATCGGGCAGATCGTTCCGGTGACCTCGCGAACGGCATCCATGGCCGGTCCCCTTCCTCGAGCCCGTGTCGAGTGAGCCGTTCGCGGCCACGGGTGGCCGCGATGCGCACACTCGACGGGGTGTCGTTGGTGTCGGTGGTGTCGGTGGTGTCGACATCGTCCGCGCCGCTACAGGGTGCGGACATCGGTGAAGCGGCCGTGGATCGCGGCGGCGGCGGCCATGGCGGGGCTGACCAGGTGGGTGCGGCCCTTGAAGCCCTGGCGTCCCTCGAAGTTGCGGTTGGAGGTGGAGGCGCAGCGTTCCTCGGGCGCGAGTTGGTCCGGGTTCATGCCCAAACACATCGAGCACCCGGGGGCGCGCCAGTCGAAGCCGGCCTCGGTGAACACCCGGTCCAGGCCCTCGGCCTCGGCGGCCTCCTTCACCAGTCCGGAACCGGGCACGACCATGGCCGACACGCCGTCGGCGACGGTGTGGCCGCGGATGACCTCGGCGGCCGCGCGCAGGTCCGACAGGCGCCCGTTGGTGCACGATCCGATGAAGACCTTGTCGATCGTGATGTCGGTGATGGCCTCGCCGCCCTCCAGGCCCATGTAGGCCAGCGCGCGCCGGTACTGCTTCGCCCGGCCCTCGTCGTCGGCATCGGCCGGGGTCGGGACCGTGCCGGTCACCGGGATGGACTGGTCCGGGGTCGTGCCCCACGTGATGTAGGGCGTCACGTCGGTCGCGTCGATCGCCAACACCTGGTCGAACGTGGCGCCGGGGTCGGTGTCGAGACCACGCCACGCCGCCAGGGCCGCCTCCCAGTCATCGCCGGTCGGGGCATACGGACGGTCCTTCAGGAACGCGAAGGTGGTCTCGTCCGGGGCGATCACCCCGGCCCGGGCACCACCCTCGATGGTCATGTTGCAGACCGTCATCCGCTCCTCCATGGTGAGGCCGCGGATGGCCTCGCCGCGATACTCGATGACGTGTCCGGTCCCGCCCGCAACCCCCAGGCGGTTGAGGATGTAGAGCACGAGGTCCTTGGCGGTCGTGCCGACCGGCAGGTCCCCCTCGACCTCGACCGCCATGGTCTTCGGCCGGCGTTGGGGCAGGGTCTGGGTCGCCAGGACGTGCTCGACCTCGGACGTGCCGATGCCGAACGCGAGCGCCCCGAAGGCGCCGTGCGTGGCCGTGTGGGAGTCGCCGCACACGATCACCATGCCGGGCTGGGTGACGCCCAGTTCCGGCCCGATGATGTGCACGATGCCCTGGTTGCGCGATCCCATCGGGAACAACTTGATCCCGAAGTCCTCGCAGTTGGTCGTCAGCGCGTCCATCTGGCGGATCGACATCTCGTCCGCCAGCGGCACCCGACCCGCGGCCTGCTCGGGGTCGGTCGGGACGTTGTGGTCCATCGTGGCCAGGGTGAGGTCGGGGCGACGGACCTCGCGGCCGGCCAGTCGCAGTCCCTCGAACGCCTGCGGCGACGTGACCTCGTGCACCAGGTGAAGGTCGACGTAGAGCAGGTTGGGGTCGTCACCACTGGCCTCGCCGACCACGTGGGCGTCGTAGATCTTGTCGATGATGGTGCGCGGGGCGTCAGCGGCCATGCCGGGTCCTCGGTCGTCCGAAGCGTCTGCCGAGTCAACCGCAAGGACGTCCCTCGGTTCAACCCTTACACGATGTGCACGCGTCCGGTGCTTGACCAGGTGGTGCGCGACGCGTGGTCGGGCGCCGGTCCAGCCGCAGGTGACGAGCAGGGTGCGGGTCGGCCCGCCTTGCGACGGCGCGGCCGTCCGGACCGCCGGTGGCGCGGATCGACCGGGGCCCTATCGTGGTCGTCGCCGACCGATCGGGGTGGGCGGATCGTGAGGGTGCGCATGGCCGACGACGGGCACCGCGACGACGGCCCGGCGCAGGCAGCGTCGCCCGGCGGTGACGGCAAACCCGACCCTCCAGGTGACCCTCCCCGCGCGACGCCCTGGGCCGCCGATGCCGACGACGAGCCCGTCGACGAGCCCCCGATGGCGGCCGAGGACGTCGACCTGCGCCATCCCGAGAACCTCGACACCGCGGACGAGGTCCCGCGCCAGGCCACGAAGTTCGGCACCTTCGGCGGGGTCTTCACCCCCACGCTGCTGACCATCCTCGGCGTGATCATGTACCTGCGGGAGGGGTGGGTGATCGGCAACGCCGGCTTCCTGGGCGGCACGCTCATCATCCTTCTGGCCTTCACGATCACCATCGCGACCGCGCTGTCGATGTCGTCCATCACGACCAACATCCGGATCGGGGCGGGAGGCGCCTACGCCATCATCGCCCAGTCACTGGGGTTGGAGATCGGCGGGTCGCTGGGCATCCCGCGCTACGTCTCGCAGGCGCTGGCCGTGACCCTCTACGTGTTCGGGTTCCGCGAGGGCTGGCTGTTCATCTTCCCCGACCACCCGGCCCTGGTCGTGGACCTGGCCGTCTTCGGCCTGATCGTGGCCATCGCCTACGTCAGCGCCGGGTTCGCCATCCGCATCCAGTACCTCATCATGGTTGTCATCATCGCCTCGCTCGTGTCCATCGCGGTCGCGGCTGCGAGTGGCTCCATGACCATCCCGTTCCAGCAGGTCGACCTGTGGGGCGACTATCCGGGTGCGCCCGAGACGGGGTTCCGCGGCACCACCTTCTGGGTCGTCTTCGCCGTGTTCTTCCCCGCGTCCACCGGGATCATGGCCGGCGCGAACATGAGCGGCGACCTGAAGGATCCCCGCCACAGCATCCCACGGGGGACGCTGGCCGCCATCGGCGTCAGCCTCGTCGTCTACCTGCTCCTGGCCGTGTGGTTGGCCCGGTCGGCGACGCCCGATGAACTCGTCAACGACTACTACATCATGATCGAGAAGGCCGCCTGGGGGCCGGCGGTGGTCGCCGGCCTGCTGGGGGCCACCTTCTCGTCGGCGCTGGCATCGGTGGTGGGCGCAGCCCGCATCCTGATGGCCATGGGCGAGCACAAGGTCCTGCCGTACGGGCGTTGGTTGAGCCGGCGCACGGAAGGCGGCGAACCCCGCAACGCCCTGCTGGTCACCATGGCACTCATCGTCGCGACCATCATGCTGCGCGACCTCAACGCGATCGCCCCGCTGGTGACGATGTTCTTCCTGGTCACCTACGCCATGCTCAACGGCATCCTGCTGGTCGAACAGGGGTTGCGGCTGGTCAGCTTCCGCCCGGCGCTGTCGGTCCACCCCGTCATCCCCATGGTCGGGCTGGCCGGGTCGATCTTCGCCATGTTCATCATCGCGCCCAGCCTGGCCCTGGTCTCGCTGGGCATCATGGTCGCCTTCTACGTCGTGTTGCTGCGGCGCCAGCTCGACGCGCCGTTCTCCGACGTCCGCAGTGGGCTGTTCGTCTCACTGGCGGAGTGGGCCACGACCAAGGTCGCGCGCCTTCCCGGCTCCCAGGAACGGGCGTGGAAGCCCAGCCTGTTGGTCCCGGTGACCGACGAACGCGAGGTCCAGGGCGTGCACGGCATCCTGACCTCGATCGCACGTCCCAACGGCACGGTCCGGATCATGGGGGTGGCGGACACCACCGGCGACACCGATCACGACCACCTGACCGAGCAGCGGTTGGATGGGGTCGCCGATGGCTTCATCCACCAGGGTGTGCACAGCACCGCCACGATGGTGCGGGTGCCGGGCACCTCGTTCGCCAACGGACTGGTGGCCGGGATGCAGGCCCTCCGCGGCACCTTCTTCCGGCCCAACACGGTCTTCCTGCGGCTGGGTCGAACCTCTGCAGGGGGGCACGTCGACGACGTCGAGCTGCGCCAGATCGTCCACGAGGCCGCACGCCAACGAGTCGGGACGTTGCTGTGGGTCCCCCACCCGGTGTCAGCGTTGGGCCAGCGCCGCCGCATCAATGTCTGGATCCGCGACCGCTCCCCCGACTGGAGCATCGGTTGGGACATCGGCAACCTCGACCTGATGCTGCTCGTGGCGCTGAAGCTGCAGGCGAACTGGTCCGCCCGGCTGCGACTGGTGATGGTGGTCGCCGACGACGACGACATCCAACCGGCGCGGGACTTCCTCGACGACCTCGTCCGACTGGCGCGTCTGCACGATGCCGAGGTGGTGGTGGGGTCCGGGGGCTTCATGTCGTTCATCGACGAGGCGCCGCCGGACGACGTCAGCATCTTCGGCATCGCCGAGGATCCCGACATCGACGGCCTGCACGCCATCGTGGCCGCCACGGGTTCGAGTTGCCTATTCGTTCGCGACTCCGGCAACGAGTCCGCCCTGGCCTAGTGTGCTGTCAGGGTGAAGCGTGGCATTATTGGTCGTTGGTGTCTTGGAGGATGGTGGTGCAGTAGCGGCCGATGGCGTCCAGGATCTCATCGGCGGTCTTGGTCCACACGAACGGTTTCGGGTCGTCGTTCCAGAC
>JBBSMS010000032.1:0-28136 GCA_038233055.1 Nitriliruptorales bacterium
ACGGCAGGTCTGGGACAACACCAGTTCCGGCGCGACGCCCAGGACGGCCTCGGTGGCGCCGGTGTCGAGGATGCGGATCAACGACTCGACGATGTCGACCATCAGGCGGTCCACGGCCGACGTGGACTGAACGAGTCGGCCAATCGCGGCAGTGGCGGCATCAGCGGACCAGTCGATCGACCCGGCCACGGACGCAACCGGTGGAACGCCGTCGGAGACCGGCCGCACTGACCGAACGCCGGACGCGACATCGTGGTCCGGGTCGTGTGGTGGCGGAGCGGTCGGCGCGTTCATGGCTCCACCGTAGACCCGGGGTGTGACAACGAGAGGGACCGAAACCTCACCTGTGGAGAACTCGGCAGCACCGGCCACTGCAGCGGGCGCGACGGCAACGATGCAGCCGCCCGCGGGATCAGGCGGGGACGCGGTCGGTGACGACGACGCCGCGGCGGGCGAGGTGGACCACCCGGCCGGGGCAGTCGGCCAGCGACCCCTCGGCGGTCACGGCGGCCACGGCGTCGGCCTTGGCGTCGCCGAACCCGACCAGCGCGATCGCGTCGGCGCCGGCCAGCATCCCGACGGTGGCGGACATCCGCAGCGGCGGGGGCTTGGGCGCATCCTCGATGACCACGAACGTGCCGGTGGCGGACAACCCCGGGTGGCCGGGGAACAGGGAGGCGACGTGGCCGTCCGGTCCCAGCCCCAGCAGCGCGACGTCGATCCGGTCGAGCCGGCCACGAACCCCGGCCAGTGCGGCCTCGACATCGGCCATGTCGGCGTCGCCCGGCACCTCGCCCAGCGGGACGAGCTGGTCCGCCGACACCCGTCCAGCGGCGGCCAGCGGTTCGACCAGTCCCTCGACCACGCGCCAGTTGCGCTCGTCGGACGACGCCGGCAGCGCACGCTCGTCGGCCACGGTGATGGTCACGGCCGACCAGTCCAGCCCGGCGCGATCCGCCACGTCCGGGCCCGCCAGGGCGGCGTGCACGCCCGCGGCCGACGAGCCGCCGACCAGGGCGAGCACGGCCTCGCCCCGACGAGCCACCACGTCGGCCAGCGAGGCAGCGACCCACGAGGCGGTGAACCCGTCGCGGACGGCCGGGTCCGGGTCCACGAACAGGCCCGCGAGCGGGGGGATCGCGGCGTCCACGGCCACCGTCGACAGGGGGTCGTCGGCCAGCCGGACCGGTCCCGAGGCGCCGTCCGTCGGCTCGGGTGCGCCCGGCGATCCCGGCGACCCGACGCCACCGGCCGGGCTCGTGGTCACTCGCCACCGTCCATGTCGTCGCCCTCGCCGAGGTCGTCGTGGTGGCCGGACTTCTCGGAGTGGCCACCGAACTGCGAGCGCATCGCGGACATCACCTGGCCCGCGAACTGGCCGTTCCCACGCGAGGCGAAGCGCTGGAACAGCGCGGACGAGATCACGTTCAACGGCGTCCCGACGTCCACCGCAGCCTTGACCGTCCAGCGGCCCTCGCCCGAGTCCGACACCCGTCCGGCGAACTGCTCGAGGTCGGGGTCGTCGTGCATGGCGGCGGCGGTCAGGTCGAGCAACCACGAGCCCACTACGGCCCCTCGGCGCCACACCTCCGCGATGCGGTCGACGTCCAGGTCGAACTGGTAGTGCTCGGGATGGGCCAACGGTGCGGTCTCGGCGTCGGCGGCGCGGTCGCGAGTGCCGGCGTTCGCGGACGCCAGCAGGGCGAAACCCTCGGCGTAGGCGGCCATCATCCCGTACTCGACCCCGTTGTGGACCATCTTGACGAAGTGTCCGGCACCGACCGGGCCGCAGTGGAGCCACCCGCGTTCTTCCGGGGCGGGCTCACCGGTGCGTCCGGGCGTTCGCGGCGCGGCATCGACACCGGGTGCCAGCGAGTCCAGGATCGGAGCCATCCCGTCCACGGCCTCCTCGGTCCCGCCGACCATCAGGCTGTACCCACGCTCCAGTCCCCACACGCCACCGGAGGTGCCGCAGTCCAGCAGCGTGATGCCCCGCTCGGCCAGCCTGGCCCCCTCCTCGAGGGCGTCGACGTAGAAGCTGTTGCCACCGTCGATGAGCACGTCACCGTCGTCCAGCACGTCGGCCACCTGTTCCAGCACCCGGTCGGTCACGGCTGCCGGCACCATCACCCACACGTGGCGGGGACGTTCGAGCCCGTCGACGAGATCCTGGAGCGTCTCGGCCCCGGTCGCACCCTCCTCGACCAACGTGGCGATGGCGTCCGGGTCGAGGTCGTGCACCACGGCCTCGTGGTCGTCGCGCATGATCCGGCGCACCATGTTGGCGCCCATCCGGCCGAGTCCGATCATCCCGAGTTGCATGTGCGTGCCTTCCGTTTGTCAGAGTCAATGTGCGTCGGAGCGGCCCGAGGTCGCGCGTCAGAAGGGCTGGACGTTGCGAGCGGAGCGAGCAACTCCAATGCGTCCGAACGCAGCGAGGACGCGCGTCAATCCTGCAGCGGTTGCAGCCAACCGCGGGGGGGTGCGACGCGGTCGGCCTCGTCGGGACCGGGTCGGCCCTGTTCGTAGACGTACACCGGTCCGGGGTCTTCCAGCAACGGCTCCACGGCCTTCCACGCGGCCAGCACCGAGTCCGAGCGCGCGAACAGGGTGCGGTCACCCAGCAGGGCATCGCCGAGCAGGCGGGCGTAGGCCTCGGTGTGGCGCCCCTTGCGGTCGTCCCAATGGTAGGTCATCAGCACCGATTCGGTCTCGATCTGCTCGCCCGGCTTCTTGAGCTGGATGCCGAGGTCGATGCGCTCGGCCGGTTTGATCCGGAACCGCAGGGTGTTCGGCGGCGGCTCGTCCATGCCCTCGCCGCGGTACAGGGCCAGGGGTGGGCGTTGGAACACCACCGCGATCTCGGTGCGGGTCTCGTCCATGGCCTTGCCGGCACGGATGTGGATCGGCACGCCCGACCAACGCCAGGTGTCGACCTGGACGACCAGCGACACGAAGGTCTCGGTGGTGGAGTCAGCTGGGATCTGGTCGACGTCCAGGTAGCCGTCGTACTGGCCGCGGACCATGTCCTCCGGGCGGATCGGGCGCAGCGCCCGCAGGACCTTGGACTTCTCGTCGCGCAGGGCCTCGGGGTCGTCGGACACCGGCGGCTCGGCCAGGATCAGGGCCATGACCTGCAGCAGGTGGTTCTGCACGACGTCGCGCATGGCGCCGACGCTGTCGTAGAAGCCGCCGCGGCCGTCGATGCCGAAGTCCTCGGCCATCGTGATCTGGATGTGGTCGACGTGGTGGCGGTGCAGCAACGTGTCCAGGACCGGGTTCGCGAGCCGGAACAGCATCACGTCCAGCACCGTCTCCTTGCCCAGGAAGTGGTCGATCCGGTAGATCAGGTTCTCGTCGAAGGTGGCCTGCAGCAGTTTGTCGAGTTCCTCGGCCGACTCGAGGTCGCGCCCGAACGGCTTCTCCACCACCACGCCACCGCCGCGCTCGTTGGCCCCGATCATCTCGAGGCCCTCGACCACCTCGTCGAACAGCGATGGTGGGATGGCGAGGTAGGCCAGCGGGCGCGAGCAGTCCTCGAGCAACTCGTTGAGGCGCTCGAAGGTTGCCGGGTCGTTGTAGTCGCCCTGGACGTACTCGAGGCGGTCGATGACCGTCCGCATCGCATCCTCGTCGAGGTCCTCGACCTCCTCGCGCATGGACTTCTCCGCCCGTTCGCGCAGGACCTCGACCGTCCAGTCCGACCGGGCGACCCCGATGACGGGGAAGTCGAGGTCCTGGTCGCGTTCGAGGTCGTGCAGGGCCGGGAACAACTTCTTGTAGGCGAGGTCACCGGTGATACCGAACAGGACCAGCGCGTCGCTGCCGTCGCGGTCGTCGAGGTGGGCACGCATGGAGGGCCTTCGGGAACGGGGGTCGGGGGAGCGGCCGGCCCGCGTTCGGGCCGTTGGCGACGGTAGCGCTGCCGGATCGGGCCACGACCACCGTCCGGCCACCTATTCCGTCGAGACCAGGCAGTCGGCCGGGGGCTCGCCGGACGCCGGGAACGCGACCGCGAGGGCATCGGCGAAGCCCTCTGCCCGGACGACGTCACCCTCGGGGTTGAAGTGGATCCCGTCGGCGTCGTACCACTGGTCCTCGGCCTCGCTGCGCCAGTCCCACACGCGCATGTTCGGCCAGCGGTCGCAGGCCTCGACGACTGCCTCATTCCACTTCAGGAGTTCGGGGTCACTCCACGGGCCGTCCTGCTCGATGGCGTACCCGGTGCTCCACAGCGCCGGCATGTCGCCGATCTGCTCCATCAGGGTGTCGATCCGGTCGGGGAGTTCCACGACCCCGCCGACCGACTGGTTGGCGGCGTCCTGCAGGCCCAGGGCGAACACCCAGCAGCCGTCGTAGCCGTTGTCCACCAGGGTGGCGACCCGGTCGTCCGCGTTGGGCTCGTCCTCGTAGGTCTCGACCACCGACATCGCCGGGAACACCTCGTCGATGACCTCCTCGGCGCCGACCGCCTGGTAGCGCGCGTCCAGCCGGGTCGCGGGATCGGGCAACTGGTCCGGGTTGAACAACCCGCGCGATGTCGAGTCCCCGATGTGGACGACCTGGTCGCACGAGGTCTTGGGGTCACCGGCCGGGGTCGGTGTCGCCGACGGGGTCGGCGAGGCAGTGGGTGTCGCGGACGGGGTCTGGTCGGGGGTCGCGGGGGCCGTCGTCGGGGCGGCGGGCGCGGACGGCTCGGTCGGGGTGGTGGACGGCTCGGCGCCGGGCGGTGGTTCGGCCGCGGCGACGGCGTTGCGGGCGGTGCCGCCGATGACCGGCAGCAAGGCCAGGACCAGCACGCCCAACACGATCACGACGCCGGTGCCGCGCAGCAGGGCCGGCAGGGACGCACCCTCGAACCGGGGCTGGGTCCCGGGACCCAGCGGTTGTGCGCCGGGGTTGAGGGGCTGGCGGTCGGCGCGATGGGCGCGGATCGCGCCCAGCAGTCCGTGCTTGCGGATGGGGTCCTCGACGACGGTCCACGACACCGCGGCCAGGCCGACGCCCAGGACCACCTGCATCGCGCCACGCAGGAGCGGGGCATCGGCGAGGACGGTGTCGGGCGTGAAGACGATGACGGGCAGGTGCCACAGGTAGATCCCGTAGGAGCGCTCGCCGATCCACACCAGCGGCTTGGCGCCCATCACCCGGGCCACCCGCGAGGCCGGATGGACCACGACCGCCACCAGCAGCGCGGTCGCGACCGACAAGACGAACAGGCCGCCGCGGTACAGCGACAGGGAGAACGGGTCGGTGGTCACGACCTGCCAGCTCAGCACGGCGAGCGCGGCCACGCCCAGTCCGTCCACGATCAGGCGTGCCCGGGGCGCGATCACGGCCTGCAACCGGTCCGGTCGCCACACCATCGCCAGGGCCGCGCCCAGCAGCAGGCCGCCGGCCCGCGTGTCCGTGCCCTCGTAGGCCCGGGTGTTGTCGAACCCGGGGTCCGCGACCACCATCATCAACAGGAACGACGCCAGCGCGATGCCCAGCGTCACCAGTGCCACCCGCCGGACCCGGCCCTTCAGGCCGGTCAGCATCGCGAGCAGCAGCAGCGGCCACACGAGGTAGAACTGTTCCTCCACGGCGAGTGACCACAGGTGGTCCAGCGTCCCGGGGCCGTTGAAGGCATCGAAGTAGGAGGTGTCGGCGGCGATCGTGGTCCAGTTGCTCACGTAGAACATCGCCGCGACCGACTCGCGCGCCCGGGCCGGGAAGTCTGTCGGGGCCACCAGGGCCGTTGCCACCAGCACCACCACCAGGAGCAGGATCACGGCCGGCAACAGTCGTCGTGCTCGCCGGAGCCAGAACACGCGCAGGTGCAGGTCGCCGCGCTGGTCCCAGGTCCGCAACAGGATGAAGGTGATCAGGAAGCCACTGAGCGTGAAGAACATCCCGACGCCCAGAAGTCCGCCGGTCAGGAAGGGCACGCCGAGGTGGTAGCCCAGCACGGCCACCACGGCGAATGCGCGCAGGCCGTCAAGTCCGGGCATGTAGGTCGCCTGGCTGGAAACAGGGCGAGGCATCGAAGTCCTGAGGGTGGGGGGGATGGTGCGGTCAGGTGGAGGGGCGAGTCTACGAGTCGGACGTCTCGGTCTGCCGACGAGCCCCTGCCCTCGCGGCCCGCGGCCGCGACCACCATGGCTGCCGACGGGCCGACGACGACCCAACCCGACGACATCGACCTCGAGGTGTCGTCGGGGGAGGCGTTCGCCTTCCTGGGCGCGAACGGCGCGGGCAAGACGTCGGCGATGCGGATGATCGCCACGGTCAGCCCGGTGACGGCCGGTGACCTCCGCGTGCTCGACCTCGACCCCCGTCCAGCAACCAGGGGGCAAGATTTCGGGAGCGGTCGCCCTCGACAATGCACCACAACCCCCGGCCGGGAAGCACTAGCGCGCGCCCGGCACCCACCGCGGATCGGTCGTCAGGAAGTGGTCGTTGCGGCTCGGGCTGAACCACGACACCAGTGGGATGGTGCCGAACGGTTGGTCCTGCCCGGCGTCGTACACGTGCCCCTCGAGACGGGCCTCCTGGTACCGCCTGGTCGTGGCCCGACGTCGACTGGCCACGCTCCTCCTGACATGACGGTCCCTGCCGTCGGCCCGGAGTCCTCCACGGCATGTCGCTCCTGCCATGGGGGGCGCACCCCGCGTGGTAGCATCCGCAATGAGTGGTGATGAACCGCGCTCGTGGTGGGAAGGCCTGATCGTGGCAGGAACCTACGAGGTCCGGCTCGGGAGCCAAGGCCGCCTGGTCATCCCGGCGGAACTGCGCGCAGAACTCGCAGCAGAGGAGGGCACGGTGTACGTGGCATCCGTGGACGACACCGGCGCGCTGGTCCTCCGGTCGCCCGAGCACGCCCTGCGTGAGCTGCAACGACGGTGGGCGGACGCCGAGGCCGGTTCGCCCGTCGACGAGTTGATCGCCGAGCGACGACGCGAGGCGGCCGCCGAGTGATCGTCCTCGACGCCTCGGCGCTCCTGGCGCTCCTCCGACGCGAGCCGGGTGCGGACGTCGTCGAGGAACGGATGCCCGCTGCGGTGATGTCGGTGGCCAACCTCGCGGAGGTGCTCGGGAAGGCGGTCGACCGCGGGCTGGACGTGGCGACCGAACGGCACCTCGTCGAATCGCTGGGGATTCGCTTCGAGCCCGTGACGACGGACGACGCCGTGGTGTCCGCGGGTCTGCGGTCGTCGGCGGCGACATCGCAGGTGCTGTCGCTGGGTGACCGGTTGTGTCTCGCGCTGGCCCTCCGCCTCGACCTGCCCGTCCTCACCGCCGACCGGGTCTGGGCCGATCTCGACCACGGCGTGGACGTCCAACTCGTGCGCTGACCCTCGTCAGCGACCCCCGGTGAGGCGCCGACCGTGATGCGGGCCCACGATGCCTCCCGGGCCCCCGGCGCGGTCGGCCTGGCCCCGGTTGAACAGTTGCCGGGCACCTGCGGCGTCCCCAGGGCCAGTCTGGGAGTAGGGTCGATCCCACGTCGAGGGATGGGATCCCGTGGACACGATCGGCCACTGGATTGACGGGCGGGCGACCGCCGGTGACTCGACCCGCACCAGCCCCGTGTTCGACCCGGCGGCCGGCCGGCCACGGGCGGAGGTCAGGCTCGCAACGGGCGCGGACGTCGACACGGCCGTCGCGGCGGCGACCGCCGCCTTCGGGTCGTGGTCGCAGGCCTCCCTGTCACGACGGACCTCGATCCTGTTCGCCTTCCGCGAACTGGTCCACGACCACCTCGACCGGTTGGCCGGGATGATCACCGACGAGCACGGCAAGGTGCTCGGGGACGCCCGCGGTGAGGTGCAGCGCGGGTTGGAGGTGATCGAGTTCGCGTGTTCGGTCCCGAGCCTGCTCAAGGGCGAGTTCTCCGACCAGGTGTCCGACGGCGTCGACAGTTGGTCCTTCCGCCAGCCACTGGGGGTCATGGCGGGGATCACGCCGTTCAACTTCCCCGCGATGGTGCCGATGTGGATGTATCCGGTGGCGATCGCCTGCGGGAACACCTTCGTGCTCAAACCCAGCGAACGCGACCCCTCGACCTCGCTGGTGATCGCGGACCTGTGGCGGCGGGCCGGCCTGCCCGATGGGGTCTTCAATGTCGTGAACGGCGATCGGGAGGCGGTCGATGCCCTGCTGGACCATCCGGACGTGGCGGCAGTGTCCTTCGTCGGGTCGACGCCGGTGGCGCGGTCGATCCACGGCCGCGTGACGGCCAGCGGTCGACGCGTGCAGGCGCTGGGCGGGGCCAAGAACCATGCCGTGGTGCTGCCCGACGCGGACCCGGCGTTCGCCGCGAACCACCTCGCCGCCGCGGCCTTCGGTTCGGCCGGCGAGCGCTGCATGGCGATCTCGGCCGCGGTCGCCGTGGGCGCGGCCGGGGACCGGTTGGTCGAGGCCCTGGGCGAGCGTGCCCGGGCCGTGGTCGTGGGACCCGGCCGCGACACCGCCAGCGAGATGGGTCCGGTGGTCACGGCGGCGGCGCGTGACCGGATCGTGTCCCTGGTGGACGCCGGCGAGCGTGACGGGGC
Source organism: Nitriliruptorales bacterium (assembly GCA_038233055.1). GTDB lineage: Bacteria > Actinomycetota > Nitriliruptoria > Nitriliruptorales > Nitriliruptoraceae > Salsipaludibacter. Next base: position 8,538 of record JBBSMS010000032.1, read on the forward strand.
CACGGTCGCGGTCGACGGTCGCGGCCTGCGGGTGGACGGCCACCCCGACGGGTTCTTCGTCGGCCCGACCGTGCTCGACCGCGTCACCCCCGACATGGAGGTCCATCGCGAGGAGGTGTTCGGACCCGTCGTCGGGGTCCTGCGGGCCGACACCGTCGACGAGGCGATCGCGCTGGTCAACGCCAACCCGTACGGCAACGGCACCGCCATCTTCACCCGGGACGGGGGCGCCGCCAGGCGCTTCGTCCGGGAGGTGCAGGTGGGGATGGTCGGGGTGAACGTCCCGGTCCCGGTGCCGATGGCGTGGCATTCCTTCGGGGGCTGGGGCGATTCGTTGTTCGGCGAACACCACGTCCACGGCCCGGACGGGGTGCGATTCGCGACCCGTGGCAAGGTCGTCACGCAGCGGTGGCCCGACACCGACGTGGCCGCGTCCCTGGACATGCCGACCGCGGACTGACCCCACGCCATCGGCGCGGCAGCAGGACCGTCAGCGGCAACGCCCCACCCACGCAGCGGGAGCTGGTCATCGTCGGACCCGGGTGCTCGGGACTTCGCCCGGGACCCCGCGGGGGCCCGGACCGGAGCCTGGGTTCCGCTCGACGGGCGGGTGGCTACGGTGCACGCCCTGCGGAGGAGTGGTCATGCGAGCGGCGTTCGCGGGCAAGGGCGGGAGCGGCAAGTCCACGATCGTGGGCACCGTGGCACGGCTGTGGGCGCGCGACGGTGACGGTCGCACCGTCGTGCTGGACTCCGACGTGATGCCCGGTCTGGCCGGCGCACTCGGGATCCCGCCCTCCGACGCCCCGATCCCCGACGAGGTCGTGGAGGCCAGCGACGTCGAGGGCCAGCCGCCGTTCCGGCTGCGCACCGGACTGTCGGCCGAGCAGGCCGTCGCCCAGTACGCCATCGAGGGGCCTGATGACGTCCTGCTGGTGCAACTGGGCAAGCTGCGTACCGACGGGGTCTGGACCCTGCGGGGCTCCCAACATGCCTTCCGCCAGATCGCGCGGGAACTGCCCCGGGACGGGTGGCACGTGCTGGGCGACCTCCCCGGCGGCACCCGCCAACCCTTCTTCGGGTGGGGGCGATTCGCCGACGTCATGGTCGTCGTCGTGGAGCCGACCGTGAAGTCGTTCATGACCGCGCGTCGCATCGGCCGGCTGGCGACGGAGCCCGACGCCCCACGCGTGGTCGCCGTGGCGAACAAGGTCACGTCTGACGCCGACCGACGCCTGGTCGCCGACGAGACCGGCCTGGAGGTGATCGCGGCGATTCCCGCCGACCCCGCCGTGCGCGACGCGGACCGGCGCGGACTCGCGCTGGTCGACCATGCCCCGACCGGACCGGCGACCGGGGCGATAGGGTCGTTGGCGGTCACACTCCGGGAGATGGTGTCATGAAGATCGCCGTGGTCGGCAAGGGCGGATCGGGCAAGACCACCACGTCGGGCGTCCTCGCCCGGGAACTGGCCCGACGAGGACGCGAGGTCGTCGCGCTGGACTGCGACACGAACGCCAACCTCGGCCTGTCGTTGGGCATGGGGGTGGAGACCGCCGAGCACCTGGTGTCCGTGCGCGAGCAACTCGACGCCGGCGAGGCCGACCATGCCACGTCCATCCCCGAGTTGCTGGACCGATTCGGGCGCGAGGGCCCGGACGGACTGCACTTCGCGGTCGTGGCTCGCATCGAGCACTCCGACCCGGGCTGTCCCTGCTGCGGCATGTCGCCCCACGAGTTGCTGGAGGCGCTGGACGACCCCGGACGGACCGTCATCGCCGACCTTGAGGCCGGGATCGGCACCCTGACGCGGGTCGGACCGGGTGCGATCGACGTGCTGGTGGTCGTCGTCGAACCCACCGAGAAGTCGATCGACGTCGCCCAACGCGCGCTCGAGCTCGCGGACGAGCGGGGCATCCACGAGGTGTTGGTGGTCGCCAACCGCCTGGAACTCGACGACGACCTTGCCAATCTTCGGACTCGCTTCGAGGACCGCGACGTCGTCGGCGTGCCGGACGACGCGGCGATCGCGCGCGCCGATCGGGCCGGTGAGTCGCCCATGGACACCGACCCGGACTCCCCGGCCGTGACCGCGCTGCGCGGGCTCGCCGACCGCCTGGGGCAACTCCAACCCGTCGCCTGAGTCGTTCGCCGGGCCCCGGTATGTGCACCTGACAGGTAGTATCCACACACGGGCCCCCACAACCTGTCCCGGAGCGAGGAGCATCGCATGTGCCTGGGCATTCCGGGCAGGATCGTCGAGATCGTCGACGTCGAACGGCAACTCGTCATGGCCGACGTCGAGGGGGTCCGGCGAGAGATCTCGGTCGCCCTGCTCGGCATCACCACCGAGGACGGTTCGGTGGCCGCCGTCGGGGACATGACGGGCCAGTCCGGGGTGGGGGTCGGGGACTGGGTGCTCATCCACGTCGCCTTCGCCATGGCCCAGATCGACGAGCAGGAGGCCGAGGAGACGATGCGCGCCCTCAAGTTGTTCTCCGGGGTCTTCGAGGAGGAGATGGTCGAGTTCGGGGCGGACGGTGAACTCGACCCGCTGGAGGTCCTGCGGCCGTCGTGGGCGTCGAACATGCCGGGGACTCCGTGACGTCGTCCGACCCGGCCGCAGGTCCCGCCGCGGACATGGCCCCGGTGGCTCTTGCCCTGGCGCGTCGACTCGCACGCGGAGGGACCCTGTGGTGCCTGTCGCCGACGTGGCCACACCATGCCCGTCACGTCGCGGTCGAGTTCGTCCACCCCGTGATGGTCGGCAAGGCTGCCCTGCCGGCGGTGGTGGTTCCGTCCGACGATCCGGTCGACGCGACGCGGTCGTTGGTCCGCGACGGGGATGTCCTGCTGGTCGTCGGGCCGGGCCACGAACCCTCGCTGGTCGATGTCTGCCGGCGAACCCCCGCCTGGGGGGTCGAGACCATCTGGATCGGGGCCGGGGACCGCCCGGACGCGGCGCTCGCCGACCACCTCGTCTGGACCGACGACGATCCCGCGCGCGTGAGTGTCGACGGTCGCCTGATCCTGGTCTACCACCTGCTGTGGGAACTCACCCAGGTGTGCCTGGAACATGCGGGCCGGCAACTGGCCGAGCCGGAGCCGAGCCACGACGTGTGCATCACCTGCGCCGACGAGGCACTGGTGGCCGAGGTCGTCGACGTCACCGACGGGGCCGCCGTCGTCCGGCTGCAGGGCACGACGACGACGGTGGACACGACCCTGGTCGACACGCCTCGCCCCCACGACCTCGTCCTGGTCCACGCCGGCATCGTGCTGTCCACGCTGGACGAACCGGTGGCGGCGACCTGATGGCCGAACCCTCGGGCTTCCTGTATCCCATGACGACGGCCGACGACGGCGCATCGCGCGCCGGCGACATGGGAGACCTGCTCGACGACCTCGCCGCCTCCGCCACGGCCAAGGCCGTCGAGAGTGCCACCACGACGGCGGCCAGCATTGCCGACCACGAGTCCGAACTGGCCGCACTGGCGGCCGGCATGGCCGATCGAATCGGCGCGGGTGGCCGGGTCTTCACGTGTGGCAACGGCGGCAGCGCCACCGACGCCGAGGGCGTGGCCGCCCTGTTCCGCGAACCGCCCCGTGGGCGGCCCGTTCCCGCGCTGTCGCTGGTGAGCGACCTGGCGATCGTCACGGCCCTGGCCAACGACGTCGGCTTCGAGCGGGTGTTCGCGCGCCAACTGCGGGTGCATGCACGACCCGTCGACATCGTCATGGGCTTCTCGACCAGCGGGAACTCCGACAACGTCCTGCAGGCGCTGCGAGCGGGGCACGACGACGGGCTGCTGGCGGTGGGTTTCGCCGGTGACCGTGGGGGCGAGATGGCCGTGGCCGACTTCCTCGACACCTGCCTGGTCGTGTCCTCGACCAGCATCCACCGCATCCAGGAAGCGCAGTCCGCGCTGGCCTTCGACCTGTGGGGACGGGTCCAGGACCTGCTGGAGCGCGAGTCCGCCAACACCGTCCACGATCCCGGAGGAGCGGCATGAAGTTCGTCGACGAGTTCCGTGACCCCACCGCCGCCCGCGCCCTGGTCGCGGCGATCCGCGAGGTCGCCGACCCTGGTCGACACGTCAAGCTCATGGAGGTGTGCGGCGGCCACACCCACACCATCTACCGCCACGGGATCGAGCAGTTGCTGCCGCCCGGGGTCGAACTGGTGCACGGACCGGGGTGTCCGGTCTGCGTGATCCCCATGGGACGGGTGGACGACGCCATCCACCTGGCACGCCGTCCCGGCGTGGTGTTCACCTCCTTCGGTGACATGATGCGCGTGCCTGGTGGCGACGGCAGCTTGCTCGATGCCAAGGCGGACGGCGCCGACGTGCGGATGGTCTACTCGCCGATGGATGCCCTGGCGATCGCCGAACGTGAACCGGACCGCGAGGTCGTCTTCTTCGCGGTCGGGTTCGAGACCACGGCACCGTCGACGGCGGTCACGTTGCTGCGTGCGCGGGCAGCCGGGATCACCAACTTCACGGTGTTCTCCAACCACGTCACGATCGTGCCGCCGATCAAGGCGATCCTGGACTCGCCGGACCTGCAACTGGACGGGTTCCTGGGGCCCGGCCACGTGTCCACCGTCGTCGGCAACCGACCGTACGAGTTCGTGCCCCGGGACTACGGCAAGCCGTTGGTGACCGCGGGCTTCGAGCCCCTGGACGTCCTCCAGTCCGTGCACATGCTGCTGGTCCAACTGGCCGAGGGGCGCTGCGAGGTGGAGAACCAGTACACGCGGGTGGTCCGCGACGAGGGCAACCCGCGCGCGCTGGCGATCCTGGCCGAGGTGTTCACCCTGCGGCCGCACTTCGAGTGGCGCGGCCTGGGCTTCATCGCCCAGAGCGCGTTGCGCCTCGCCGACGACTTCGCGGCGTTCGATGCCGAACTTCGCTTCGACCTCCCGGGCGTCCGAGTCGCCGACCCCAAGTCGTGCCAGTGCGGCGAGGTGCTCAAGGGCGTGATCAAGCCGTGGCAGTGCAAGGTGTTCGGGACGGCGTGTACCCCGGAGACACCGATCGGGACGTGCATGGTCTCCTCGGAGGGTGCCTGCGCGGCCTACTACAACTTCGGACGCCTGGACGCCCAGTACCTCGTCGCCGACGACGTCACCGCACTGCCGGTGGTGTGACGCGGTGGCCCGCCTCAACGACGATCCGGACCAGGTCCGAGGTGCCATCGAGGCGGTCCGCCGCCGTCGGCCCCGCCTGACCGGTGACCACGTGACGCTGGCGCACGGCGCCGGCGGCAAGGCCTCCGCGGCCCTGACCGATTCGATCTTCCTCGACGCCTTCCGCAACGACCACCTCGCACCGCTGGCGGACGGCGCCGTCCTCGGGCTGACCGACGACACCCGCATCGCGATGAGCACCGACCAGTTCGTGGTCAGTCCATGGCGGTTCCCCGGTGGGACGGTCGGGTCCCTGGCGGTCCACGGGACGGTCAACGACCTTGCCTGCATGGGGGCCCGGCCCCGCTGGCTCGCCGCCGGGTTCCTGCTGCAGGAGGGGTTCGCGTTCACGGACCTGCGCGAGGTGGTCGACGACATGCAGCGTGCCGCCGTCGAGGCCGGTGTGACCATCGTCACCGGCGACACCAAGGTAGTCGACCGCGACGCTGCCGACGGGGTCTACATCACCACGACGGGCGTGGGCGTAATCCCGGCCGGTCGCCGCCTGGCCGCGGACCTGGTCCAGCCCGGCGACAAGGTCATCGTCACGGGGACGCTTGCCGACCACGGCATGGCGATCATGTTGGCGCGCGGCGACCTCCATCTCGATGCGGACATCCGTTCCGACACCGCTCCGCTCAACGGCATGGTCGAAGACCTGCTGGCGGCGGCCCCGGCCGTGCGATGGATCCGGGACGCGACCCGGGGCGGGGTCGGCACCGTGGTCAACGAACTCGTGCAGGCCACCGGGCTGGGCGTCGTCCTGGCCGAACGGGCCCTGCCCATCGACCGCACCACGGCGGGTGCGTGCGACCTGCTCGGCATCGATCCCCTGTACGTGGCCAACGAGGGCAAGTTGGTCGTGGTGGTACCGGCCGAGCAGGGACGCGCCGCACTCGACGCCATCCGGGCCCACCGCTTCGGTGCCGACGCGGCCGTCATCGGCGAGGTCCGCGCGGAGCCGGCGTCCACGGTCGTGTTGCAGACCGCCTTCGGCGGCACGCGGGTGGTCGACATGCTGGTGGGAGACCCGCTGCCCCGGATCTGCTGATGGCCACCCCGACCCGGCGACTCGTCCGGGTGACCGGCGTCGTGCAGGGGGTCGGGTTCCGCCCCTACGTGTACCGACTGGCCCAGCAACTGGGGCTCGCCGGCGAGGTGGGCAACGATGGGGACGGCGTCTTCGTCGACGTCGAGGGCCCGTCCAGCCAGGTGCTCGAGTTCGTCGATCGTCTCCGACGCGACCCGCCCAGCCTGGCCACGATCGACCAGATCACCACCGTGCCGGCGCCACCACGGGGTCATCGCGACTTCCAGATCGGGGCCACGCGGGCATCGGACCGGACCACCGTTCCGATCCCGGTCGACACCGGGCCGTGCCCGGACTGCCTCGGCGAGATGGCCGATCCGGACGATCGCCGTCATCGCTATCCCTTCATCAACTGCACGAACTGTGGTCCTCGCTACACCATCGTGGTGGGGCTGCCCTACGACCGCCCGGCGACCACCATGGCGGGGTTCACCATGTGCGCCGCGTGCGCCGGCGAGTACGCCGACCCGTCGGACCGCCGATTCCACGCCCAGCCCAACGCCTGTCCCGACTGCGGACCCCGGACCCGGCTGGTCTCGCCGGTCGGGGACGTGCTGGCCGATGGTGACGACGCCGTCACCGACGCCGTGGCGCGCCTCCGCGACGGGCAGGTCGTGGCGGTCAAGGGCGTCGGGGGCTACCACCTGGCCTGCGATGCCACCAACACCGCGGCGGTCGCGGTCCTGCGGACCCGCAAGGAACGCGACGACAAGCCGTTCGCGCTGCTGGTCGGCGACGTGGACAGGGCGCATCGCCTCGTCCACCTCGGGCCGGCGGCAGCCGCAGCCCTGACGTCGCCGGCGCGGCCGATCGTGTTGGCCCCACGCCGCGGCGCAGTGGGTGTCGCCGCCGGCGTTGCTCCGGGGCTGGTGGACCTCGGCCTGATGCTGCCGCCGTCACCACTGCACGTCCTCCTCGCTGACGGAGTCGGCCGGCCACTGGTGATGACCAGCGGCAACCTCGCCCACGAGCCCATCGTCCACGACGACGACGATGCGGTGTCGCGGCTCGGGCCGTTGGTCGACGCCCTGCTCGTCCACGACCGGCCGATCGCGATCCGGTGTGACGACAGCGTGTTCCGCCAGGGCGACGACGGCGACCTGCAGGCGGTGCGACGATCGCGGGGACACGCACCGGGACGTCTGCCCCTGCACGGACCCGGTGACGGGATCCTGGCACTCGGCGGCCACCTGAAGAACACCGTCACCGTGGTCCGCGACGGGACTGCCGTGATCAGCCACCATGTCGGCGACCTCGACCACCCGGCTGCACGAGCGGGCTTCCGCCAGGCGATCGAGCACCTCCTGGACACCCTCGAGGTGGACCCGACCCTGGTTGCCCACGACCTGCATCCGGGGTACGCCTCGACCCAGTTGGCCATGGACCTGGGCCTGCCCACCCTCGGGGTCCAGCACCACCACGCGCACATCGCGGCCACCATGGCCGAGCATCGCCGCGCCGACCCGGTGCTGGGCATCGCCTTCGACGGACTCGGGCTCGGCCCGGACGGTGGCCTGTGGGGCGGGGAGTTCCTGGTCGCGGACCTGCGGTCGAGCCGCCGGGTCGGCCACCTCCACGAAGTCGCCCAACCTGGCGGCGATCGGGCCGCCCGCGAACCGTGGCGGATGGCCGTGGCGTGGACGCGGGCCAGCCTCGACCCGGACCGGGCCGAAGCCGAGGCCGCACGCCTGGATCCCCGCGGCCGCGACGTCCTGGCGGTGTGCCGATCCGCGATCACGCCCGCCACGTCCAGCGTCGGGCGCCTGTTCGATGCCGTGGCGGCCCTGCTGGAGGTGTGCCACACGGCCACCTACGAGGCCCAGGCCGCCAGCCACCTCGAGGCGCTGGCGGATGCCGCCACCGACCCGCGCCCCGGTCGCGTGGACGGGGTGGTCCGGCTCGTCGACGGCATCGGGGTCCTCGACGCCCGGCCCCTGGTCGCCCGTGTCATCGAGGATCGCGACCGCGGCGTCGCTCCGGCGGTGGTGGCCGCCGACTTCCACGCCAGTCTCGCCCGCGCCACCGTCGACCTCGCGGTCGGACTGGCCTCGTGGCACGACCTGTCGGCAGTGGCACTGGGCGGGGGGGTCTTCCAGAACCGACGCCTGGTCGCCCTGGTCGTGGCCGGACTCCGCCAGGCAGGCATCGACGTCCTCGTGCCGCGACTGGTCCCGTGCAACGACGGCGGGCTGAGCCTGGGACAGGCCGCCGTGGCCGCTGCCAGCCGTGCATGGCGTGCAGACGTCGAAGAGCCGGACCAAGCCACCTCGCACGATCGCGAGTGACGTGGCCGGAGGGCCATCGCCGGTCAGGTGTGGGTGTCGTCGCCGACCTCGCCCCGGGCCACGGCGGCCGCGTACTTCGCCAGGGTGGTCGTGACGTGCTGGACGTCATGCTTGTCACGCAGGTGCTCGGCCACCTGTTGGACGAGTTCGTCCTCGTCCGTGGCGGACGCCTTCCACCCGCACGAATCGGCGCCGGCCGCGGCGCAGCTGAACTCGGGCATCAGTTCCCTCCAGGGTCGGATCGGGGCGGTCCCACGTCGACGACGTCAGCCTTGCGACCACGATAGGAACCGGTCAGTTCCACGCCGAGGATGTCTTCGAGCGCGTCCTGGACCGCCAACAGGTCGTCATTGATGGAGGTGAGGATCGGACCGACCGGACGGGTCTGGTAGGCGATCGCCCGGAGTCCGGCCACGATGGTCCCCAGCGCGAATGACGTCTTGTGCAGCAACCAGATCACGTGCAGCAGGTAGGCCGCCAGGGCAAGGACCGCCAGTGCGATCCCGACCAGCGTCACGACTCCGGCGGCGGGCATGCGGATCTCCTCGGTCGAGTCGGTCAGGCGCCCAGGATGCGGGCCACGGTGCCGCCGTAGGCCGCGACCTGGGTCTTGAGCAGGGCGATCCGGTCGCGGGTCTCGACGAGTTCGTCGACGGCATCCAGCTCCGCGATCGCGAGGACACCGTGCTCCAGCGCGTCGTCGGCGTAGCGACGGATCTCGAGCACCGGTTCCCGCAGGCGGTGCAGCAGCACCACGACCAGCGGGATCACCACCAACAGCAGGAGCCCGTTGCCGATCCACCACAACACCATGATCGTCCTCCTGTCGGTCCAGTCCTGTCGGTCAGCTGGCGACGCGCTCGGCCTTGGCGGCCACACCGGGGAACAGCTCGTCGGTCAACTCGGCCAGCACGCCGTTCATGCGTCCGACGGTGGGTCCGATGGTGGCGACCTCGACCTCGACGGCGCGCACGCCCCAGGCGACCTTGGAGAGGCTCTTCGCCACCGACTGGAGCCGCCGGGTCAGCACGACCAGGTACGCCGCGAGGACCACCACCAGGGCCAGCACCTCGATCACGGTGAGGGTCATCAGGAGTCGGTAGGTCATCGCAGGGCCTCGTCCAGCAGGGCGTCGTGGCGCATGGCCTCGTCACGGATGGCATCCAGGGCCGCGACGGTCTGGCCGAGTTGCCAGGTCGTCGCGGTGTTGCGGGCCAACCCGGTCGCCGACGCCCACACCGCGGCGGCGCCCTCGTCCACGCGCTCGACGTCCCGGAGCAGTCGGTGCAGCAGTGCCACCACGACCAGCAGGACGACCAGGCCGACGACCAGCAGCACCGACCACAGGGTGGTCTCGGCGTCGGTGAGCCCCAGCACCGGGATCACAGGTCCTCCACCGCTTCGCGGGCGCGAACTGCACCCTCCAGGATCGCCAGGGCCCGCTGGTTGGTGGTCGCCACGTCCCAGAGCGGACGCGTGTTTCGCTCCGCATCGTCAAGTGCACGGGTGGCCATCCCGGCCTGGCGCGCGATCCGGCGGGCCAACACGATGATGGTCACCACCACCACGACAACGATCACGACGACCACGAGGCCGATGGAGGCGCCCACCCACCAGCCGCCGAGTCCCGCATCGGCAGCCTGGGCGAGCAGGTGACTCACGGGTGCTCCTCGTTCACGGTCGCGATTGCGCTGTCGGTGGGGACGCGCTTCCTCGGCTAACTGTCGGCAGCATATACCGGGATGACGTCCCGATGTGGCGGTTTCGCCCGATCAGTCGAGGGCGGCCAGCACCACCACGACCAGGCCGACCATCGTCACCACGGCGACCACGGCCGCGATGGCGCGGCGAGTCCACCAGCCCCGCATCGACACCTGGGCCGGGTCGGCGCTGCCCTCGCGCCACTTGGCCGTCCAGTCGTGGCCGTCCCAGTAGCGCTGGCCGTGCCCGCCGGGGTCGGGGCGCCACCCCGGGTCCTCGCCGGACTGTCGGGGCCGACGAAAGACCCGTGATCGCTGGATGCCGATCACGTCGGTGGCGGTCGCGGCCCCGTGTCGCACCTGGCGGGTCCAACTCGTCCCGTTCCACCAGCGTTGCTCGAAGCGCCCGGTCGGATCCGGTTGCCAGGCCGCACCGGGCGCGTCGTCGCGGCGATGCGCCGACGCGTCTGCGGCGTCGACGGCTGCACCGGCGTCCGGCGGGACGGGGTCGATCGCCTCGGCCCCGGCGACGCGCACGCGACGGGTCCAGGTGCCCCTGATGCCGTAGCGTTCGTCGAAGCGCCCCGACGGGTCCGGGTACCACCCCGCCGACGACGGCCCCCGAGGTGTGGGCGACGGGGTCATGACGGCGGTTGCATCGGACGTGGTCCCCTCAGCCGACCCGCGCCCCCTCGAGGAAGCGCATGAGGTCGTCCATGGCGTCCTGGAGTTCGGCCGGTGGAGACACGGCCACGCCGCGGCCGGCCCGGTCGGCGTCGCGGACCTCGCCGGCGTACGGGAGCACGCCGGCCAGCGGCACGCCGTGCTCGGCGGTCGCCTCGCGGAAGAAGGCGATGTCGTGGTCGTCGCGGGCCTTGTTCCCCAGTCCGAAGACTCGCTCCAAGCCCAGTTCGCGGGCCAGGGCCACCGTGCGCGCCGCCGTGATGACGGCCTTGCGGCTGGGTTCCATGACGACGAGCAGGACGTCGGCGTGGGCCAGGGTGCCACCCGAGCGACTCAGGTGTTCCAGTCCGGCTTCCATGTCCACGACCGTGACGTCGGCGTGGTCCTCCAGCGTCTCGCCGAGCAGGCTGCGAACCGTGGCGTGGCCCGAGCACGTGCACCCGGCACCCGCCTCACTGACCCGGATCGCCGACAGCAGCAGCGGGCCGACCGGGGTCGACCGGCCGTAGGTGTCGAGCATGTCGTCGACCGTGGTGTCGCCACCTCGCCCCACGATGACGGCGCGCGGCATGACGGGCACCGCTTCGACCTCGTCGTAGGACATGCCCAGGGACATCCCGAGGTTGGGGTTGGAATCCGTGTCGATGGCAACGACGCGGTGGCCTCGGCGCGCGAATGCCGCGGCCACCAGCGCAGCCGTCGTGGTCTTGCCCACGCCGCCCTTGCCCACGATCCCGAGCTTCATGGTCGCCTCCTGGGTTGGTCCGCGGACCGGGTCCGGCCGTCGAAGGTGCACCCGGGCCGGGCACTCGGTCACGGCTCGATCCCCGGCGGTGGTCGGCCTCGGAATCGAACCATCGTGCGGCGAGGTACTCGCGACCAACATATAGTCGTGTCGAGTCCAGCGCGACAACGACGGGGAGGACTCGTGACAAGCACGGCCCTGGCCACCGTCGTCGTCGTGCTGCTCGTGGTCGTCGTGCTCCTGGTGGTCGCGCTCGTCGTGGCCGCGAGGTCTGCCTCGACAGCCATCGAGGCCCTCGAGGCCCACCTCGCCGACATCGAGGGCCGGGCGAATCGGATCCGGGAGGAACTGTCGGGGATCGTGGAGGGAGTCGACCACGTCGCGATGGCGATGGCCGAGCACCGGCCCGACGACCGCCACGGTGCCGCGCACGCCACGGGCGGGGTGCACGACCGTGGCTGACGCCCGACCGCTCGACGAGATCCTTGATCGCATGCAGGAACTGTTCGACGCGATCGACAACCTGCCCGATGTCGACCGGGGTCACGTGATCGAACTGCTGGACCACGTCGACGACCTCCACCGGCTCGCCCTGACGCGCCTGGGCCAGCAACTCGGGCCAGCCCGGGTCGAGGACCTGCGCACCGCCCATCCAGCCATCACCTGGCTGTTCGATGCCTACGGCGTCGGCCTCGATGCCCATGCCACGGCTGATCGGGCGTTGGACGGGATCCGCCCGTACCTGGACTCCCACGGCGGCCAGGTCGAACTCGTCGAGGTGGTCCAGGGTCGGGTCCGGGTCCGGCTCACCGGCGCCTGCTCGGGGTGCTCGGCCTCGGCCATCACCCTCCAGGAAGGCGTGGAACGGACGCTGCGCGAGGGCTTCCCGGACTTCGTGGCCCTGGATGTCGACGAGGATCCCGACGCGGCCGCCCACCCCCCACCGGGGCCCACGCTGCTGCAGATCGAGTGGCACCCCGATGTCGCGAGGCCGGCGCCATGAGCGTGGGGCGTTCAGCGCTCGACCGGCTGCGGCCACGGCAAGCCGAAGTCCGACACCACCCGGCGGACCTGTTCGGCAGCCGGTTCGATCGCACGGGCCACGGCCGGGGTCAGGCCATGGACGTAGGTGTCGACGTCGGCCGGTTGGCAGCCGACGACGACGCGACGATCGGGCAGCACCCCCATGGCACCGGCCAACATCAGGGCCCGGTCCGGCGTGGCGTAGTGCATGTCCGCGAGGAGGTCTCGTTGCGCCATGACACCCAGGTGGTCGACCTGGTCCACCTCCGGATCCACCACGACGACGGTCCCGGCCGGCCGGTCGACCTCGACCGCGTCGAGCAGCACCAGTCCGTCGTAGCCGCCGGCCAGGACCTGCACCAGGTGGATCCCCCCGATGCCGACGTCCATCAGCTCGACCCCGTCGGGGATCCCCCGTGCCTGCAGGTGGTCGACCACGGCGACGCCGAAGCCGTCGTCCCGACGCAGGACGTTGCCGAAGCCGGCAACCAGCACCTTCACGAGGCTCCCTCCACCCGGTTCGGGCCCAGCCAACCATGGTGAACCTCGCGGCGGACGACCTGCTGGCCGAACTGCGGGCCGGCGTGGACCGCCACGAGCCCGGTCGTTACCCCGTTCAGCACGCCACGGCCGCGTTCCACCTGGGGGTCGAACTGCTCCGCCGGGGCGACCTGGGCGAAGCCGTGGGATGGCTGGACCGCGCCGTCGACCTGTTCCCGCCCGACGGCCTCGCCGTCGAGCATGCCAAGGCCCGAAACATGCGTGGGGTGGCCCACCGCGATGGCCTGGACCGGGACCTGGCAGCCCGGGACTTCGCCCGCGCCGCCGAACTGTTCGCCGCCCAGGGTCACGAGGTGGAGGCTGCCGCCAGCCGGTTCAACCAAGGCCTGGTGGTGCGCGACGACGGTGACCATGACGCGGCGATCCTTGCCTTCTCCGACGCCTTCCGCGCCTTCGAGGGTGCCGATGCCCGCGACCACGCGGCTGCGGCGGCACGGGAGCTGGGGGTCACCCTGCTGGGCGCCGATCGGCTCGACGAGGCCTCGACGGCCTTGGAGGACGCCATCGAGCAGGCACGCCGAGCGGGCAACCGGGCGGCGCTCGGGGAGGCCGCCAACGTGCTCGGGATCGTGCACCTTCATCGCGACGACGCCGGGGCGGCCCGTGCGGCCTTCGAGGACGCGGCCGGCGCGCACCCGCGCTCCATCCGGTCCGCGGCACACGCCATGGCCGTGTCCAACGTCGCGCTGGCCTGCCAACGGCTGGGTCTGCACGACCACGCCAGCCTGGCCGCACGCCAGGCCCTGGCACTCGACGACGTCGCACCCCAGGTGGCCGCACAGGCGCGCGACGTGCTCGCCCGGGTCGGCGACCGCGCCGACGCCCTCCACGGGGTCCTGGCGGTCGAGGGGCGGCCACGCTGGGCGGGGATCCTGCGGGCCGAGCTGGAGCGCGTGGCGGCTCTCTCGGGGTCGGCACGCGAACCGCATGACCGTCACTGGGTCGCCGGGCTGGCCACGGCCGGTGACGCCGACGAGCGCACCGAGGAATGGATGGAGGTGGTCCTGGAGCAACCGCCCGAGGTGTTCGTCGCCACCATCGACGGGACGCTGCGAGCATGGGCCCTGCTCGACGACGACGCGGCGCGACGGGTGCACGACGTCGTCGTCGCGGTGATGCCGAGGTTCCACGTCCCACAGTGGATGCGACTCACCGACACCTTCGCGCAGCGCAGCGAGGCCCTCGACCTCCACCGATCCTGGTGATGGACGGCCCGGACGACCTGGACCGATCGACCCTCTCCGAACTCCTCCCGGGGCGGCCGTTGCGGACGTTCCCGGCCATGCTTTCCACCGAGGCCGAGGCTCGGTCGTGGGCCGGCAGCGGCGCGCCCGACGGCGCCGTGGTGGTCGCCGGCTACCAGGCCGCCCCACGGGGACGATCGGGCCTGTCCTGGGCCGACGAGTTCCAGCCGGGACGGGGCCTGGGGTGCTCGGTGGTCCTGCGCCCCGACCTGGCCGAGGAACGCGAGGGGTGGCTCTACGCCACGACCGTGCTGGGTGTCCACGACGTGTTGGCCACGCAGGACGACACGCTCGGGGTGGAGTGGCCCGACCGGGTGGTCGGGCCCGACGACGACACCGTCGCGGCCGTGGGGACCACGGTCGAGCCCGCCGGGGGTCGGCTGCGATGGGCGGTCGTCACCATCCTGGTCCCGGGAGCCGCGCCGCCCCGGGGCCCACTGCTGGCCGCGTTGGTCGACGCGGTCGTGCGACGGTCGGCAGCGCCCCCCGACGACCTCGCCGGGGACTACGCACGGGTGTGTCGCACCTTCAACCGCCGCGTCCTGGCGCGCCTGCTTCCGCTTGGACCGGCGGCGCCGTCGTTCGTCGGCGTGGCTCGCGACCTCGCCCATGACGGCGGCCTGGTGATCGCCACGGACGACGGCCCACGCATCGTGGTCCAACCCCAGGCGCTGGGGTTCCTGGAGGCACCCGACGCGGGTCCGATGGGGCCGGCCGGCATCGGCTGAACGGTCGCTGCCGATCACCAGTCGGGATCCTGCAGGGAGCGACCGCGGAGTCGTTGGACCTCCTCCACCAGTCCCCACGTCATGCCCCAGTCAGCATGGCCCATCCCCTCGCTCCCGTCGCCACGGGCGACGGCCGCCCGGAGCCGTTCCATGGCCGCGAACATCGGCCCCCACCGGTCCTCGCGATCGAGCAGTTCGATGGCCTCGACCATGTCCGCCAGCCCGGACAGGATCGGCGACGTCGTCGCCCGCGTGTCGTCGAGCCGGGTTCGCACCTGTGCGGCGAGGTCGAACAGTGGTGCCAGGTCGACCTCGCGACGCACCAGGGACACGACCCGGGGCATCGTCGCCCGGACCGGTGCCGACAGTCCCTCACCCGGCCCGGTCTCGGCCGGCTCGATGTCGACGACCACCATCCGGGGCGGCATGGCCTGCAGCCCGACGATGACCTCGATCGTCAGGGACAGGTCCACGTAGCCGGTCCCGGCGTCCTGCACGGCACCCTGCAGGTCGGCATCGCTGCGGTCGACGCCGGTGACCACCCGCCGATCGACCCGGCCCGGTCGGCGCCCGCTCGACGTGGTCCCGACCAGCACGAGGACGTCGGGACGAACCTCGGCCAGGCGATGGACCACCGGGATCGCGCCGTAGGAGAGGTCCTCGACCAGCACGCCCGGGGTCATGGCCAGGTCCTGGACCTGTTCGACCACGAGCCGGCCGAGGTCCTGGTCGGACTGGAACAACTGGCCGACGCCGCCCACCAGCACCGTCAGGCCACGGGCGGGCGGGACCTCCGGCGCCGATCCCGTCACGACGAGCCTAGGCGTCGCAGGCGCACGTGTTGACCTCGCGGGTCACGGTCCCCTTGGGCGTATGGACGTGGGTCGTGCAGGGCATGCACGGGTCGAAGCTGCGGATCGCGCGCAGCATGTCGACGCTGGTGAACTCCGACGGGTCCGAGAACCGCTCGAGGATCGGCGTGTTCATCACGGCCTCCTCGTAGGGTCCGGGCTGGTCGAAGGCGTCCCGCGGCGAGGCATTGATGGTCGACGGGGTGCAGATCTGGTAGTTGACGATCTTGCCCTTGTCCATGACCAGGTGGTGGGTCAGCCAGCCACGTCCCGCGCCCCAGAACCCGACCCCGATCCGCTCGTCGGTCGGGATGTGCTTGTCGAGGTCCTCGGGCTTGACCGCGGCGACCCGGGTCTCCCCGCTGCGCTGCAACTCGTAGGCGCGCAGCAACTCGTTGAACGACACCAACTGCGAGAACACGAAGTGGTAGGCCCGGGCGCGGTTGCGCTCGAAGGCGTTCCACCTCTCCGGCACATGCCACTCGACCTCCATGGCGGGCAACTCGCTCTTGGGGATGTTCATCCGCAGGCTGTGGCCGGTGGCCTCGTAGAAGTCGTTGACGGGGTGCTGCTGCGCCATGGCCGTCATCATCAGCCTGGTGTAGGCGCCGGACTCGACCACCTGTCGGTCCCATCGAGGTGCGGTCGACCAGGTGTAGCGCTCGCGCCAGCTCTGTGGTCCGGGCCGGGGCAGGGTGCGCTTGTTCCACGGGTGGTACGGGCTGATGGGGTTGCCCAGTGGGTCGGTGTCGTACCGAGTGGTCGCCGAGTCGTCGTAGTAGCTGTGGTCGACGAACTCCTCCCAGCCGATGTTGATGTCGGTGAGCCGGGTCGTGACGAGTTCGCCGTCGATGACGACGCCGGGGGTCGAATAGCGCCGGGCGCCCCACTCGTTGACGTTCTCGTAGGTGGCGTCGTAGGCGAACGGGTCGTCCCAGAAGCCGGGGTCGATGTGGCTGTTCGGACGCGTGCCGACGTCGCGGTAGCGCTCGTCCTGTTCGTAGAAGAACGTGGTGATGTCGTCCCAGATCGTCAGCATGCGCTTGCCGTAGTCGAAGGCCCGGCCCAGTCGCGAGTGGAACTCGTTGAGGGACTGCAGGGTGATCGTCGAGGACACCCCACCCGGCACGATGGTCTGGGGGTGCGGGTACTTGCCGTGCAGGATCACGAACTGCTCGCGCATCAGGCGGGTGAAGTCCAGCCCTTCCCGGTACAGCGACCCGGTCAGGGGGTTGAGCGCCGTCATCAGTTCCGACATGGTCGAGAAGCCGTGGTGCTCGTGGCCCGGGCAGGACCACTTCTGGGCCCGTGGCCACAGTTCGGGGTTGGTGGCCTTGATCACGGATTCGGAGTAGTCCGGTCCCGCCAGCAGGTAGAGGTGGAGTGGGTTGTCCAGGCCCATCTCGGCGGCCTCGCCGAGGTTGCGGACCACCGTGCCCATCGGCGGTGGGGTCAGGCCCATGGCCATCTCGATGGCGTAGGCCGCCGCGTGGGCGTGCACCCCGCCACACACCCCGCAGGCCCGGGACGACACGAAGATCGCGTCGCGCGGGTCCCGACCCATCAGGATCACTTCGTAGCCGCGGAACAGGGTGGCCTGGGAGTGGGCGTTGAGATACGTCCCGGCGTCGAGGTCGGCGGTGATGTGCAGCGCCAGGGCGCCGGCGACCCGGGTGACCGGGTCCATGTTGAGGTCCTTGATGTGGCCTTGGCGGCCCATCATCTGCTGGATCTGCTCTTCGCGTTCATCCTCGGTCATGGCCACGTCGGGTCGCGACACCTGGACCGAGTACGGATCGGGCACGCCTCCCCGCAGGGTCGCGACGCCACCTTGGTCGAACTCGACCGGCAGGTTCTTGAAGCACATGTGTGGACTCCTCGTCCTGGTGCGGGTGGCGCGGCCTGATCAGGCTCGCGTCGAGGGCTCGTGGTCGTCGCGCTTGCCCCACTCGCCGCCGCGGTCGCGGCCGTGGTCGTTGGATCGACGGAGCATGTCGTAGAAGCGATGGCCGACCTGGTCGAGGGTGCTGGGCTCGGACTTCTCGCTCGACCAGGGCACCGGGGTCGTTCCTTCGCGGTCCCATCGCACCTCGCGATTGAGGTGGTCGTTGGTGAAGCGGCGCAGGGGCCGCATCACCGATCCCACCATCTTGGACACCGACGACGAGACCAGCGAACCGGGTGGTGACTTGTAGAAGGGGGTGAACTTGTCGGGGAAGCCGGGCATGGTGCACCCGATGCAGGCGCCACCGGAGTTCATGCAGCCACCCTGGCCGTTGATGGCACCGCGGGACGTGATGTTGCAGTTGACGACGGGGCCCCAGCACCCGATCTCGACCAAGCACTCCTTGTCGCCGAACTCCTCGGCGAACAGACCTTCTTCGTAGTAGGCGCCACGCACGCACCGACGGTGCACGGTCTCGCCGTACAGCCACGCCGGCCGTCCGAGTTCGTCGAACTCGGGGAGGGGGCCGAAGCCCTGCAGGAAGTAGAGCACGGCGGCGACGGTCTCGGTGAAGTTGTCACCGACCGGCGCGCAGCCGGGCACGTTGATGACCGGGACCCCGAAGGCGCTGCGGTAGTCCTTGCCGAGGAAGTCCATCAGGCTCATCGCGCCGGTGGGGTTGCCCTCTGCCGACGGGACGCCGCCCCAGGTCGCGCAGGTCCCGATCGCGATCGCGGCGGCCGCGCCCGGGGCCATCCGGGCGACCCATTCCTCGGCGCTCACGGTGCGATGCTCGCCGTCGGGACCCCACGGTTCCTCGCCCTGTCCCGACCAGTAGCCGCCGTGCGGTGCCGCGGTCAACTCGTTGGCGATCGATCCCTCGAGGATCACCACGTAGGGGGCGTCCAGTTCGCCCTTCACCGCCAACTCGTGCGAGCGCAGGTAGTTGGGGCCGGCCTCCATGTTGACCACGGGATGGTGCAGCACCACCTGGGGGATGCCCGGGTGCGAGCCCAACAGGAGGCTTTCGACCGACGGGTTGCGGGCTCCGGTGACCGAGATGGTGCAGCCATCGCAGGACATTCCCGCGATCCAGAACGCGTGGACCTTGTCCAGCGGCCCCATGCCGCCAGCAGCGACCGGCGTGAGCATGTCCTCCATCCAGGTCCGGTTGACCAGTCCGAAGTCCCCGAGCTCGGGATCCTCGTGGTGGAACCGCGTGACCGGTCCATGGTGGTCGACCAACTGCTGGGCCGGTGATCGGGTGTCCGCGGACTGGGCGGTGCTCATCAGGTTGCCTCCTGGTCCCGGTGATGGTCCCGGTGACGACCGCCCGCGGACGCGAACATTCGCGACCTCCATCCACCTATCTGTAGACTACACCTAGCCCCCGGCCACATGCAGGAGGACGGGAGATCGGTCCCGATCCGGGGCTAGTGGTCCGTCGCAGAAGTTCCTTTACAGTTCGGGGAGGTGGTGGGATACTCGTCTGACCGGACGGGAGACGGGTATGGCCAACCACGCGAAGGTGCTCGATGTCCCGCCAGAAGAC
>JBBSMS010000033.1:0-28112 GCA_038233055.1 Nitriliruptorales bacterium
AACGCGCGTTCCAACGCACGTCCCTGGGGGTCGAGGATCTCGCGCTTGAGCAGCACGTCGATGGCGACACGGGGCATGGCAGACCTCGGCGGCAGAAAGGGGTGATCTGGACGACTGACGCACCGGAACCGACGCATCGCCGCCAAGTCTACTTCCGAGCCAATCGCGGCCCGAACGACGTGGGCCGCGAGGCCGTGGCCGAGGCGGTCGGTGACCACGACGATCTGCTGGTCGTCCGCCTGGACGTCACCGATCGTGGCGAGGCCGCCGAGCCGTCGAGGCTGCGGTCGATCGGTTCGGTCGCATCGATGTGCTGATCAACAACGCCGGGACGTCCTACAAGGGCTACTTCGAGGAGATGGCGTCCGACGACATCGACCGGCAACTGGCCACCAACCTGCTGGGTCCGATGAACGTGACCCGGGCGGTACTCCCGGTCATGCGCGCCCAGCGGTCCGGGCACGTGATCTCGATCTCGTCCGGGGCCGGCCTGTCCGGCTTCGAGTTCAGCTCGATCCATGCCGCGGCGAAGTTCGGCCTCGAAGGCTGGATGGATGCCCTGCGCCGAGAGGTCGAGCCGTTCGGGATTGCGACCACGGTGGTCAATCCCGGATTCGGGTGTGGAGCCGGATCGCGGACCGCTCACCGCGCATCGACGACTGGGGTGCCCTCCCGCCAGGTGCCGCCGACGCCGACGGTGGCCAGGTCGGACGGCGCGACGTCCGCGAGATTCTGGTCGAGCAGGGTCAGGTCGGCGCGACGGCCGACCTCGATGGTTGCGGTGTCCTCGTCGTCGCCACACTGGCGGGCCGTGCCGACCGTGTAGGTGGTCAGTGCCTCGCCCAGGGTGACCCGCTGGTCCGGCAACCACCCCCCGGGCGGGTCCCCCGTCTCGGTCTGGCGGGTGACGGCAATGGCGATGCCCTCCATCGGCACCAACGACGACACCGGCCAGTCGCTGCCGAACGACACCGGTGCGCCGCGACGCACCAACGTCCCGATGGGATACTGCCAGTCCGACCGGGCAACACCCAGCCTGGGCTCGGTGAGGTCGACCATGACGCCGTTGGGCTGGGCCCACAGGGGCTCGAAGTTGGCGGTCACGCCGAGTGCACCGAACCGTGGCAGGTCGTCGGGGTGCACCAGGTGGGTGTGCGCCGTCACCGGGTGCCGTGTCCGTGGCGGGTTCTTCGTGGCGACATGGGCGAAGGTGTCCAGCGCGAGTCGCACCGCGGCGTCGCCGATGGCATGCAGGTGCAGTTCGAAGCCGGCCCGGTCAAGCGCCAGCGCCGCGGCCTCCAACTCCGGTCGTTCCCAGAAGGTCAGGCCGTGGCTGTGGGCCGCGTCCTCATACGGCGCCAGCAGGGCGCCGGTCCCCGCCTCGATCACCCCGTCCACGAACAGCTTGACCGTGCGTCCGGTCAGGCGGCCGCCGGGCACCCCATCACCGCGACGGCGCTCGCGACCAAGATCGACCTCGGCACGCGCATCCTGGAACTCCTCGACCTGATCGCGCCACCGCGCCGGTTCGAGTCGCCACGCAAGGTCCAGGTCGGCCGTCAGCAACCCGGCATCTGCGATGCGGTGGTAGGCAGGCACCCGATCAGCAGGGGTCGCCGCCTCCTGGCCGAACACCAGGCCCGCCGCAGCCATACGCGACAGGCCAGCCGACAGCCCGGCCACCATCTGGTCGAGTGTGCGCTCCGGCAGGTGGGGGTGGAGCAGGTCCTCGGCCGCTTCGAGCAGGGTGCCCACGGGCCGGCCACCACCATCGCGAACCACCGTTCCCCGTGGCGGGTCCGGTGTCTCCGCGTCGATCCCGGCGACGGCCAGCGCGACCGAGTTGCACCAGACCATGTGGTGGTCACCGGACCACAGCGCGACCGGGCGATCATCCACGACCGCATCGAGCACGTCGGCACGGCCGATGCCTCCCGGCAGGACCTCGGGGGGGTAGCTGTAGCCAAGCAGCCAGTCTCCCGCGAGCGGCTCACCACCGTTCCCCCGACGATCGGCGTCGAGCGGGCGGGCCGCAGCATGGGCTCGAACCCGGGCCAGCACCTCCTCCACGTCCGCAGCATCGGTGAGGTCGCAACTCAGGGATTCAACCCCGCCGTCGAGCACATGGATGTGGCCGTCGCGAAAGCCGGGCACCAACGTCCGTCCGGCAAGGTCCACCGTGGTCGTCCCTGGAGTTCGCGCCGCCCGTGCGTGGTCGCCGAGCGCGACGATCCTGCCATCGGCGACGCCCACTGCGTCCGTGGGCGCGGCGCCGGTCCAGATCGCCCCGTTGGTGAACAGCCACTCCAACTCCATGCGCGTTGCTCCCTGCGTGCTGGTTCACGGGTAGGGGTACCACCAGTCCTTGCGGTCCTGGCTGAAGTCCCAGTGCACATGCTTGGTCTCCAGGAAGGTCTCCAGGCCCTCGGGACCCAGTTCACGTCCGCCACCGGTCATCTTCATCCCCCCGAAGGGACCGGCGTAGTTGTCGGTCAGCGGGTCGTTGATCCACACCGTGCCGACCTTGACCCGTTCGTAGAAGCGCTTGATGGTCATCGGATCGGCCGAACGCAGGACCGCCCCAAGGCCACTGGGGTGGTCGTTGACCCAGGCGATCGCCTGGTCGATGGTGTCGTAGGCCACGATCGGGATGGTCGGCCCGAACGTCTCCTCCTGCATGATCACCATGTCGTGGTCGACGTCGACCAGCACCGTCGGCTCGTGGAACCAGCCCCGCTCGAAGCCATCGGGCCGTCCACCTCCCGTCACCACCCGAGCCCCGGCCGACACGGCCTGGTCGATGTGGCGAGCCACCTTGGCGACGGCCGCTCCACTGATCATCGGCCCCATGTCCACGCCGGCGTCCAGGCCGTGGCCCAACCGAAGCCCGGACACCGTTGCCGCGACCTTCTCGGCGAACTCGTCGTGGAGCTGGGTCGGCACGTAGACGCGCTCCGACGAGGTGCAGACCTGGCCGGCATTGATCATCGCCGCATAGGCCAGCGCATCGACCGCGGAGTCGAGGTCCGCGTCCGGGGCGACCACGAACGCATCCTTGCCGCCCAACTCCAGGTGCAGGTGCTTCATCATCGGGGCAGCGACGCTCGCGATTCGCTGGCCGGTCGCCGTGGACCCGGTCATGGCGATGACCCGCACGTCGGGGTGGGCAACCAGCGCGGCACCGGCTTCGTCACCACGACCGGTCACCACGTTGACGACCCCGTCGGGCAGGTGGTCGAAACAGGTCTCGATCCATCGCATCGTCGCCAACGGCGTGAACTCCGACGGCTTCACCACGACGGTGTTGCCGGCGGCCAGTGCCGGCGCGAGCTTCCACGCCAACAACAGCAGCGGGTAGTTCCACGGGATGATGGCACCCACGACGCCGTACGGCTCCTTGAGGACCATGTTGAGCTGGGTTTCGGGTTCGCCGGACGGGATGACCCGCCCCACGCCGTTGCGACCAAGTTCGGCGTAGTAGCGCAGGCTGGTCAGGGCCCACTCGAACTCCTCCTGCTGTTCCGGCAGGGGCTTGCCCTGTTCCCGAGTCAGCAGGTCCACCAGTTCGTCGGCCCGGGCCAGGGACTTCGCGACGACCTCGTGCAGTGCATCGGCCCGTTCATTGGCGCTGGTGAAGCGCCACCCCTCAAAGGCCGCCGACGCTGCGGCAACCGCCCGGTCTACCGACTCGACACCGCCAGCGGGCGCCGACCCGATCACCTCCTCGGTGGCCGGGTCGTGCACCTCGATGCTGGTCGGGTCGAGTCGGCGTGGGGTCCCCATACGCGCGTGCCGTCAGCTCTTGGCGCGCGTGAACAGGTCGTTGTACATGATCTCTGTCTGCCCGGTGTCCTCCAGGAAGAACAGGCCGTCCTCATCCGGTGGGTAGATCGCCGGGTCCTCCAGGATCTCGGGCAGGATCGACTCCTCGGCCGCGGCGTTCGGCGAGCCGTAGTAGTTCCAGTTGGTCAGGGCAGCCCCGTTCTCGGCATCCAGGAGGAAGTTGATGAACGCATGCCCGGTGCACGGGTGGGGGGCGTCGGCCAGGATCGCCATGGTGTCCACCCACTTCGTCGCACCCTCCTCCGGGATGAGGTAGGCGTACTGGTCCGGGTTCTCGGCCTCGCCGAACGCCGCGAAGTAGTTCCCACTGAAGCCGTGCGAGATCGCCACCTCACCCGACACGAGCAGGTCGGCGTACAGGTTGGAGTCGAAGGCCGCGATGTTCTCGCCAGCCTGCGCGATGAGGTCCGAGGCCTCCTGCAACTCCTCCTCCGACGTGGTGTTGGGCGAGTAGCCGAGGTAGTACAGGGCGGCGGCCATCGTCTCGCGCGGGTCGTCGAGCAGCGCGATCTGGCCGGCGTACTGCGACGCGACCTCCGGGTCGAAGACGAGGTCCCAGGTGGGTTCGACGTCCTCGCCGACGACGTCGAGGTCAACGCCCAGCCCGGTCGTGCCCCACTGGTAGGGCTTGGAGAACTGGTTGCCGGGGTCGTAGGGCGGATCGGCAAACGCGTCGGCGATGTTTTCGTTGTTCGGGATCGCCTCGTCGTTGAGTTCCAGCAGCAACTCCTCCTCCAGCATGATGTTGACCATGTAGTCGGACGGCACGATGACGTCGTAGCCGGACCCGCCACTCTGGACCTTGGCGAGCAGTTCCTCGTTGGACGGGTAGTAGTCACTGGTGACCGAGACGCCGGCTTCCTCCTCGAACTGGGTCACCAGTTCGGGGTCGATGTAGTCCGACCAGTTGTAGAACACCAGGTCGCCGTCGGTTTCGTCGGCCTCGCACGCGACGGTCTCGGCCTGGGCGGTCGCCGTCGACTCCGCATCCCCTGCCTCGGTTGCCGTGTCCGCACTCTCCTCGCCACCGCCACAGGCAGCAAGCAGCAGGACCGCGACCAGCGCGGTCGTTGGGATGGTGGGTTTCATGGGGTGCTCCTTGTCGGGCGGTTTCGGGGCGGCTGCGGCGTCCGGGGGCGGGGTCCGGGGGCGCTCCTGGCGCCAGGTGGGTCGCTGCATCATGCCGTACGTCGCTGCATCATGCCGTACCACGACCGCGTTGGATCAGCAACGAGGCCACGACCAGCACCATCGAGCCGACCAGCATCAGGGCGGACACGGCGTTGATCAGCGGCGTGACCCCTCGTCGTACCAGGCCGAACACGTAGACCGGCAGGGTGGTGGAGCCGGGACCGGACACGAAGCTGGTGATGACCACGTCGTCCAGCGACAGGGTGAGCGCGAGCAGTGCGCCGCCGGCAACGCCGGGGGCGATCAGCGGCAGCGTGACACGTCGGAAGGCCTGCCACGGGGTCGCGTACAGGTCGGCGGCCGCCTCCTCCAGGGACCGGTCGAGCCCGCTCAGCCGAGCTCGGACGACGATGGCGACGAAGGAGATGTTGAAGGCCACATGGGACAGCGAGATACTGGTCAGCCCCAACTGGGGGGTGATCCCGAATGCGGCCGCCACCAGGTCGAACGCCTGGACGAAGAACAGCAGCATCATCACCGCCATGGTCACGTCCGGGATGATGACCGGGAGGTACAGCAGGCCGTCGAACAGCCCCTGCCCGCGGTAGGTGAACCGCTCCAGCGACAGGGCTGCGGCCGTGCCCAGCACCGTGGAGATCGTGGTCGAAATGGCGGCCACCACCAACGAGTTCTTCAGCGCACCCAACACCGCGGCGTCGTTGGCCAGTGCCCGGTACCAGCGCAACGAGGGATCGGTCCAGACCCCGATCAGCCGGTTGTCGTTGAACGACAACACGATCAGCACCAGGATCGGCAGGTACAGGAATGCGAACACCAGCCAGGCATTGCCCGCCAGCACGCGCTGGACCCCACGGCGCGGTCGCGCAGTCGTCACCACGGCGTCACCACTCGCGGACACGTCGACCACGCTCACAGGCTCTTCCCCCCGGTGCGGAAGTACACCATTGCCGCCACCAGCATCACCGCGAGGATGGCGAAGCTGAGCGCCGACCCGAACGGCCAGTCCCGGGCCGACAGGAACTGTCGCACGACATAGCTGCCGAGCATGGTCGTCTTGGACCCACCCAGGATCTCGGGGGTCACGTAGGCCCCGAAACTGGGGATGAACACCAGGATCGAACCCGCGATCACCCCGGGTCGCGACAGCGGCCAGGTCACCGTGCGAAACGCCTGCCAGCCGGTGCCGTACAGGTCACGGGCGGCCTCCACCAACGAGAAGTCGATGCGTTCGATGGAGGCGTACAACGGCAGGATCATGAATGGCAGGAACCCGTAGACCAACCCCAGCACGATCGCGAACGGGGTGAACAGCAACCGCAGGTCCTCCACCCCGACTCCCTCCAGGAGGCCGACCAGCGGACCGTCGGACCCCAACAGCACCCGCCACGCATAGGTCCGCACGAGGAAGTTGGACCAGAACGGAATCATCACGAGCACCAGCAGGATCGCTCGCGACCGCGCGCTCCGAGTCGCCAGGTAGTACGCGAACGGGTAGGCCAGCACCAGACAGATCACGGTCGACACCACGGCCAGCCAGACGGATCGCAGGAAGATCTCCAGCACCAGCGAGTCGATCAGGCGGCCGTACGCGTCCAGGCTCCAGTCGCCGAGGATCGTGCGACCTGTCCGCGAACGTGTGGCGAAGGAGTAGACCAACACGATTCCCAGTGGCACCGCGAACAGGAGCACCAGGTAGACCAGGCTGGGCAGTCCTATCAACAGTCCCCGACGCGCCCGAGCACGCTCCTCGCGATGTTCCAGGCCCGGCCCGCCAGCCCCCTCGGGCGCGGGCTCCGACGGCTCATCCGTGGGCTCACGAACGGGGGCGTTGGTCATCGACATGGGGGCCTCAGTCGTCCAGGACGGTGAGGCTGTCGGGCATCCAACGCGCCCGAACCTGCTCCCCGACTTCGAAGTGCTGGCTGCCTGGCGCGTTCCCCTGTCGCACGTCTAGCCGTACCGCGCCGCCGGTCCCAGCCGTGCGTACCTGGTAGGCCCGGGCTTTGCCGAGGTAGGTGACCCGCTCGACCTCGGCATCCAGGGTGTCCAGGTCATCTCGATGGGGGACGTCGTGACCGTGCAGGCCGATGCTCTCGGGCCGAAGGGCCGCGGTGACCGTCGACCCGGCGGCATGGTCGCCGTCAACTCGGACCATCGAACCGTCGGGCAGGTGCGCCGCGCCCGACGTGTCGATGGTCAACGCCAGGAAGTTGCTGTCCCCGATGAAGTCGGCCACGAACCGGGTCCGGGGTCGGTCGTAGATGTCCTTCGGGGACCCGACCTGCAGGACCCGGCCACCGTCCATCACCCCGATGCGGTCTGACATCGTCAGGGCCTCGTCCTGGTCGTGGGTGACGTAGACGAAGGTGATCCCGACGCGTTCCTGCAGCTGCTTGAGTTCCAACTGCATGGTCTGGCGCAGCTTCAGGTCCAGCGCCCCCAGCGGCTCGTCGAGCAACAGCACCTTCGGATGGTTGACCAGGGCCCGCGCGAGTGCGACGCGTTGTTGCTGGCCACCCGACAACTGACGTGGTCGACGTTTCTCCCGTCCACCGAGTTGGACCAGCTCGATCATCTCGGCGACCCGCTGGGTGCGTTCGTCGTGCTCGACACCCTGCATCTTCAGGCCGAACCCGACGTTGTCCTCGATGGTCATGTGCGGAAACAGCGCATACGACTGGAACACGGTGTTGACGGGGCGCTTGTTCGGCGGTTCGAGCGCCATCTCGTCACCGAAGATCCGCACGCTGCCAGCGGTCGGGAACTCAAAGCCGCCGATCAGTCGCAGGGTCGTGGTCTTGCCGCACCCACTGGGGCCCAGCAGGGAGAAGAACTCACCGTCGGCAATGTCGAGTTGCACCCCGTCGACGGCGATCACCTCGTCGTCGCCACCCTTGCGCCCCGCACCGGGGAAGCGCTTGGTGACCTCGCGCAGGGCCACCGCGGCGACGCCCGAGCCGTCGTCCAGGGGATCCGGCCGACGGTCGCGGCCGGCCGGGACGTGGGTTTCGGTGCCGGTCATGGACATCCCCCCGGGTTCGTGCGCTCCTGAACGGGACCGGTGTACCCGCACGCGATCGCCGTGCACGAACTGGCCGGGTGCCCGATCACGAGTCGAAGCCGATCCCGAAGGCGTCCAGCGTCGACAGCCAGGGGCCGCGACGCCCGCCGCGCCGGTCCGCGCGGGCCAGCGCCCGTCGGGTCATCTGCACCCCCAGCCACCGCAGCGGTTCGGGTGGAAAGGGAAACGGCGAGGACGAGGTGAAGTCCAGGTCCAACAGGGGCGAGGTGGGGTCGACCAGCATGTCGGACAGCACTCGTCCGGCAAACCTGCTGGCACCCACCCCCAGCCCGGTGTAGCCCAACGCATAGACGACGCGATCGTCGAGCGCTCGACCGAAGGTCACGGTGAAGCGGGTGGTCGTCGCGATTGGTCCACCCCACCAGTGGCTGAAGGCGACGTCGCGCAGTTGCGGGAACGTGGCCCGGAAGTGCTGCGCCAGCAGATCGTAGGTCGCGCGGCGATGGTCGTGGTCGGGACCGACGCCGTTGCCGTAGTGGTAGACCGCGTCGTAACCACCCCACAGGATCCGGTCATCGTCGGTCAGGCGGTAGTAGTGGAACTGGTTGGCGCTGTCGGACAGGCCCTGGCGCCCCTTCCACCCGATCCTCGCCATCTGCTCGGTGGCCAGCGGCTCCGTCACCAGGATGTGGTCATAGACCGGCACGTAGTGCCGGGCGGTCGACGGCACCAGGGTGTGGCTCCAGGCGTTGGTGGCCAGCACCACCCGCTCGGCACGGATCGGTCCGGCCTCGGTGTCGACCCGGACCCCCTGCCCCTCCCGGCGCAGCCCGAGGACCCGTCGACCTTCGTCGATCCCGACCCCTCGGGATCGCAGCACCCGCGCCAGGCCACGAGCCAACGCCACGGGATCGACGATCGCACCCGAGGACGGCTGGTGCAGCCCGCCGAGGTAGGTCGGGGAGTCCACCTCTGCCTGCATGGCCGCGGCGTCGAGCACCTCCACCTCCTCCCCCTGGGCGCGCGCGATGGTGGCGGACTCCTCCAGGTCACCCAGTTGCCACGGCTGCGTGGCGACGTCGATGGTGCCCGTGGCCTCCAGGGCACAGTCGATGTCGTGGTCGGCGACGACGTCGAACAGGCCCTGCAGGTTGTCGCGACCGAGTCGATGCAACTCGGGGTACTCCTTGGGGAAGTGGCGCAGCCCGTTGGCGATGCCGTGGGTCAACGACGCCTCCACGAACCCGCCATTTCGGCCCGAGGCGCCGTGCGCGACCTGGTCCGCCTCGACGATGACGATGTCCAGCGACGGGTCGTGGTTGATCAGGGCCATCGCCGTCCACAGACCGGTGAAGCCGGCGCCGATGATGACGACGCGCGCCCGCTCCACCGGCGGGTCGCCCTGGCTGGCGGGACCCGGAGCGGAAGTCGTGACCGACTGGATCGGGTCCTTGCTGGGATCGACGTCGAACCAGAAGCTCGGCCCTGAACTGGTCATCGCATCCGGTCCTGCGCCTCGCCGAGCACCGTGTCCAAGATCCCGACCAGGTCGCCCAGCACGGCACGGTCGGCAACCAGCGGCGGCGAGATCTGGATCACCGGCTCGTCCCGATCATCGGCGCGGCAGATGAGGCCGAGGTCCAGCAGACGGGGCGACAGGAAGCCCCGCAACAGTCGCTCGGACTGCTCGGCATCGAACGACACCTTGTGTTCGCGGTCGGCGACCAACTCCAGCGCCCAGAAGTACCCGGTCCCGCGGACGTCCCCCACGATCTCGTGGTTGTCGAACAGCCCCTGCAACTGCGCCCCCAGCCACGCCTCGTTGCGACGGACGTTGCCGAGCAGGTCCTCGGACTCGAACACGCCGATGTTCGCCAGGGCCACTGCAGCGGCCACGGGATGGCCGCCCCAGGTCGAGCCATGCATGAACATGGTGTCGTCCTCGCGCGACAGGGCCTCCACGAACCGGTCCCCGAAGGCCACCCCGCCCAGGCTGGCGTACGACGACGTCACCCCCTTGGCGAAGGTGATCATGTCGGGCACGACGCCGTAGCGCTCCGAACCGGTCCAGTAGCCCAGGCGGCCGAAGGCGGTGATGACCTCGTCGGCGACCAGCAGGACCCCGTGGCGGTCACAGATCTCGCGCAGTGACGCCCAGTAGCCGTCCGGCGGGGTGAAGGAGCCGCCGGCGTTCTGGACGGGTTCGGCGATCACCATGCTGACGGTCTCCGGCCCGGCCTCGATGATGGCCGCTTCGACCGCGGCCGCGGGATCGTCGACCTGTGGACGGTAGGCGTTGGTGTTGGCCACGTGGACGTGGACCGGTCGCAGCGGCTGGAACATGTCCGACAGCCCCGGCAGCCCCGTCACCCCAAGGGCCCCCAGGGTCGTGCCGTGGTAGGCGAACCGGCGGCTGATCACCTTGACCCGGTCAGGCTCGCCGTTGAGGCGGTGATACTGCTGGGCAAGCTTGAGGGCCGACTCGACCGCCTCGGACCCCGAGTTGACGAAGAAGAAGTGGTCGAGGTCCCCTGGGAAGCGCTCCGCCAGCGCCGCGGCAAGGTCCAGGCCCGGCTGGTGGGCCGTCGCCCAGTTGGTGGCAAACGGCAACCTGCGCATCTGCGCCGCGGCGGCGTCCGCCATCTCCTGGCGTCCGTAGCCCGCCTGCACGCAGAACAACCCCGACAGGCCATCGAGGTAGCGGCGCCCCTGGGTGTCCCAGACATGACAGCCCTCACCCCGATCGAGCACGGGTACCGACGGGTGGTCGCCCAACCAGTCCGACGTCCGCGTGAAGTGCAGCCACAGGTTCCCATCGGCCAGGGCCGGGCCATCGCCGGTGCTGGCGCCCTCGGCGTTGTCCTCGGGGCTCGTGTCCCGCGGCATCACGACTTCGCCATGTCCTGACGTGTCGTCGGCCGGGGTTGCCGGGGAGGTGGCGGTGTCAACCGTGCCTGCCATGCGTGCCTGCTTCCGTCGTGGTCAACCGTCGATGTTGCTCATCACGTGCTTGATCCGGGTGTAGTCCTCCAGCGAGTACAGCGACAGGTCCTTGCCGTGGCCGGAGTGCCGGAACCCGCCGTGGGGCATCTCGGCCACGATCGGGATGTGGGTGTTGATCCACACACATCCGAAGTCCAGGCCCTTGGCCATTCGCATCGCGCGACCGTGGTCACGGGTCCACACGCTCGACGCCAGTCCGTAGCGCACGTCGTTGGCCCAGCCCAGCGCCTGCTCCTCGTCATCGAAGTGCTGCACGGTGATGACCGGCCCGAAGACCTCGTTCTGGCTCATGTCGTCGTCCTGGCGCAGACCTGCGACCACCGTGGGCTCCCAGAAGAACCCGTCACGATCCACCTGCCGGCCACCCGTCACGACCTCGTTGTGGTCGGGTCGTCGGTCGAAGAACCCCGCCACGCGTTGGAGCTGGTCGGCATTGTTGAGCGGCCCGTAGTCGGCGTCCTCGGTGAACGGCGCCCCGGTCGAATGGGCCCGGGCCTGTTCGGCCAGGGCGGCGACGAAGTCATCGTGGATGGCTCCCGATGCCAGGACCCGGGTCGCCGCGGTGCAGTCCTGTCCCGCGTTGAAGTAGCCCGCACCGGCGATGCCTGCGGCCGCAGCCTCGACATCGGCATCGTCGAAGACCACGACCGGGGCCTTGCCCCCCAGTTCCAGGTGGGTCCGCTTGAGGTCGTTGGCGGCGGCGGTCGCCACCTCCATGCCGGCGCGCATACTGCCGGTGACCGACACCATCGCCGGGATGGCATGGGACACCAGTGCGCGTCCGGTGTCGCGGTCACCACAGACCACGTTGAAGACCCCGGGCGGCAGGTGTTCGGCCATGATCTCGGCCATCAGGACGGTCGACACCGGCGTGGTGTCGGACGGCTTGAGGACGACGGTGTTGCCGGCGGCCAGCGCGGGCGCCCACTTCCAGACCGCCATCATGGCGGGGTAGTTCCACGGCGTGACCTGGGCACAGACCCCGATCGGCTCACGCCGAACCATGGAGGTGTGGCCGGCCATGTACTCCCCGGCCGCGCGTCCTTCGAGCATGCGGGCCGCCCCGGCGAAGAACCGCACCTGGTCGACCAGCGGCGGCAGTTCCTCGTCCATGGTGAGTTGGAACGGCTTGCCGGTGTTCTCGCACTCGGCACGGACGAGTTCCTGACCACGGGCCTCGAAGGCATCCGCGATCCGCAGCAGCGCCAGGCTGCGTTCGGACGGCGTGGCATCGCGCCAGCCGGGAAATGCCCTGGCTGCGGCGGTGAGGGCCGCGTCGACGTCGTCGCCCGAGGACTTCGGCGATGTTCCCGCCGTGTCCCCCGTGGCCGGATCGACCAGGGTGACCCGGTCCGACGTTGAGGACTCGACGAAGTCTCCGTCGATGAAGTTCTGGATCGTGCGCATGAACACTCCTCCGTCGTCGGGGCCACATTAGTCTGACGATCATCATGACTGTCAATCTGCGTGGGAAGGCCATGGTGGGGTGGAGTCCACCATGAACGAGCAGGTCAGTTGGTGGCTCGACGACGCCGACGACGGAAGGACGAGGCCCGTCCTTCACGGCCAACGGCGAGCCGACGTGGCCATCGTCGGGGCGGGGTTCACGGGCCTGTGGACGGCCTGGGAGGTGCTGCGGCGCGACCGGTCACTGGACGTGGTCGTCGTCGAGGCCGAGGTCGCCGGCTTCGGTGCGTCGGGCCGCAACGGCGGCTGGTGCTCCGCCGGACTCGGCGTCACGCCCGGGGAACTGGCCCGGCGCACGAGCCCGTCGATTGCCCGCGAAACCGTGCAAGTGATGCGCGAAACGGTCGACGAGGTGGGTGCGCTGACCGCGGAGGCCGGCCTGGACATCGGCTTTCGCAAGGGCGGGATCCTGCGCGTGGCTCGCGGTGCCCACGAACTCCCCGCCATGCGGCGCGGCTGGGATGAATTGGTCGACCTGGACCTGGTGGATGGCCATCACCTCCTGGATGCCGACGAGGTGGCGGACCGGGTCACCGTCGCCGACGCCCACGGGGCCGTGTTCGATCCCCACGGTGCCGTCCTCCACCCGGGTCGCCTGGTCCGGGGCCTGGCACGACTGGTCGAGGATGCCGGCGCCACGATCTTCGAACACAGTCGGGTCACCGACACGACGCCCGGCTCCCGGCCGTCGATCGCCACGGCGACCGGCCGGGTCGAGGCCGACACGGTCGTTCTGGCCACCGAGGCCTGGCTGTCGCACCTGCCGGGCCATCATCGCGACGTTCTACCGGTGTACAGCCTGGTGGTCCTGACCGAACCGGTTCCCGACGACCTCGCCGCCCACATCGGCTGGGACGGCGATGAGTGCCTGTCGTCGCACCGACACACGGTGGACTACCTGTCGCGGACCCCGGACGGCCGAATCCTGTTCGGTGGCCGCGGGGCGCCGTACCACTTCGGGTCGGCCATCGCGCCCGCCCATGATCGCCATCGGGACACCCACGACCACCTGCGCCGCATGCTGGCGGACTGGTTTCCCGCCCTTGCCGCCCTGGAGGTGCGCCACGCCTGGGGTGGCCCGCTCGGCATGCCACGCGACTTCATGCCGTCGATCCGCCACGATCCATCGACCGGCATCGCCATGGCCTACGGCTACACCGGCCAGGGCGTCACGACCTCGCGTCTGGCCGGTCGAATCCTCACCGACCTGATCCTGGACGGCGAGACCCCGCTGCGGGAACTGCCGATGGTGGGGCATCGACCGCGACGGTGGGAGCCCGAACCGCTGCGGTGGCTGGGCGCACGATTCGTCCAGTCCCGACTGGCCACGATCGACCGTCGCGCCGAACGCACCGGCACCCCACCAACCGGGCGAACGCTGGCTGAACGGCTCATGCGCCACTGACCAAGGAACCTGCCATGTCCGATGCCATGCCACCGGAGCCCTTTGCGCCCGGCACCGGCGAGTCCTTCGGTGCCCGTGGATCGTTCTGCGGCATCCCCCATCGCCGGTACGACCGGGTCGAACCCGGGGAGGTGGTGATCCTGGGTGCCCCCTTCGACTGGGGTGCCAGCCATCGTCCCGGGGCCCGGTTCGGCCCCAAGGCCATCCGCGAGGCCGACTACCTCGAACCGGACGGTCGGCGCCCCCACCTCACCGCCGGCGTCGACCCCCTGACGGCCCTGCCGGTCGTGGACGCCGGGGACATCCCGATCGTCGGTGGGCAGATCGAACCGTCACTGGCGTCCATCGAAGACCACGTCCACGTGGTCGCGTCGCGTGGCGCGATCCCGATCGTGCTGGGCGGCGACCACACCATCACCCTGCCCGACGCCACCGCGGTCGCACGAGAGCACGGCTTCGGCTCGGTGGCGCTGGTCCACTTCGACGCCCATGCGGACACCGGCGACGAACAGTGGGGACACCTGTACGGGCACGGCACCCCGATGCGCCGCCTCATCGAGTCGGGGGCGATTCCCGGCCACCGGTTCGTGCAGATCGGGTTGCGTGGGTACTGGCCACCGCCCGAGACACTTGCCTGGATGCGTGACCAGCACATGCGGTCGTTCTTCATGGAGGACATCACCACGCGTGGGCTCGACGCAGTCGTCGACGAGGCCGTCGAGCACGCGCTCGCGCCGGGGCCGAACGGCGAACCGCCCGCGACCGCGGTGTTCCTGTCGGTGGACATCGACGTGGTCGACCCGGGCATGGCACCGGGCACGGGCACGCCCGAACCGGGGGGCCTGACCGGACGACAGTTGCTCGACACCGTGCGGCGCCTGGGTCGCGACCTCAACGTGGTCGGCGCCGACGTGGTCGAGGTCGCCCCGCACTACGACCAGCCGATGGACATCACCGCAGCGCTGGCCAACCGGGTCGTGCTGGAGCTGACCACCGGCATGGCCGAACGCCGCCGCGCCGGTCATACGAGCTGAGCGTCCCGGACCCACCTCACGGTCCTGCTCGGTCGACCTCCCCGCGCGCGTGACCGAAACGACGCATCGGGATGGGGGCGGAGCGGGTGGCGCCCACGATGGTGGTGGAGAGGCGGAAGAAGCGCACGTCGCCCAACGGCGTGGTGGCCGTCCCGAGCCGATTGGTGACGAAGGCCACCGACAGGTCGCCGACCGGGTCCACCCAGGCCCCGGAGCCCCCGAATCCGTAGTGGCCGAACGCCTGGCGGGGGCGTCGTCCGGCCATGAACGCGCGGTGGTAGCCCAGCCGCCAGTACATCGGGATGCCCATGACGTAGTCGCGACCCTTCTCCTGCACGATCCGGAGGCGGTCCGACGACGCCTCCGACAACAACCGGACGCCGTTGACCTCGTGGCCTCCCAGCCCGGTGTACAGCGCCGCCAGGTCGCGCGCGGTGAAGACCCCGTTGACCGCCGGCATCTGGGCCCCCAGCACTCGTCGGGCCGGGTCCATGAACAACTCGTTGATGCCACGAACCCCCATGGCCTCGGAGGCACGACGCGCCCACGGCGTCAGGCCCGGCAGGCGGTGGAGCAGTTCGCCGAAGTCCCACCCGGTCTCCAGCAGTTCCGCGACGTGGGCCCGTTCGCCGTCCGGGATGCCGATGCGCAGGCCGGTCAGGCCCAGGGGTTCGGCCAGTTCCTGTTGCCACAGGTCGCGCATGCCCCGGCCGGTGACGGCCCGCATCAGGCCGGACAGGAGCCAGCCGAACGTCATGGCGTGGTAACCGGGCCCGTTGCCGGGCAGCGGGTCGGGCGTGGCCGCGGCCAGCCGTGCCTCCATCTCCTCGTCCTCGAGCAGGTCCTGGGCGGAGTCGATCAGGTCGCGCACGTCGTGCAGCCCCGCCTGGTGGGTCAGGACGTCGCGGAGCGTGATGCCGGCCTTGCCGTTCGCGCCGAACGCCGGCCACCAGGCCGCCACCGGCCGGTCCAGTTGAAGTTCGTGGCGGTCGAGGTAGCGGTGCAGCACCGCCGCCGTCACGCCCTTGGAGGTGGAGAAGGACGGCGCCCCGGTCTCGGCGAGCCAGGGGCGACGGGTCGCACGGTCGCGGGTCCCGGCCCAGGTGTCGACCACCGGCACGCCGTGCCAGCGGACCGCCAGCGCACCGCCGCCGGCACCGGGCTGGTCGAACAGCGATTCGAACCGGGCCGCGACCTTCTCGAACCCGGGTGCCACCAACGGCTCGACCGGAACCGCGAGCACGCTCGCAGCGGGCGTCGTGGACATCCTCACGCTCCCCGCTCGTCGGTCGGACCGTCGTCGGTGGTGGTCCGGGCATGCAGGGGGGGCCGGCATCGGCCCGGCCCCCAGCTCCAACGTGGAGCCTACGCTCCAGGTCGTCCGGTCGCCCTCCCCGGTGCTCGAACGACCTCGGCCCCGCGGCGCCATTGACGTGTCGTCGAGGTGGAACCCGCGGTCAGTCGAGCCCGGCGCCAACGGAGGCGAGGCCTCGCAGGGCCCGGTCGATCGTGCGCAGCGTGTCCCGTTCACCGCCGACGTGGTGGCGGTGGGCAATCGCGAACGGATCGTTCCAGGTCACCACGACCTCGCCAGCGGCCGACTGGTGGACGAGGATCTTCTGCGGCAGGTCGATGGCGATCGTGCGCCGGTCCTGCATCAACGGGGTGCCCAGGGCGGGGTTGCCGAACACGATCAGGGTCGTCGGTCGCAGGTCGAGGCCGACCCGGGCGGCGTTCGCCTGGTGGTCGAGCACGAACACCTCGGACGGCGGACCCGCGGCGATGGCGGCCCGGATGCTGGCCACGGTGTCGTCGAAGGACTGCGTGCTGGTGAGCGATCGCAGTCCGGATCGGTGAGCGATGCGTCGCAAGAGGGCCGTGTCGCGCGGAGTGGACGCCCCGCCGACCTCGTCGAGGTCGACCCCGGTGGCGACGCTGGTCAACGTGGCGAGCGCCCCGGCGATCCTGTCGAGCGTCGCGACGCCGTCGACGTCGTGGCGTGCGGCCAGGTACTCGACCCGGTTGAAGGCCACGA
Source organism: Nitriliruptorales bacterium (assembly GCA_038233055.1). Classification (GTDB taxonomy): domain Bacteria; phylum Actinomycetota; class Nitriliruptoria; order Nitriliruptorales; family Nitriliruptoraceae; genus Salsipaludibacter. The sequence goes on from JBBSMS010000033.1 coordinate 16,962, forward strand.
ACGTGTCCCCACCGTCCTCCCACACCAGCAACTTCTGGGGTAGGTCGATCCCGGCCACCTGGTCGGCCTGCATCAACGGCGTCCCGAGGTTGGGGTTGCCGAAGAACACCTCCCACGTCGGCGGCAGGTCGAGCCCGACGCTGGCAGCGTTGGCCCGGTGGTCCACTTCGGCCACGATCGTGATGGCCGGGTTCGCCTCGAGCGCGTCGACCAGGGCCTGCCGCGTGGCGTCGAACCCACGCGTGCTCTGGGTCACCACCAGGCCGGGCACCGGCGGGCCGCCAGGGCGCGGTGCCGCCGAGGACTGGACCACGGTCGTGGCCACCAGCAGGAGGGCGAGGAGCAGGGGACGAACGATCAGGCGCATGGACGGGGCTCCGGGTCGGCGGACGATCCAACGTAGGTGGCGTCCCGTCGTCCCCGCCCGACCGTGCGGCCCGGGTCATGGACCGTCCGGGAACGATGCCCCGACAGCGCGCGGTGCGTGGGTCCCGCCTCCCGCGTCGCGCTCGGCATGGACCGCATGTGGCAACGCCGCAGCGTCGTCCAGCGCGGCGACGCAGGTGCGGCGCGTCCCGGTCGGCCACCGTCCGGAGGTTGGTCGCCACCGCACGGAGTCAAGTCGCCGACGATGTAGGGTCCAGTCATGGCAACCACCGTCCTGGTCGTCGCGGTCGTTTCGGGCGCCTTGGTGGTCGGGGCCGCCTGGGGCCTGTTCGGCCACCTCCCGTCACGGCTGGAGGGCTTCCTGGTCGCCGTCGCCGGTGGCGCGCTGATCGTGTCGGTCGTCACCGAACTGGTCGAACCGTCCCTGGAGGACGCGTCCTCGCTGGCGGTGCTGGGCATGGTCGCGGCCGGCGCGATCGTCTTCACCGCCCTGGACTACGTCGTCGACGAGGTCTGGGGTGGCCAGTCCGGCGGCGGCCTGCTGGCCGCGATCACGCTGGACGGGGTCCCCGAGAACCTCGCACTGGGCGTCGCCCTGATCGGGGCCGGTGCCACCGAGGTGGCGGCCCTGGCTGGCTCGATCCTGCTGTCCAACCTGCCCGAGGCTGCCGGTGGGGCCAAGCAGATGGCCGACAACGACATGGACCGCGGGACCGCGTTCGGCCTGTGGGTCGCCACGGCCGTGCTGCTGTCGGCTTCGGCGCTGGCCGGCAACCTCGTGCTCGACAACGCCGCTGACTCGACCCTGGCGCTGATCCGGGGATTCGCCGCCGGTGCGGTCGTCGCTTCGTTGGCGACCGAGGTCTTCCCCGAGGCCTACCGGGAGGACCACCAGACGACCGGCCTCGCCGCCGCCCTCGGGGTCGTCCTGGCCTTCGCCCTGGGGCTCCTCGCCGGCGGCTGACGGAGGCGGTCGGCGACGCGACCCGCGTCACCCGTCGCGTGACATCCAGCCGTCGCCGGTGCCGCCCGGGACCGCGTCGGGTGGGTCGTACGGACCAGGCGTCAACGCCATCGACGCGACGTCGAGGTGGCCGACCGACCCGTCGTCGCGCCGCACCACGGCCAGAACCTCGCCGGTGAAGTAGCCGTCGCGGCCGACCCAGGTCCCGTCACGGCGGTCGAACCGGGAGCACCGGGTCGGCATCCCGACGTCGACCACCGGGCTCCCGCCGTCGTCGACGGTGACCAGCACCGGTCGCGGACCCCAGTACCACGTCCCCACCAGGTCCCAGGTGTCCTCCGACGGGCGTTCCGTTGGCCCGTCGAGGTCGTCCTCGGCAGGTCGGTCGGGGCCGCCGGGTGCGAGCGCTGCGAGGGCGTCCGCGGCGTCGTGGTCCTCGCTGGTGGCCGCCGTGGTCGCGACCGGGTGTGCGTCGGACCTCCCACCGCCATCGGACACGGGTCGGCCGGCGGGGTCGACCAGGTCCAGCAGGTCGAGCGCCAGGTCGGGACCGAACCCGGTCGTCGAGTTGCCCACGACCGCGACCCCCGCACCGGTGTCGGGATCCACGAACAAGGTGGCCACGAACCCGGGGACCGACCCACCGTGTCCGACCAGGTCACGGCCACGCAGGCGCACGACCTGCAGGCCGGCGCCGAACGCGGACAGCGGATCCATGGTCGCGACCGCACGTGCCCGGGCCATCTCGTCGACCACTGCGCGCGCGAGCACGTCCCCGCCGCCGCCCAGCAGCACCTCGGCCCAGCGGCCCAGATCGCGCGCGCTCGACCACAGTTGGCCGGCCGGGGCCATCGCGCGGTAGTCATGGGCCGGTTCGACCAGCAGGTCGCCACGTTCGGGATGCACCGCCAACGGGAGCGCATGGTCGTCGTCACGCGCATGCACGGAGGTGCGGCCCAGTCCGAGTGGGCCCAGCAGCCGGTCCTGCAGCAGGTCCTCCCAGGACCGACCCTCCACCACCTCCAGCACCCTCGCGAGCACCGCGTAGCCGGGGTTGGAGTAGTGCAGCATCCCGGGCGGTGCCGGCACCGCCACGTCGTCGGCCAGGTCGTCGAGCAACACCTCCCATGTCCGCCCCGGGCTGCGCTCCCACCACGGCGCCGACGTCTCGGCCCGGACCCCGCCGACGTGACCGAGCAGGTCGGCCACCCGGACCCGACCCAGCACCGCGCCGACGTCCAGGTGGTCGTCCACCCGGTCATCCAGCGCCAGTCGACCGGCGTCGTGGGCCAGCCACACCAGTGCCGCGGTCAGGCTCTTGGTGATCGACCCGATCCGGTACTGGGTGGCCTCCGTGGGGTGGGGCCCGTCCCGGCCGTCGAGGTGGCCCACCCCGCCGGTCCACGCGACTTCGCCGTCCCGGACCAGCGCGGCCGCGATCGACGGCATCCGCCACGCGGTGGCTGCCGTCCCCAGACGTGCCAGCACCGCCTCGTCGTCCACCATGGTCCACCTCCCGTCGTCCCGTCGTCGAGTGTGCCGATCACGGCCGCCGGTGGCCCCGATCCGCACACTCGACTGGTTGGTGTGTGTGTGTCAGGTGTCGGACCGGGCGACCATCGTGAGCAGTTCGTACACGGCCGCGAGGTCGCCGTCCTGGTCGACCAGTTCGATCGCCCACCGAACCTCGCCGTGCTCCTCGCCGGGGCGGTCGGCCTTGCCCAGGCAGGTCAGCGTCACGGTGACGTCGTCGCCCGGACGGATCGGCTTCATGAACCGCAGGCCGTCGAGCCCGGTGTTGGCCAGCACCGGTCCCTCCTCGGGTGCCACGAACAGTCCCGCGGCGATCGACAGCAGCAGGTAGCCGTGGGCGACGATGCCGCCGAACAGGGGGTTGCGCACAGCCGCCTCCTCGTCGGTGTGGGCGTAGAAGTGGTCCCCGGTCAGGGCGGCGAAGGCGTCGATGTCCTCGCGCGTGATCTCGCGCGGTCCGGCGGTGACGCTGTCGCCGACCGCCAACTCGTCGAAGTGCAGCCGGAACGGGTGGGTCTCGTGGTGGCGAGGGGCTCCCGACACCCACCGACCGGTCACGGCGGTGAGGAGTTCCGGGGAGCCCTGGATGGCGACCCGTTGGAGGTAGTGGTGGAGGCTGTCCAGCCCGCCCAGTTCCGAACCCCCGCCAGCCCGCCCGGGGCCACCATGGTGGAGCCGCGCCAGCGGTGTGCCGTGGCCGGTCTGGCGTCGGCGCGAGGTCTCGTCCACGACCAGCACGCGGCCGTGATGGGGCGCGAGCGCGCGCACCAGGTCCACCACGTCGGGCGTGACGCCGGTCGCGAACACCGAGGCCACCAGTCCCCCGCCACCGAGTGCCGCCAAGTCGGCGGCGTCGGCCGCGTCCTCGTAGCCCAGCACCGTCACCACCGGCCCGAAGGCCTCGACGTCGTGCACGACCGCCGCGCGGGCATCATGCGCCTGCAGGACCGTCGGCGCCACGAACGTCCCGGGGTCGGCGTCGACCCCGACGAGGCCCGTCGGCTCGGGGCCGGTCAGCACCTCGGCGCCGCCCGCGAGGCGCTCGATCGCGGCCAGCACGGTCTCGCGCTGGGTCGCGTCCACCAGCGGCCCGAGGTCGACGTCGTCGCGGCGGGGGTCGCCCAGCACCAACGCCCCGAACCGCTCGGCGAGGTCTGACGACACCTCGTCGAGGCGGCCCGCCGGCACCAGCACGCGCCGGATCGAGGTGCAGCGCTGCCCGGACTTGTTGGTGACCTGGCCAACCACCTCGTCGAGGAATGCGGCGTGGACGTCGGAACCGGTGGGGACGTCGGCGGCGAGCACGCAGGCGTTGACCGAGTCGGTTTCGGCGTTGAACCGCACGTTGCGCTCGACGATCGCGGGATGGGCCTTCAGGCGTCGCGCGGTGGCGGCCGACCCGGTGAAGGCCAGGACGTCGCGGTGGTCGAGGTGGGCCAGTAGGTCGACGGCACCGCCCATCACCAACTGGACCGCCCCGGGAGGCAGCACGTCGGCTCCGACCAGCACCTCGAACGCGCGATGGGCCACGAACCCGGCCTGGGGCGCGGGCTTGGCGATGCACGGCATCCCGGCCAGCAGGGCGGGCGCGAACTTCTCGAGCATGCCCCACACCGGGAAGTTGAAGGCGTTGACGTGGACCGCGACGCCGGGCATGGCCACCTGCGCCTGCACAGCGTGGAAGGTGTCGTCGCGCGACAGTCTGACCAGGTCCTGGTCGACCCAGACGTGCGCATCGGGCAACTTGCGGGCGGCGCGCGAGGAGATCGAGGCCATCGTTCCGATGCCGCCGTCGACATCACCCCAAGCGTCGCTGCGGGACGCCCCGGCACGGGCCGACAACTCGTAGAGCTCGTCCTTGGCGTCGTTGAGCGCGGCGACGACCTCCTGCAGCATCGCCGCCCGCTCAGTGAAGGTGTGGGCTCGCAGCGCCGGTCCGCCGACATCGCGCGCATGGGCCACGGCACCCGCGAGGTCGAGACCGTCGGCCGACACCCGGGCGATCGGCTCCCCGGTCACGGCATCGACGACCACCGGGGTCGCCGGTCCCACCTCGCCGGTCACCCACTGGTCGCACAGGTGGCTGGACAGGACGCTGACATCGGTCTCGACGGCACTCACGGTGGACTCCTCGGGTCCCGCCGACGGCGGTGTCCGCGGGTCGTTGCCAGCGTAGGATCCGCCCGTGCATCGGGAACCGAGTGGGCCCCCGTCCCGCGGACCACGGATCCCGTCCGTCCTGTCCGCCGCTCGCCGCGTCCACCGCGACCGGTTCCCGGGTGGCCCACGTCGATAGGGTTGGTCGGCCGGGGCCGCCGGGGGCGCCGCCGCGACAGGAGGCGACCGTGTGGACGTGGCTGCGGCGCGTGTTGCTGGGGTGGATCGCCTTCCGGTTGCTCACGCCCGAATCGGTGCCGGCGTTCGACGAGGGCCAGCAGGTACCGCTGGAACTTCCTGGACGATCGGTGTTCGTCGGGGGTGTCGAACTGTTCGTGCGCGAGGCCGGCCCGGTCGACGCCCCGCCGCTGGTGCTGGTGCACGGGTGGGGTGACGACGCCATGGCGATCTTCCCACGGCTGATCCCTCTGCTGGTCCCGGCCCACCGGGTGATCGCGGTCGACAACCGCAACCACGGCAAGTCCGACCACGTCCGCGGGCGCTACGACATCGAGGCGATGACGGACGAACTGGACGGGGTCCTGGCCCAACTGGGCATCACCGAGGCCACGGTGTTCGGCTATTCCATGGGTGGGATGGTCGCCCAGGACCTGGCCCACCGCCATCCCGACCGGGTCGCCCGACTGGCGCTTGGAGGGACCGCGGCGGCGATCCCAGCGCTGGCCGACACCGGCGTGGGGGCTGCACTCGGACTGTCGGTCGTGCGGGCCGCCGAACGCATCTCGCGCACCGAGGTGTCGTGGCTGCGGATGCGCTACCTGCGAGCCGTTGGAGCCGTCACGGACCGCCATGCGCGCTGGTACTACGCCGCCCACCAGAACCGTGACCCAGACCTGTACTGGGCGGCCGGCGACGCAATCAGCCGGTTCGACGCGCGACCGTGGGTGGGCGACCTCGGCATCCCGGCGATGGTCGTTGTGACCACCCGGGACCAGTTGATGCGACCCGCGTGGCAGCGCGACCTGGTCGCCCGCCTGCCGGACCCGGAGGTGGTCGAGGTCGACGGCCGCCACGAAGCCCCGTTGACCCACGCGCCCGAGTTCGCGGCCGCGCTGACGGCGTTCGCGGACGGCCGCCACGGGTAGGTTCGCCGGCATGGCCACCGTCCACCACCTGACCCGTCGGGACGCCCGCCGCGTGGCGGGTCGAGTCGTCGCTGCTCGATGCCACCGGCGAGCAGTCCGGCGACTCGTTCCCGGGGCGCACGGTCCTGCTGTCCCCGCTGGACCGGCTGGCTCGGCCTCGAGCGCGTCGACGAGTGATCCCTGCTCGGCCGAACACCCCCTACCGAACACACCTTGGGATCATTCCTCGGCGTAGGTCCAGTCGTCCTGCTTGCGGTGGTAGTCCGGGTCGAAGGTCACCTCGCCGGTGTCGAGGTCGACATCGACAATCTTGGGCACCATCGGCTCGCGGTCGGACCGGCACGGTTCGCCCAGGTGGTCCGCGACCTCGTCGGCGAAGTCCTCCAGCAGGCTGGCGACCAGCAACTGCGCCCCGATCGGCAGCGCGCAACGGGCCTGGTCGGTGACCTTGCCGGCCCAGGTGGCCAGCGTGTCGAGGTCACCTGCGGTCCCGTCGCCCGCGTCGATGCGTTCAAGAGTCTCGTGGATCGCGGTCGTGCCCAGCGTGCAGGCGTTGCACTGCCCGCACTGCTCGACCGACAGGAACCGCGCCAACGTCGCGGCCACCCGCACGACGCAGTGGGACCGGTCGTAGACGACGAACCCGGCCGACCCCAGCCCGAGGTCGACGTCCGCCATGGCGTCGAAGCCGGTTGGCGTGTCGAACAGCTCGGGCGTGACGACACGCGAGGACACGCCCGTGATCACGAACGCCGGCTCGACCGCGCCGCCCAGTTCCTCCACGATCGTGCGCACGGTCGTGCCCAGCGGCAGTTCCCAGCAGCCGCTGGCCTCGACGTCACCCGACAGGGTGAACACCATCGTCCCGGGGCTCTCGTCGGTGCCCAGCGAGCGAAACCAGTCCGGGCCCTCGGCCACGATCGCCGGCACGTTGGCCAGCGTCTCGACGTTGTTGACCAGCGCCAGGGACGGGTTGGAGCTCTCGGTGAACAGGCCGTTGATCCAGGGCGCGAGGTGGCGTGGCAGCGGCAGGTTGCCCTCGACCACCTCCAGCATGGCGGTCTCCTCGCCGTAGAGGTACTCGTCGGGACCCTGCACCACCTCGACGGAGTCCGCCCCGGGCCAGCCGGCCTCCACGGCCGCCGCGACGGCCGCGTCCAGCGCGGACAGCACGTCGGTCGCCCGAGCCTTGCAGCCGACGATGATGCGTTCCGCGCCGACCGCGTGCCGGGCGATGAGCATCCCCTCCAGCACCTGGAAGGGGTTCCAGGTCAACAGGGCGCGGTCCTTGTAGGTGCCCGGCTCGCCCTCGGCAGCGTTGACGACCAGGGCCACGGCCAGGTCCTCGTCGGCCGCCGTGTCCCGGATCGAGCGCCACTTGCGACCGGTCCCGAACCCGGCTCCGCCACGACCACGCAGCCCGGAGCGGTCGACCCGGTCGACCACCTCGTCGCGGTCGAGGTCCAGCAGCGCGGCCAGGCCGGCCCCACCCCCGGCCTCGACGTAGTCGTCGAGGTCCGTGACGGGACGGTTCGGCAGCAGGCGCGAGACGTCGTCGAACAGTGGCACGGGCACTCCTCGGGCAGGGTCCGTCCACGGTACGCGGGGAGGTACGACCGACCGTGGTGCCACCGGACGGCAGTGCCGATCCGACCACGTCGCGGGATCGTCGCTGCAGGTCCAGCGCCGGGGCGCGACACTGGGCGGCCATGTCTGCCTCCACCGCTGCCGAACCGTCGACGACCGGCCTGCGCACCGCGTTCCTGAGCGGCGTGCGCGGGGCCGCGCCGTTGCTGCTGGGCATCGTGCCGTTCGGGCTGGTGGCCGGCGTCGCCGCGATGGAGGCCGGCATCGGGTTGCCCGGGGCCGTCGGCTTCTCGGTGGTCGTGTTCGCCGGCGCGTCACAGCTGGCCGCGATCGACCTGCTGAGCCGGGGCGCGCCTGTGGCAGTGGCGATCGGCACGGTGCTGGTGATCAACCTCCGGATGCTGATGTACTCGGCGTCGATGGCGCCCGAACTGGCGCCGCTGTCACGACGAACCCGAATCGCGTCGGCGTACCTGTTGACCGACCAGGCCTACGCCGTGAGCATCCTGGAGTTCCGGACCGGGGCCTGGGATCTGCGGCAGCGGCTCGCCCTGTACCTGGGGGCCGGGTCCACCCTGTGGGGCACCTGGCAGGTGTCGACGATCGTCGGGGCGCTCGGCGGCGGGGTCATCCCGGACTCGATCCCGTTGGGCTTCGCGGTCCCGCTCGCGTTCCTGTCGCTGTTGGTCCCGGCCGTGACCGACCGTCCCACCCTGGTCGCGGCGGTCGTCGGCGGCACCATCGCCACGGTCGGCGTCGACCTGCCGGCCAACCTCGGCATGCCGCTGGGCGCCTTCAGCGGCGTGGCCGCAGGCTGGTGGATCTCGCGCCGCACGGGCACTCCCGACGCCGCTGCGGCCACCGCGGACCATCCGACCGGCGACGAACCGGGCCCGGCATGACCTGGCCGACGGCGTCGACGTGGCTGGTGATCGTGGTGGCAGGCATGGGGACGTTCGCGCTCCGTGCCAGCTTCCTGGCCCTGGCCGACCGGCTGACCGGCCTGCCACACGACGTGCGCGAAGCCCTGCGCATGGTCCCGGCCGCGACGCTGGCCGCCCTGACCATCCCGGCCTTGGTCCGACCGGACGGGGACTGGGCGCTGCTCGGCCCGCGGGCCCTGGCCGGAGTGCTCGCCGGGCTGGTCGCGTGGAGGACCCGCAGCGCCCTGCTGACCGTCGTCGTCGGCCTGGTCGCCGTCGTCGCCCTCGAGGCCATCCTCCCCTGACCCCAGGTCCACCCGCCGCTGCCACCGGGGTGGACGCCCGAGACCAGGCGTCGAGTGTGCTCCCTGGCCCGAGATGCCGGGCTGATGCGCACACTCGACGACGGGGTCGTGGCGTGGTTGGATGCGGGCCGGGCGACAGCGAGGACCCGACATGGCCGGACCGGACGACGACACGGTGTACTACGCCGAGTACCTGCACCTGGACGAGCTGCTGGGTGCGCAGCGGCCGAAGTCCGAGGAGGTCGGCCGGGACGCGCACGACGAGATGCTGTTCATCATCACCCACCAGGCCTACGAGTTGTGGTTCAAACAGGTCCGGTGGGAACTCGACAGCGTCATCGACACCTTCGACGACGACCACGTCGACGACCGCGACGTGTCGGTCGCCGTGCACCGGCTGGAACGGATCGTGGCCATCCAGAAGGTGTTGGTGCAGCAACTGGACGTGCTCGAGACCATGACCCCGCTCGACTTCATGGACTTCCGCGACCTGCTGGTCCCGGCGTCGGGATTCCAGTCGGTCCAGTTCCGCCTGATCGAGAACCGGCTCGGGCTGGCCACCGACCGTCGCCTGTCCATCAACGACCGTGACTACACGACCGTGCTCCGCGACGACCACGCCGACGAGGTCCGGGCGGCCGCGGAGCGGACCACGCTGCTGGCGGGCATCGACGCCTGGCTCGCGCGAACCCCCTTCACCCAGGTGGCATCGTTTGACTTCTGGCGCGAGTACCGCGACACCGTCGACGAGCAGTTGGAGGCCGACCGGACCGCCATCGAGGCCGACCCGCGGCTGTCCGACGACGACCGCGCGCGGCAACTGGCGACCCAGGAAGCGACACGCGAGCGCTTCAGGTCCCTGTTCGACCCCGCCGCGTACGAGGCCGAGCGCGACCGGGGACGACGGCGGCTGTCCCACGACGCGTTCGTCGCTGCCCTGATGATCGTGCTGTACGCACACGAACCGGCGCTGCAGGTGCCCAGACGGCTGTTGACCGCGCTGGCCGACCTGGACGAGGGCTTCGCGTGGTGGCGCCACCGCCACGCACTGATGGTGCACCGCATGATCGGCGGTCGCATCGGGACCGGCGGCACCTCCGGCCACGACTACCTGCGTCAAGCCGCCGTCACCCACCGGGTCTTCACCGACCTGTCCGACCTGTCCAGTTTCGCCCTGCCCCGCCACCGCCTCCCCGACCTCCCCGACGACGTCCGCGCCACCATGGGATTTGCCTACGCGGAATAGGCATCCGCTGGAGCGTGGCGTCCGCCAGCGGCGGGAGTGGACCGGGCGTGAACGGCACCTCCTCCAGCGACGCGGGCCCCCGCAGAAGTCGGGCCTGTGCGCAGGGGGCAGGTGGTCGGCCGGGGAGGGCGGGGGGTGGTTCACTGGGCTGGCCGCGTGTCCGCGTGGGATCCTGTGTGAGGCCGATGATGACCGACCAGCCCGACCACGTGGACGACGCCGCGGCGCCGACGACGACCGAGGACCAGCACGTCGACTCCCGTGACCGCGAGGTCGTCGTCACGACGGCGCACCCCGGGTCGGACGACACCGGCGTGCGTCGGTTCCGCGGGATCCTGTTGGGCATCGCGATCGCGCGCTACGTCATCCCGATCGCGGCCCTGCCGCTGATCCCGGTGCTGTTCCCTGAACGGCTCGAACTGCTGATGCTGCTGCGGCCCGGCAAGGAGACGTTGCTTGCGGTCGGGGGCGTGGCACGCACCCAAGGCAGCGACGGCCCGAACCTGGTGCTGGCCTTCCTCGCCTTCCTGCCGCTGATGCTGGTTGCCGTGTGGGCGTTCTTCGCCCTCGGACGGGCGTGGCAGGCCGAACTGGAGACCGGCGACGGCCCGGCGTGGCTGTCACGAGCCGTCCCCCCGGAGACCTTCGTGCGCCTGCAGCGACTGTTGGAGGAACGCGGGGTCGCGATCGCCTTCTTCGGTCGCATCGCTGCCCTGCCGGCCACCATCATGGCTGCCGCGGCCGGCACCTCCACGATCAGCCCGCGGGCCTACCTGGTCGCGGACTTCCTGGGGGCGATCGCGTCGTTCGTGATCACCGTCTACGCCGGGTGGTGGCTGGGCGAGGCCTACGAACGAGGTGGCATCTGGTTCGCCGTGGCCGGGTTCGTGTTCCTGATGGGGGTCTTCGCCTGGGCGTCCGCATGGCTGCGCCGCGAACCGGC
>JBBSMS010000034.1:0-27604 GCA_038233055.1 Nitriliruptorales bacterium
GAGCGCGTCGGCCCACCCGGGCCCCACCAGGTCCGCCAACGCCATCTCGGCCTCCCACTCGTCACCGTGGCCTCGTCGCCATCGCCGTTGAAGGTAGAACCGCGACCGGCCGCGACCGGCGGCACACCGGTCCGGTCGGGCCGCGGCCCGGTCTACCGGCCGAGGTGCTCCGTCGTGTCGAGGGCAACGACCTGGCGATTGTGGAACACGTCGTCCTCGCGGAGCAGGGTGATGCCGCCCGGGGTGGCCCTCAGGTTCATCCAGCCCAGGGACTCACCGGCAGACGACTCCAGGTGGCCACCACGAACGTCAGCGCGAACCCGTGGGTTGCGATGACGACATGCTCGGCGTCACCCGCCAGCGCCCGCGCCGTCGCGGCGTCGATGCGGGTGGCGAACTCGTGCTTGGTCTTGGCGCCCGCGACCCCCTCATCGTGGCCCATCCGGTCGCCCCCCGCCGGAGGCACGACGAACCGCTCGTCCAACCACGGGGTCGGTCGGCCCTCGGCCTCGCCGTAGGACTTCTCCCGCAGGTCCCCGTCCGGGACCACCGGCACCTCCAGGCGGTCCGCGATTCGGCGGGCCACGGCCATGGTCCGCTCCAGGTCCGACGAGTGCAGGGAAACCGAGTCGACGTCGGACGGGACCGCGGCCAGCGCGTCCGCGATCCGCTCGGCGTCGGCCGTGCCGACGGCTGTCAGTCGCGAGTCGTGCCACCTTCCAACCACGCCGTCGACGTGGTGTTGGACCTCCGGATGCGTGACGACGTAGACGTTGCGCACGTCCGCGCACCTCTTCCTGCCGGAGACCTTCGGCCCGGGACGCTACCCGCGGTCGACCGACGACCATGGCTCGGCTCGATCCCCCGGGACGAGCGGTCGTGGGCTGGTCGGGTGGTGGGACACGCGCAGCATCAAGAGCGCACGCCGACTGGTCCGCGGCCTGTTCCCGCCGGCTCGGGACGCCCGGTCTGGCGACGACCCGGCCGAGCACCCCACAGTGGTCGCGGTCGACGACTGGTTGTCGAGCCATCCCGACGCGGCCCCAGCCCTGCGCCGCCTGGTGGGGTGGAGGAGGAGGAGGAACGCGACGATCTCGTGCGGTCGTTGGCGTCCCAGGCGGCCGCCGCCCGGGACGACGTGCCGGGGTGATCCGGGGCCTCCGCGGCCGAGGCCCTTCCGGCCGGACACCACCCCGGCGCAAGGGCACCCCCCACGACCTCCCTCCCAGCCAAGGCCCTTCCACCCGGACACCACCCGGGCCCAACGCCCCCCCACAACCTCCCTGCCAGCCAAGGCCCTTCCCACCCGGACACCGCCCGGGCCCAACGGCACCCTCACAACCTCCCTCCCCATCCGCAGGCCTTCCACCCGGACACCACCCGGGCCGAACGACACCGACCGCCCGGCTGACGGGGCCGGCGCACCGGGGTGACCGTCGGTCCAGTACCGGGGTCGGGCTGCGCCTACCGTGGATGCGCCGGACCTGTTGCCCGCCGTGGAGCACCTCCATGATCTTCATCACCGCCAAGTTCGCCGTGCGCCCGGAGTCCGCCGAGGACTGGCCCGAGATCACGCGGCCGTTCACCGAGGCGACCAGGGCCGAAGCCGGATGTCTCTGGTTCGAGTGGTCCCGCAGCCTCGACGACCCGAACACCTACGTGTTGGTCGAGGCGTTCCGGGACGGCGATGCCGGGGGCGAACACGTCGGTTCGGACCACTTCGCGCAGGCCCAGCAGGACCTGCCACCGCACCTGTCGGCCACCCCGCAGATCGTCAGCCAGGCCGTCGACCAGGACGGCTGGTTGGAACTCGGCGAGATGGCCGTCGGCTGACCCGACGGTCGACGTCGTGGCGACCTAACGTCGGAGGAGTCATCGACGACAGGGACCGACATGGCGTACGAGATCAAGGAAGAGGGCCGCAACGGGTCCGTCGAGGTCGACGGGAACATGATCGTGCGGACCTTCGAGCGCACGCTGGGCAAGGACGACGTCCAGCAGATCCCGTTGTCGGGCGTCACGGGAGTCGAGGTCGACAACCGCCCGATGCGCAGCGACATGTTGACGTTGCACGTCAACCAGCAGTCGTACACCTGGAAGATGCCCGAGGCCCAGGCTTTCGCCGACGAGGTCATGGCTTCGCTGGGCTGAGTTCGACCGCCGCGGCGCTCGGGCACAGCGGCCGCGTCATCGGCCGGGACGTTCGCGGTCGACCTCGACTCCGCCCTGGAGGACCGAGACGATCCGGCGGGTGGCGATGGCCTGCATCGCGGCGCCGTCGAACACGCGCGCACCCACCACAGCCGTCGTCGTGGCCGCGACCGGCGGTGAGGTCGGCATCGTGGCCGACGACGAGTTCGCCGATGCCGACGGGATCACCGGGGACGCGTCCGCCGACGCCAGCGGCGTGGGTCGGGCAGACGGGACCGACGGCGTCGGGTCGGGGCCGATCGTCGACGCAGATGCCGCGACCACGACCAGTCCGACCAGCCAGCGCCACGCGGAGAGGCGGGAGGTCACTCGTGCGGTGCCAGGTCGGCGAGCAGACGCGGATGCAGGCGCGCCATGTCGTGGGTGTCGACGTACGCGCCGTCGCGGAACACCGACCCACGACCGGTCCCCTCGACCTCGAAGCCGAAGCGGTGGTAGAGCGCCAGCGCCGGCCCGTTGTCCACGAAGACCTCCAACTCGACCCGGGTCACCTGCAGCCAGGCGTCGCACAGGTCCATCGCCGCCACCATCAGCGCAGTGCCGACGCCGCGACCGGTCCACTCGTCGTGCACGGCCATCCCCAGGCTCGCGACGTGGCGCCGCCGGGGCCGGTCGACCACGTTCAGCCCGAGGTTGCCCACCACGTGCCCGGCAGCGTCACCCACACAGGCGACCAGCAACCGGAACCCGTCGGGCGGGTCGCTCATCCGTTCCTCCCACTCGGCCACCGAGGGGAACGGCACCTGCAGCGTCCAGGCCTGGGCTCTCGGCTGCGACATGGTCGTGTGCAGCGCCGCAGCGTCGGCAGGCTCGGCCCGCCGCACCGCCACCTCGATCGGTTCGCGACTCGTGGCCGTCACGGCATCCCTCCGCGCCATCGACGTGCTCCGAGCAGAACCCCTCGCCCGGACGCTGTCAAGGGCGGCCCGCCGGGACCGCGCGAAACGATCGACAAGCACGCGATCGGCTGCGGACCTGTGATCGTTCGGCCGAGGAACGACGCCTCCTGTTCGGAGCGCGACCCGACCGCCAGCGGGAGTGGCGTCAGCCATCGACAGGACCGCATGCCGCCCTGCCACTGGGGGGTTGCGACTGAAGTCGGCGATGACCGCCCAGGCCTCGGCCGGCGCGACCGCCACGTCGACACCACTGGTGATGTTGGATCCGGCCCACGCGCTCCCCCCGTCAACGTCGCCACCCGGTCGTCGGGCGGCGCCTCCGGCCAGGCTCGCACAGCCGGGTCCCCCGTCGGGGAGTCGAACGCCTGGGCCCGGGGCAGGTGGTCGCCTGCCGCGGCTCCCGTGTGCGAGCGGACGACGGGGTGCGGGCCGTGCCCACCCGAGGCCATCGGTACGTTGCCCGCCATGGAACTCCTCCTCGTCCGACATGCCCAACCCGCCTGGGTCGTCGACGGCATCGGCTACAACGACCCGCACCTGTCCGACCTCGGTCGCCAGCAGGCCGCCGCCGTCGGCACCGACCTGGCCAACATCCGCCTCGACGAGATCTGGATCTCGCCCGCCACCCGGTCCCAGGAGACCGCCGCTGCGATCGTCGAGCACCACCGCACCGAAGTCTCGACCCAGGACTGGGCCCTGGAGATCCAGTTGCCCGACGAGTGGAACGAGGTCCCGGTCGAGACCATCAGCACATGGTTCCGCGAGTCCCGGTCGCACGACCGTGAGCAATGGTGGGAGGCCAGCGGCCCGCACGGTGGCGAGACCTTCCGCGCGTTCCACCAGCGCATCACCGACGGGCTCGAACAGGCGCTGTCCGCCCGCGGGATCACCCGGGTGGCCGACGAGAAGGACCTCTGGCGGGTCCCGGACGACGACACCCGGCGGATCGCGCTGGTCACGCACGCGGGGACCAACTCGGTCGTGCTCGGCCACCTGCTGGGCGTGTCCCCGCAGCCGTGGGAGTGGGAGCGGTTCTCGTCCGCCCACGCCTCCGTGTCGATCCTGCGCAACCGCCCGATCGCGTCGGCCGACATCTTCAGCCTGCGCAGCTTCTCCGAGACCGCCCACGTGGCCGCCGCCGGGCTGGACGTCACCCGCTGACCCCGTCGCGCGCCCGACCGTTCACCCCACCCGCCGGCTGTGAGCCGAACCGGCCACATCCGGCCGAAATCCCACACACCGGCCGCAGTGGGGCACGGGTCAGCGGGGAACGCAGGTCAGGAGGGGGCGCGGGTGCGGACGGCGACGGTCTTGGTGCGGGTGTAGCCGACCAGCGCCTCGAAGCCCTTCTCACGGCCGTGGCCGGAGTGCTTGACCCCGCCGAACGGCAACGCCACGCCCCCGCCGGCGCCGTACTGGTTGACGTACACCTGGCCGGCCTCGAGCTGGTGGGCGATCCAGTGGGCGCGGTCGACGTCGGCTGTCCAGACCGCGGCGATCAGCCCGTAGTCGGTGCCGTTGGCGATGGCGACCGCGTCGCGCTCGTCGTCGAACGGGGTCGCGGCCAGGACCGGTCCGAAGACCTCCTCCTGTGCCACGTCGTCATGCGGATCGACCCCGGCGAACAGGGTCGGTTCGAACCAGAACCCGCCGTCGGGCACGTCCGCCGGTGCGCCGCCGCCGACCACGGGACGGGACTGCTCACCGGCCGCCGCGACCATCGACGCCACGCGGTCGCGCTGGCCGGCCGAGATCAGCGGCCCCAGGTCCGGGTCGTCCATGCCGGGGCCGATCGTCGTCGCGCGGAAGGCCGTGGCCACCCGGTCGACCAGGTCGTCGTGGATCGCGCGCGCAACCAGCAGCCGCGACCCGGCCGAGCAGGTCTGGCCCGCGTTCTGGAGGATGGACGCCACGATGGTGGGCACCGCGTCGTCCAGGTCGGCATCGGCGAAGACGATGTTCGGGGACTTGCCACCCAGTTCGAGCGTCAGTGGCGTCAGCGTGCGGGCGGCCTCGGCCCCCACCAGGCGCCCCACCGCCACCGACCCGGTGAAGGACAGGTGGTCGATGCCGGGGTGCGCGGACAGCGCGGCGCCCGCCTCCTCGCCCCGCCCCGGCACGACGTTCAGGACCCCGGGCGGGAACCCCACTTCGGCCGCCAGGCGCGCCAGCATCATCGGCGTGAGCGGGGCCTCCTCGGCAGGCTTGAGGACCACGGTGTTGCCGGTCGCGACGGCCGCGGAGACGGTCCGACCGGTGATCTGGAGGGGGTAGTTCCACGGGATGATCACGGCCGCAACGCCGTGCGGTTCGCGGCGCGTGTAGGCGAGGTTGTCGGGGGAGGTGGGGATGACCTCGCCGTGAAGCACCCGGATGGCGCCGGCCGCGAACTCGAAGTACTGGGCGCACTGCTCGACGTCGACCACGGCCTGGGAGCGCGGCTTGCCGGTGTCGCGACACTCGACGTCCGCGAGGTCGTCGGCCTCGGCGCGGATGCGGGCCGCGAAGGCGGTCAGCAGGTGGCTTCGTTCCAGCACCGCGACGTCGCGCCAGGCCGGCAGTGCGGCCCGGGCCGCCGCGACCGCGGCGTCGACCTGGTCGCCGCCACCGGCAGAAAGGGTCGCCAGCACCTCGCCGGTCGCCGGGTCGAGCGTCTCGAAGGTCTCGCCGATGGGAAGGGAATCGCCGTCGACGAACGCGGGAATGGCGTCCTCCAACAGGGTTCTTGACGTCGTCATGAGGTGGCTCCTCGAAGTCTCGGCCGTGAGTCAGCTGGTGGGTGGCGCGGTGTGGTGGGTGTGGTGTGCGGGGATGCGTGCTGGGAGTGACGGTCGGGCGGCGGTGACGCGCGGTGGTGGGCCGGTCGGGCGATCGGCCGGTGGCAACGCATCAGCCCGTGGCGACCAGCGCCTTGTCGAAGGCCTGCAGCGCGTCGTCGACCTGGTCCTCGGTGACGACCAGGGGCGGGATCCAGCGGAGGGTGGAGCCGAACGGCCCGCACGACATCATCACCACGCGCGACTCGACCACCAGGTGGGCCAGCACGGCCTTGGTCCGAGCCGGGTCCGGGGCGCCGTCGGCGTCCACCAACTCGGTGCCGATCATCAACCCCAGTCCGTGGTTCTCCGCGATCGTGTCGTGGGTCGCGGCAAGGTCGTCCAGGCCCGCCCGCAACTGGGCAGCGCGCGCCCGGGCATGGTCCAGGAAGCCGTCGCCCTGCATGACCTCGATGGTCGCCAGTGCGGCAGCACAGGCCATCGGGTTGCCCCCGAAGGTCCCGCCGTGGCTGCCGGTCGGCCAGCGCGACATGAACTCGGCGGTGGACCCGATCGCCGACATCGGGAACCCCGACGCGAGTCCCTTGGCCATCACCAGCACGTCCGGCACGAGGTCGTGGTGGTCGACGGCGAACCACTCGGCGGTCCGCCCGAACCCGGACTGCACCTCGTCCGCGATGAACAGCATCCCGTGCGCCCGGCAGCGCGTCAGCAGCCCCTCCAGGAACGCGCGCGGCGCCTCGACGTAGCCACCCTCGCCCAGCACCGGTTCGATGATGACCGCGGCCACCTCCCCCGGGTCGGTCTGGGTCGCCAGCAACAGGTCGAACTCGCGCAGGCACCGGGCGACCGCGGTGTCGCGATCCTCACCGGTCACGAAGGTGTAGGGGAACGGGGCCACGAACACGCCCGACGGGAACGGCCCCTGGTGGGCGCGGTAGACCGACTTGGAGGTGGTCATCGCCATCGCCTGGTGGGTGCGGCCGTGGAAGGAGCCGCCGAACACGATCGTGTTGGGGCGACCGGTGGCGAACTTCGCCAGCTTGATCGCGGCCTCGGTGGCCTCGGCCCCGGAGTTGGAGTAGAAGAACGTGTCGATCCCGTCCGGCGTCACCTCGTCCAGGCGGTCGGCCAGCGGTGCCAGCAGGTCGTGGGTGTAGCAGTTGACCTGGGCGTGGAGGAAGCGCTCGGCCTGGGCCTGGACGGCGGCCACGACGTGGGGGTGGGCGTGACCGGTGTTGGCGACGCCGATCCCCGAGGTGAAGTCGAGGTGGTCGATGCCCTCGGTGGTGGTGACGATCGCCCCGCGACCATGGCTCACCTGCAGGTCGGTGACCTTGAACCAGACGTCGCTGAGGTGGCCGTTCACGCGCCAGCCCCCACCCGGTCCCCCGCGGCCGCGTTGGCGGTGATGTCGCCCACCTCGTCGCCGGTCCCGGTCCAGCCCTCGCCCGGGCGGTCGAACCAGACGTGGACCTGGCCGGTGCCGGTGGCGTTCTCGTAGTCGCTGAGTTGTTCGCCGGTGGCGACGCAGGCCCGTCCGCCCACGGCAGCCTCCATCATCAGCACGTGCCCGAAGCGGCCCTCCGGCGCGTGCGGGCGGTAGTCGTCCATGCCGTCGATGATGGCCGCATGGTCACCGTCCTTCATCCACTGGATCCGCTGCTCATCGGCCGCGCGGGCTTCGGGCGTGATGATGTGGCTGGGGTCCGAGGCCTCGTGGTCACCCAACTCCTTGAGCGACCAGAAGCGGTGGCTCATGCCGCCGGACGCGAGGATGACGACCCGGCGGTCGGTGGCGGCGACGGCCTTGCCGATGGCGCGCCCGACCCGCTGGAAGTCGTCGGTCTCACCAGTCTGGGCCAGCGATACCGAGATCACTTTCTGGTCGGTCCGCAGGTAGGTGACCAGGTTGATCGTGGCGTAGAAGATCGGGAGGTGGGGGTCGTGGGTGGCGTGCAGCGGCGTGTCCACGACATCCTGCTGGGCCGCGATCGCGTCCGCCAGTTCCGGGTCACCCGGGTAGTCGTACGGGATCTGGGCCATGCCGCGTGGCAGTTCCGCCGACGTGAACACACCGGAGAACCCCTCCTGGGCCGTGATCACGTGCTCGACCGTGGTCGCCCAGTGGGTGTCGAGGATGATGATCGTGTCGACGTCCAGCGGCGCCAACTTCTCCTCGCGCATCCGCTCCAGCCCGGGGACCAGCGAGATCTCGTGGCCGTCGTTGAGTTCGCGGCGCTGTTCGGGCGACATCATGATCGTCGGCGCATGCGACGTCAGCGAGACGGCGAGGACTTCACCCATTGGCTGGCTCCTGCCCGCGAACGGGCCGATCGAGAGTGATCCACGAAGGATCGTTCGGATCCCAACGATAGCAGGGGGGTCCGGTGGCGTCCACCGTCGCACGACCGGGTGTCGGGAGCCGATCATTCGATCGTGGCGGCCTACTCCTGGACGCGTTCGAGGGTCGCGCCACCCGGGAAGGTGACCCCCAGTTGCTGGTAGTACGCACCGATCATCTCGTCCGGCCGGAGCAACCCGAACTCCTCGCCCGGCGCGTCGTGCAGGACCAGGTCGGCGTCTCCACCGAAGATGGGCCCGGCCTCGACGTCGGTGGACTTCATCGTCACCAGTTCGTGCAGGGACGCGCGCCCGTCGGCCTCGATGGTGGGCAGGTAGCGCGTGTGGACCATGGCATGGCTGTTGACGAACCCGCCGGTGTCGACCTCGCCGGTGATGGTGAAGGTGGCCTCGGCCAGGCGGCGGTCCCCGGCGGCCAGGGTGGCCCCGAAACGACCGCCTTCGGCCAGGCGCGGACCGGCCCGGCCGTACGGGACCGGGCGCGTCATCCAGATCGACCCCATCTTCTTGGGGTATCCCTGGAAGTGTCCCCGGACCATCGCGAAGTCCTTGTCGACCCAGATGTAGGCGCAGCGCGACCGGTGCTCGCCGCGGTAGCGCCCGCGGATGACGAAGAAGACCTCGCGGTACTGCGCCCGGATCGGATCGTCGAGTTCGGTGAAGTCGTCGCCGCACGACTGCCAGTCCGCCCACACCAGCGCGACCGCGCCGGGGTCCTCGGCGGGCGTCATCTGGTCCGGGAGCAGTTCGACCACCCGATCAGGATCGCTGCGGTACTCGATCGTGAGCAGGTCCCCGGAGTAGTGCCACGGCGGGGGCGGCAGGATCGACGAGGTCCCCGTGGCGGTGCGGGGGAACAGGAATCCACGCTGCTCGGTCATGTCGTGCCTCCGATGCTGGTCGCCGTTCGTTCGGATCCCAACGATAACACGGCGCCGTCCGTGGCGTCCGTGACGTCGAGCCCTGTCGCCCCCACCTGTGCCCGCCGGCCCTGTGGTCGAAGACCGCCGATCGGCGCCTCGGCGCGATCGTGGACAGGCGGCCTCGGGTGCGGGGAGGGCCGGCGATAGCGTGGCCACCACCCACCGATGGAGACCGCGATGGAGTACGTCCGACTTGGGACGGCCGGGCTGAAGGTGTCCCGCCTCTGCCTCGGGATGATGAGTTTCGGCGACCCGTCCATCCGGGAATGGTCGCTGACCCTGGACGAGGCCCGCCCGTTCGTGCGGGCCGCGGCCGACGCCGGGATCACCTTCTACGACACCGCCGACATGTACTCCCGCGGGGCCAGCGAGGAGATCACGGGTGCGTTGCTGGCCGAGACCTTTCCGCGGCGCGAGGACTACGTGCTGGCGACCAAGGTCTTCAACCCCATGGGCGACGGCCCCAACGACCGCGGCCTGTCACGCGGTCACGTCATGGACGGCATCGACGCCTCGCTGCGTCGCCTGGGCGTCGACCACGTCGACCTCTACCAGGTCCACCGCTGGGACCCTCGGACCCCGATCGAGGAGACGATGGAGGCGCTGCACGACGTCGTGAAGGCCGGCAAGGCGCGCTACATCGGGGCGTCCTCGATGTTCGCCTGGCAGTTCGCGAAGGCCCAGCGGGTCGCGGCGCTGAACGGCTGGACCGAGTTCGTGACCATGCAGGACCACCTCAACCTGCTGTACCGCGAGGAGGAACGCGAGATGCTGCCCCAGTGCGCCGACATGGGCGTGGGCGTTTTGCCCTGGAGTCCCCTCGCGCGCGGCCGCCTCGCCCGACCCGCCGATGCCCGCGAGACCACCCGCAGCGGGTCCGACCCGTACGCCGAGTCGCTCTACGACCGCGCCGCGACCGAGGTGGTCGAGGCCGTCGGCACCGTCGCGGAGGCCCACGGAGCGTCCCGGGCCCAGGTGGCGCTGGCGTGGTTGCTGGCCAAGCCGGAGGTCACCGCACCGATCTTCGGGGCCACGAAGGTCGACCACGTCCACGACGCCGTCGGTGCGCTGGACGTGGCCCTGTCCGACGACGACGTCGAGGCACTCGAGGCGCCGTACCGACCCATGCCGGTGCGCGGCCACGAGTGACGCTGACGCGCGTGACGGTGTCGGGGTGCTGACCGGGCACGCGTTAGGTTCGGAGGCGAACGACCCGCCCCGGCGGGCACCCGTCCGACGCCCGTCCCGACCGCCCGGAGCACGCGATGACCGAGACCCGCCGCATCTTCCTCGACGGGGCGATCGTCCAGGTGACCCGCCACGGCGACGACCTGGTGGCGGGTGACGGTCGCACGGTGATGGTCGACGAGGCGCACCACCTCACCCCGGTCCAGCCCTCCAAGATCCTGTGCGTCCACCTCAACTACACCTCGCGCGTGGACGAGTTCCAGGTCAGCCTCCCGCCGGCCCCGACCTACTTCCAGAAGCCGCTGTCGGCCATGACCGGGCATCGCGGCGCCATCGTGCGCCCGGCCAACTGCAAGTGGCTCAACTACGAGGGCGAGATCGCGATCGTGATCGGGCGCACCGCCCGCGGCGTCAGCCATGCCGACGCGTGGGACCACATCGCGGGCTACACGATCGCCAACGACTACGGCCTGCACGACTTCCGCGACACCGACGCCGGGTCGATGCTGCGGGTCAAGGGCTCCGACACGATGTGCCCGCTGGGGCCGGGCGTCGTGACCGACTGGGACCCGCGGGACGGCCAGGTGCTGCGCACGATCGTCAACGGCGAGGTCGTGCAGGAGGCGTCCACGGACGAGATGACCTGGGACATGGCCTACCTGGTGGCCGACCTGGCGCGCTCGATCACGCTCGAACCCGGCGACGTGGTCCTGTCGGGGACCCCGGCCAATTCCCGGACGGTGTATCCGGGGGACGTCGTCGAGGTGTCCGTGGACGGACTGGGGACGCTGACCAACACGATCGTGGACGGCCCGCTGCCAGTGTCCGACGAGGTCGGCGCACAACCGACCGAAACCGAGCAGGTGCTGTCGACCGCCCGCGGTGGCGACTGGGAGTTCCGCGGCGAGCGATCGCCCCACCCAACCGACTACTCCACCGTGCCGGTCCCCCGCTTCGACCCCCGCGGCTGAGGCGGCGACAGGAGCCGCGGGAGGGCGAAGGCCGGGGGTGGTCAACGGCAGCCGCCATCTAGTGTGGGATGCTCGCACCCAAAGGGAGACCGGTGGACACCCATGTCTGGCTCGTCGAGGACAAGCACGACCGGATCCGGGCCGTGGGCGCCGGGACCCGGACCAGCCCCTACGCCTCCCACGGCCACGACCTCGACAAGCGCCGGGACAAGGGCGGGACCGTCCGCCTGAGTGCCGACACCTTCTCGACTCCGGCGGACGCGCACTTGGCCGCGGCAATGGTCGTGGCGGCCCTGTCCCGGTCCGGCGACGACCGCGTCGAACTCGTGGGCTCGGACGACACGGCGCCGACGGCGGGTTTCGTTCGGGGCCTGCCGACCCGCCGCAAGGCGTTGCACTACCACGACCTCCACCACGCCCTGATCGTGCGCGTCGACCTCGACGACCTCGAGGTGGACGGATGCCTGGTCAGCGGCCTGGTCCGTCCGAAGCAGGCCGCCGACGTGGTGCGCACGTCGTGGCCGCTCAACCGGGTCGTGGCCGACGACCTGCCGGTACGGCGGCTGGTCGCGGTCACCGGCGCCGGCGTCGACCCGCCCCGGGTGGTGGGGATCTGGAAGGTCAGGACGGCCGACGAGTGGGTCGACCATGGGAACGGCAACTGGTCCATCGGGGTGAAGAAGCGCCGCAAGGGTGACCGCGGCGGCCACGTCGGTCGTCGCTTCGACTGGGACGGCTACCAGGCGGGACCGTTCGGGTACAGCCACGACTTGCGGATCCTCGCCGGACTGGTCGAGGGGGGCGACGACTCGGCCTGAGCGGCTCGGCAGGGTCAGAAGGCGAGGCCGCCGACGTCGACGTGGAGGCCGCCGCCGTCCACGACCAGGGTGTGGCCGGTGATGAAACTGGCGTCGGGGCTGGCCAGGAACGCGATGGCCGCGGCCACCTCGGCGGGCTCGGCGGCACGGCGCAGCGGCAGGAACCGGGTCAGGTCGTCCCACTGGTCGGCGACCGACTGCCCGTGGGCGTCGGCCAGGTTGGCCGCCTCGCGCTCCGACATCTCCGTGCGAGTCCACCCCGGCGCGACCGCGTTGACGCGCACACCGACGGGGCCCCACTCGACCGCCGCCGCCCGGGCCAGGCCCACGACGGCGTGCTTGGACGTCACGTAGGCGGCGTAGTCGCCGGCGGCCGACAGGCCCGCCACCGACGACACCACGACGACCGACCCACCCGCCGCGACCAGTGCGTCGCGACCGGCGCGCAGCCCGAGGAAGACCCCGTCCACGTTCACCTGCTGGACGTGTCGCCAGGTCGCCGCGTCGGTGTCGACCAGCGGTCCGGCCGCCTCGATCCCGGCGTTGGCGACCAGCACGTCGATCCCGTGGCCACTCGCCGTGGCCACCTCGACCACGCGCTCCCAGTCGGCCGCGACGGTCACGTCGGCGACGACGGCCACCCCGTCGACGTTGTCGGCGACAGCGGTGATCGGGCCGGAACGACGGCCGGTCACGACCACGCGGGCTCCCTCGGCAGCCAGGCGACGGGCCGTCGCCGCCCCGATGCCGGTCCCGCCGCCGGTGACGATCGCCGTGGCGCCCGCGAAGCGCTGCAGGGATCCGTCCGGCGTACCCGGCCGATCGACGTCGGCCGTCACGGGGTCCCCGCCGCGGCCTCGTGCACGCGGTCGTGCACCTCGCGCGCCCAGCGCGGGAAGTCATCGACGTCGTCGAGGTACAGGCTGGGCTTGATGCAGATCGTGGTCCAGCCGGCGGCCGCCTTCGCCGCGACCTGGTCAAACATGGGCTCGGTCGGGGCGGGCGAGTGGTCGTCGGGGAACACCGCCCGGGTGCCCCCGACCAGTTCGAGGTCCGCGACGTCCCGACCGGCCGCGGCGAAGGCGTCCCGCAGGACCGCCCAGTCGTCGTCCGACGGTGCCCCCAGCGGGTTCCACCCGTGCCCGTACGCCACCAGGCGCCGGACCAGGGCGAGGTGCAGCGACTGGCCCCCGAACCACAACCGGGGTCCGTCCGGCCGCCACGGCTGGGGCTGGACGTGGACGTCGTCGAAGGCGAAGTGGTCGCCGTGGTGGCTGGCCGGCTGGTTCCGCCACACGGCCGCCAGCACCTCGAGTTGTTCGTCCAGGATCCGCCCGCGCCGGTGGAATTCGACGTCCAGCGCGGCGTACTCGGCCTCGTGCCAGCTGACCGTCGGCTGGACGACCAGCCGTCCCTCGCTGAGGCGGTCCAGTGTCGCCACCTGGGTCGCGAGGTGCAGCGGATGGCGCAGCGGGGTGATCACGGCCGACGCGGCCAGCCGCAGGGTCGTCGTCCGGGCCGCCACGGCCGACAGCAGCACGAACGGGTCGGGCCAGGCCATGTCCGGGTCCTGGTTGCCGGGATACGCCCAGTCGCGGGGATTGGCCGGCAGCCCGTTGCGGTCCGCGCCTGCACCCAGCACGACGTGCTCGGACACCATCGCCGTGCCCCACCCAGCGTCCTCGGCCGCCACGGCCAGGTCCACCAGCGCCCCCAGGTCGCCGGGCGGCGTCATGGTCCAGTTCTCGGTCAGCACGCAGACCAGGTCGACATCGTTCGTCCGGGGGCTCACGGCCGCGGGTTCCCGTCGAGGTCGTGGTCGAGCAGCCACAGTCCGGTCCACAGCTTGAGGTCCAGCACCGCACCGTCCCGACCGCGCTCGTGGATCCAGGCCGCGGCCCGGTCCCGCGGCACGACGTGGACCGTGATCTGCTCGCTGGCGTCGCCCCCGCCGGGGCCGACCTGCCGCAGCCCGGTGGCCCGGACGAAGGTCAGCGTCTCGTCGCTCATGCCGGCCGAACTCGACCCGGCGACCACCACCTCGACCTCGTCGGCCGTCCAGCCCGTCTCCTCCTCCAGTTCCCGCCGGGCCGCCACCACGACGCCCTCGTCGGGATCGTCGAGGTCGCCGACGAGGCCCGCGGGGAACTCGATCGTGGTGGAGTCGACCGGGATCCGCAGCTGTTCCACGAACAGGACCTCGTCGTCGGGCGTGGTCGCCACCACGACCACGACGTCACCGCCGGGATGGGTGCGCTCGACGTACTCCCAGCGGCCACGGCGGACCAGCCGCAACCACGACCCCTCGTGGAGGACCTCGACCGGTGCGGCGCCGTCGTCGTCGAGCCGGCTCACGCGGTCGACCCGTCCAGCACCTGCAGGGTCTTGAGGTCGGCGTGGAACTCCAAGGCGTAGCGTCCGCCCTCGCGCCCGATGCCGGAGATCCCGCACCCACCGAACGGAGCCGTGAGGTCACGCACCAGGAAGGTGTTGACCCACACGGTCCCGGCGCGGATGGCCTCACCGACGCGCACGGCTCGTTCCTGCGAGGTGGTGTAGACGATGGCTGACAGCCCGTAGTCGGTCGAATTCGCCAGGGCGATCGCCTCGTCGGGGTCGGCGAACGTCTGGAAGGTCAACACGGGGCCGAACACTTCGCGCTGCACCACCTCCGAGGAGTTGTCGCGGGGCCGGACCAGGGTCGGTTCGACGAACAGGTCACCGGCATCGGCGCGGTGGCCGCCGCGGACGATCTCATCGCCGTTGGCGCGGGCGCGCTCGATGAACCCCAGCACGCGGTCGACGTGGTCGGGATGGGCCATCGGGGCGATGTCGGTCGCCGGGTCGGTCGACGGGCCCAACACGAGTTGGTCGACATGGTGGTGGAAGCGCTCGAGGAACTCGTCGGCGACGGACGACTCGACCAGCAGCCGGGTCCCGGCCAGGCACACCTGTCCCGAGTCGTCGTACTGCCACGCGGCCTTCTTGGCGGCCGCCTCCAGGTCGGCGTCGGCGAACACCACCAACGGGCCCTTGCCGCCCAGTTCCGCGGTGAACGGCACCAAGTTGTCGGCCGCTGCCCGGCCGATGTGGCGGCCGGCCTCGGGCGACCCGGTGAACGAGATCCGGCGGGCCCGCGGGTCGGCGACCAGCGCCGCCCCCACCTCCTCGCCGATGCCCTGGACGATGTTGAGCACGCCCGGCGGCACCCCGGCCTCGTCGGCCAGGTCACCCAGCAGCGACGCCGACAGCGGCGACCACTCGGCCGGCTTGAGCACGACCGGGTTGCCGGCCGCCAGCGCCGGCGCGACCTTCCAGGTGGACAGCATCCACGGCGCGTTCCACGGCGTGATGACCACGGCCGGCCCCGCGGGCATGCGGATGATGCGGTTGTGGGTGCCCTTGGAGTCCCATTCGCGTTCGACGTGCTCGACCGCGAGGTCGGCGTAGTTGCGGAAGTTCTCGGCACCCCGGTGGGCCAGTCGCGCCCGCATGGACTCGAGGTTGAAGGCCATGTCGTGGGTCTCGACGACCGAGATCTCCTCGACGTGGTCGTCGATCACGTCGGCCAGTCGGTGCAGGACCTCGGCCCGCCCTGCTGGCCCCCGCGCCGCCCAGTCGTCGAAGGCATCCGTCGCGGCCGCCAGCGCCAGGTCCGCGACCTCGCCGTCCCCGCGTGCGACCTCGCCCAGCACGACGTCCCAGTCGTTGGGCGACCGCGTCTCGAAGGTCGTCGCCGAGTCGACCCGCCGCCCGTCGACGTAGTGGCACATCGACACGCTGACACCCGCCACGTCGACCCGTCGGTCCTCACCACTGCTCATCGCTGCTCCTCCATCTCGCCATGTCGAGTGTGCGCATCACGGCCGGATCTGGCCGTGATGCGCACACTCGATGGTGTCCTGTGGGCCTTGCCTGCCGCCACCGGTTACCCGCCCGTGCGACGGACGGAGACCGGAAGGTGCTTGATGCCGGAGATGAAGTTGGAGCGCAGGCGCTCGACCGGGCCGTCGATGACCATGCGGTCCAGGACCGGCAACAGTTCGGTGAAGGTGACCTTGAGCTCGGACCGGGCCAGCCACTCCCCCAGGCACCGGTGCGGACCACCGCGGCCGAAGGCGAGGTGGGGATTGTCCTCGCGCGTGATGTCGAAGGTGAACGGGTCCGGGAAGCGGCGCTCGTCGTGGTCGCCGGAGATCCACCACAGCACGACCTTGTCGCCGGCCCGGATGGTGCGTCCGTGCAGGTCGACGTCGGCCAGCGCGGTCCGGCGGAAGTGCATCGTCACCGACGACATCCGCAGCATCTCCTCGACGGCCTGGTCCATCAGTTCGTCGGGGCGTTCCTGCAGCAGTGCGAGCTGGTCGGGATGGTCCAGCAGGAGTTGCAGGCCGGCGGCCATGGTGTAGCGGGTGGTGTCGTTGCCGGCGGCCACCAGCAGGGTGAAGAAGTTCTTGAACTCGAGGTCGGACAGCGGTTCGCCGTCCATCGTCGGCGCCAGCAGCGTCGTGATGACGTCGTCCTGCGGGTCGGCGCGGCGCTGGGCGGCGATCTCCGCGGCGTAGTCGAACAGTTCCATCCCGGCCGGCGACCGGAAGGGCATCAGCCGGTGCTCGTCGTGGTCGACCTGGTCGACGACGTGCTCGGTGAACTCGGGGTCGGTGTTGCCGATCATGGCGTCGCCGCGGTCGACCAGGAACTGGTAATCGGACTCCGGCGCGCCCAGGAGCTTGCCGAGCATCCGCATCGGCAGTTGTCGGGCGACGTCGGTCACGAAGTCGAACGACCCACTCGGGACGGCCTCGTCGATGACGGCGCGCGCGAGCAGGCGGATGGCCTGTTCGTAGGACTGGACGGTGCGCCGGGTGAAGCCACCCATGACCAGCCGCCGCAGGCGGGTGTGCTCGGGCGGGTCCAGTTCCATCATGGTCAGCCGCGCGTGGGTCTCCTCCTCGTCCATCTCCTCCAGCCGGATGCCGTGCGACGACGACATCGTGCGGAAGTCCCTGTTCAGGGCGATGACGTCGTCGTAGCGCGTGATCGACCAGAAGCCGCTGCCGTCGGCCTCGGGCGTCCACGCCACCGGTTCCTCGTCACGCAGCCGTTGGAAGGTTGCGTGCGGCACCCCGGCCCGATGCACGTCCGGGTCGGTCAGGTCGAGGTGACGATCCCCGACGACGATCGCGGTGGGCACGGGTTCCCTCCAGGAGGCACGGACCACGCACCCTAGCAGGGTTGTTCGGCTCCGAACGACTATGCTGATGGACGCCCGCTCGGGGTTCCGGCGGGACATCGACCTCCACCGAGGCAACCCCGATGCGCGTCCTGTTCCTGCAACACGATCCCGGCGCCACGCCCGGGCTGCTCGGCGAGGCGCTGGCCGACCGCGGCGCCCGGATCGACGCGCTGGCAATGGCCGGGTCGATCGCGGACGCCACGTGGGACGGGACCTTCCCCGGCGTGCACGACCACGACCTGGTCGTGCCACTGGGCGCGATCTGGTCGGTCTACGACCGCGACCGCCTGTCGACCTGGATCGACCGTGAACTGGCGTGGCTGCGCGACCTGGACGTCGCCGGCACCCCGGTGCTCGGGGTCTGCTTCGGGGGCCAGGCGCTGGCAGCCGCCCACGGCGGGACGGTCGAGTCCATGGGCGCGATGGACATCGGGTGGGCGCCGATCGAGTCGAGCGTCCCCGACGGGCTGGCGTCCGGCCCGTGGATGCAGTGGCACGGGGATCGCTTCACGGCCCCGCCCGAGGCCACGGTCATCGCCACGGCCGCGGTCGGGACCCAGGCCTTCACCCTGCGCGCCAACCTCGCGACCCAGTTCCACCCCGAGGTCACCCCGGAGATCATCGCCCGGTGGCTGGACCTGGGCGGTCCGGCGGCAGAGGACGAGGCGGTCGCGGCCGGCACCACCGGTCGGGAACTGGTCGCTGCCGCCCGGACCGAGCGGGACCGGGCGCGTCGCGACATCGACCTGCTGCTGGACTGGTGGCTGCCGCAGGTCGGGCTGGCCTGACTTCCTCGACCCCCGGGACAACCACACCGCCGCGGGCACCGGCCGGGATGGGCCCGGGGTGAGCAGCCCCCGGGTCAGGATGAGGTGGTGACCCACGCCCGGTCGAGCGCCGCCATGGTCGCCAGCAGGGCGTCGCGTTGGTCGTCGTACAGCCGGATCCAGGAGGTGTTCGGCGGCACCCGCATGCGCGTCATCGACGCCCCCATCAGGGTGATCGACGAGGTGAGGTGGCCGTCGTCGGCCGTAATCCGGAAGCGCGTGAAGTCCAGCGGCAGGGCCGCGTCCCGCAACGCCGGATCGGCCGCCAGATGCTCGGCCAGGGCGTGGGCCGCCGCATCGCCCGTGCGGACCTTCATGGCCATGCCGGTCCGGCGCAGGCGGCCGCTGTGGGTCGCCTCCAACGCCAACGGATCGGACCACGCCGGGCCCGTCGCCACGAAGGTCGAGTCGGTGATGCGCAGCATCATGCGCCCACGCGTCGTCGCCTGGACCTCGAAGGACTGCTCGTCCACCGCGACCGCCACCCGGTCGCCCGCCACCCGGGTGGACCGGTCCGGGCGCAGTTCGGCCACGACCCGGCGCAGCACGGCATCGACGTCACTCACACCGGGCGGTCCTCCTCGGCGGCCAGTTCCTCGGGGCTGGGCCGGTCGAACAGCGGCAACTTCGACACCAGCGCGATCTGCACGAACGCGATGACCGCCGAGACCGCCAACATGACGAAGAAGCGCGAGTAGATCGCGCCACGGGTCAGGCCCGGCGGGGCGATGAACCACAGCGTCACCAGCATCCCGACCGTGGCCAGGATCGGGGGCAGCGGGTACAGCGGCATCCGGTAGGGCCGGTGCAGGTCCGGACGGGTCGAACGCAGGATCATCACCGAGATGTTGACCAGTACGTAGGCCACCAGCCAGGCACACACGCCGGCCAGGATCAGGACGAAGATCGAGTCGATGTCGCCCTGGATGATGATCGTGTAGATGCCCGGCAGCAGGATGGCGAGCACGATCCCGACCACCGGCGTGCGGTAGCGCGGGTGGAGATAGGCGAACGCCTTCGGGAAGGTGCCGTCCTTGGCCATGCCGTAGAGGATGCGGGGGATCCCGGCCAGCAGGGTGTTGAGGGTGGCGGCGCCGGCGAACAGCACTGCGATCGCCAGCCACCAGCGTCCGAAGTCACCCAGGATGGCCTCGCCGAAGGCCGGGATCGGCAGTGGCGTGTCGAACAGGGCCAGGCCGGTCTCGGGGTCCAGGATCTCGTTCGGGACCTGGCGTGTGATCCCCGCGCCGTAGACGAACATCGCGAACGCCACCGCGATCAGCCCGATGAACATCGCCCGTGGCAGGTTGCGGTCGGCGTCCCGGAGTTCGGCCGCCAAGGGGGTGACGTACTCGACGCCGACGAACAGGAACATCGCCAGCCCGACCATCGACAGCACCGCGCTGAGGTCGTTGCCGATCAGTGACGTCCCGAAGAAGCCGTCCAGTTGCAGCGTCGATGCCTTGAGGATGCCGATCAGCCCGAACAGGGTGACGGTGCTCCACATGACCGCGGTCAGCACCACCTCGAAGGCACCGTAGACCTCGATGCCCAGCAGGTTGACGACCCCGAAGATCAGCAACAGCGCGACGCCGATCGTCCAGGTCTGCTCGACCGGCATCGACTCGAGGAACGGGAAGTTGACCTGGGCGAACAGGCCGATCGACGCGGTCTCGGCGGTGCCGGCGAACAGGTGGACCAACAGGTAGGCCACGATCGTGCCGGTCGCGGCGACGAACCGCCCCATGCCCGCGTTGATGTAGTCGTACACCGACCCGGCCAGCGGCATGGCGGTGCCGGCCTCGGAGAAGACCATGACCTGGAACAGCATCAGCACGAACGAGATGCCGATGGCCATCGCGAAGACGCCACCACCGACCCCGAAGCCCTGGGTGGCCGTCAACAGCACCGACGATGCGATGATCAGCCCCACCGCCGTCGCCAAGGCCGTCGGGAACCCGATGACCCCCTTTTCGAGGATGGTCTGCTCGCTCATGTGGCCCCCGGCCGCCGGGCATCGCACGGGTTGCGGCGACGCTGCGGCGAACCTAGGCGACAATCGTTTGGACCGCAACGACCTTGCAAAGGTTCAGTCGGCCGTCGCGGTGGCGACCAGCCAGTCGAACAGGGCGTGGTCGGCGTCGTAGATCTTCTCCGGGTGCCACTGCACGCCCAGGCACATGGGCCAGTCGGTGGGCTCGATCCCTTCGACCAGCCCGTCGTCGGTGCTTGCGGTCACGGCCAGGCCGTCGCCCAGCCGCCCGACGCCCTGGTGGTGGATGGCGTTGACCTCGCGGCGACCCGCACCCAGGACGTCGGCCAGCAACGAGCCTGGCGCGATGGCCACGTCGTGGCGCAGGGTCAGGACCTCGTCCGGGTCGTCGGAGATCGGCGGGTGTGGGGTCCCGGCCGCCGTCACGTCCTGGGCCAGGTCCCCGCCGTAGGCCACGTTGAGCAACTGCATCCCACGGCAGATCGCCAGTGTCGGCATCCCCCGCCGACGCGCGGCGTCAAGCAGGGCCAGTTCGAGTTCGTCTGCCCGGACGTCGGCGTCCTTGACCGACTCGGGCCGGGCGCCGTAGGAGGACGGGTCGACGTCGCCACCACCGCACACCACCACGGCGTCGACCGCGTCCAGCACGGCGTCGACGTCGGCCGGCTCGACGTGCGGCAACAGCAGCGGCACCCCGCCCGACGAGCGCACCGACTCGACGTATTCGGACGCCAGCGTGTAGAGGTCGGTGTCGCGGGCCACGAACGTCGGCAGCGGGCGCCGCCACGTCGTCATCAGCACCACCGGTCGCCGCCTGCCCTCGCTGCGCTCCGGCAGGTTTGCAGAACTCGCTCCGCGCCTGCCCTCGCTGCGCTCCGGCAGGTTTGCAGAACTCGCTGCGCTCGTTCTGCGGGCTGCACCGGCAACGTTGGCGTCGGTCACAGGCTGATCCAGGTGGTCTTGAGCTCGGTGAACTTGTCGATGGCGTGGGCGGACTTGTCGCGGCCGTTGCCGGACTGCTTGCGGCCGCCGAACGGCACGCTCAGGCCACCCTCCTCGTAGCAGTTGACCCACACCGTCCCGGCCTCCAGCGCACGCGAGACCCGGTGGGCGCGCGACAGGTCCGACGTCCACAGCCCGGCCGCCAGGCCGTAGGGGGTGTCGTTGGCGATCCTGATCGCGTCGGCCTCGTCGTCGAAGGCGATGATCGACAGCACCGGGCCGAAGATCTCCTCGCGGGCGATCCGGGCGTCGTTGGCGACCCCGCCGAAGATGGTGGGTTCGAGGAAGAACCCGTCGGCGTGCTCGGGCGTGTCCAGCCGCGAGCCGCCGGTCAGCAACTCGGCCTCACCCCGGCCCACGTCGACGTAGTCCAGCACCGTCTGCAACTGGCGGTCCGACACGATCGGCCCGGTCTCGGTGGCGTCGTCCATGGGGTCGCCCACGACGCGGCTGCGGGCCCGCTCCACGACGGCGGCACTGAAGTCGTCGAGGATCTCTCGCTGCACCAGCAACCGGGACGGGGCCGTGCACATCTCGCCGGCGTTGAAGAAGATCCCCCACGCCGCCATGTCCGCGGCCACCTCCAGGTCGGGGGCGTCGGCGAACACCAGGTTGGGTGACTTGCCGCCCAGTTCGAGCCACACCGGCTTGGCGTTGGAGTCGGCCGCGGCGTGCAGCAGCGACCGTCCGGTCGGACCCGATCCGGTGAAGGTCAGCACGTCGACGTCGTCGTGGCGGGCCAGCGCGTCGCCGGCGACGGGGCCGCGTCCCGGCACGACGTTGAACACCCCGTCGGGCAGCCCGGCCTCGGTCGCCAGTTCGGCCAGCCGCAGGGCCGACGTCGAGGTGTACTCGGCGGGCTTGAGCACGACCGAGTTGCCGGTCGCCAGGGCCGGCCCGAGCTTCCAGCCCGCCATCGTCAGCGGGAAGTTCCACGGCACGATCGCACCGACGACGCCGACCGGTTCCCGGGTCACCAGCGCGAGCTCGTCCGGCCCGGTCACGGGCAGTTCGTCGACCCGCTTGTCGGCAAGTTCCGCGTAGTAGCGGATGGTCTTGCACACGGCGGGGATCTCGATGCCGCGTGCGTGCGCGATCGGCTTGCCCATCTCGGTGGTGACCAGCGTGGCCAGTTCGTCGGTGTGGGCCTCCACCAGGTCGGCCCAGGCCAGCAGGACCGCTCGGCGCGTCGACGGGTCGGTCCGCGACCACCGACCGGACGCGAACGCCCGGCGCGCGGCACGCACGGCCCGGTCGACGTCGGTGACCGAGGCGGC
This sequence comes from Nitriliruptorales bacterium, assembly GCA_038233055.1. Lineage (GTDB taxonomy): Bacteria > Actinomycetota > Nitriliruptoria > Nitriliruptorales > Nitriliruptoraceae > Salsipaludibacter. The sequence goes on from JBBSMS010000034.1 coordinate 22,487, forward strand.
GGCCACCGTCGTCCACGTCGTGCCGGTGGACGGGTCGACTTGGTCCAGGGGCTCCTCGGTGCCGTCGGGATCGGCCCAGTCGCCGTCGACGAACAGACGCGTCCGGGGATCGAGGTCGGGTCGGGTGGTGGTCATCTGGGATCCTCGTGCTGCAGGGCGGCGACCAGGCGTCGCAACCCGCGGGTCAGGGCGTGCTGGTCGGCCGGGTGCAGCAGGTCGGCGATCGCCCGTTCCTCGCCGTTGAAGGTGGGGAAGATGGACTCGATCAGGGTCGTGCCCTGGTCGGTCAGTACCACCGACACCAGGCGGCGGTCGTCGGCGTGGCGTCGACGGATGACCATCCCGCGCTTCTCCAGCGTGTCCACCACGCCGGTCAACGTGCCCTTGGTGACGTCGGCCTCGACCGCCACGAACCGGGTCTCGCGCTCGCCCCAGATCCACAACACCCACAACACCTTGAACGCGGTCCACGACAGGTCGGTGTCGCGCAACGCCGCCTGTTCGAGCCGACGCCGCATGGCCGTGGCCGCACGGAAGACGTTGGAGGCCAGCGCCATCGCGGGCAGGTCCAACCCGGCATCGGACAGGCGGGCCATGACCACCTGCTCCTGTGCCCCCAGGTCCTCGGACTGCACGGCCAGGTCGTCGAACTCGGCCAGCGAACCCACGCGTGCCTCCTGTCGGGGCGCCGCAGCGCCCGGGGGATGAAGCGTTGTCGGGGTGCATCGTAGGACCCGGCCGCAGCCCGATCCGTCCGAGTCCTTCAATCGCTTGGATCCAAACGATAGGCTCGGCCCGACCTGCCGTCCAGCCGGGAGACGACCATGGACTACCAGCGCGTCCGATTGCTGTGGCCCGACCACCTCGGGCTCGCACGCGGCAAGTACCTCCCCGCCGCGACCGCGGCCAGCGGCACGGCGCACTGCCTGGCCCTGTTCGCGCTCGACTACGACCGCGAGATGGACGTCGAGGCTCCGGGCCCCAAGGTCATGGAGGGCCTGCCCGACCTCGACGCCACGTTCGACCCGGAGTCATTGCGACCCGGCTGGGAACCCGATACGGCCGTCGCCGTGGCCGACATCAGTTTCGAGGGCGGCGAGGTGGGCATGGGGTCCCGGCCGGCCGCCAAGCGGGCGATCGCGGCGTGGCAGGACCTGGGTTGGGAGCCCATGTTGGGCATCGAGCTCGAGGCGTACCTGATGGAGCCGACCGAGCAGGGGGGCTGGCAGCGCGTCGCCACCCCCGGCCACTACGTCTACGCCACCGGTCCCGCCGCGGACCCGACCGGCCTGATCGACGAGATCATGGCCACCGCCGACCGGGTCGGGCTGCCGCTGGAGTCGGTCAACACCGAGTACGACGCCGGCCAGTTCGAACTGACCCTGCACTACGACCACGCGCTGAAGGCCCTCGACGACGCGTTCCTGTTCAAGCAGATGGCCCGCGAACTGGCCATGGCCCGGGGCCTGATGCTGACCTTCCTCGGCAAGCCCATCGACGACGCCGGCGGCTCCGGGCTGCACCTCAACCTGTCGCTGAACGACGAGAACGGTGGTAACGCGATGACCGATCCCGACGGCGAGCACGGGTTGTCGGACCTCGCCCGGCAGTGCCTGGCCGGGATGCTGGCCCACCACGAGGGCATGACCGCGCTGTGCTGCCCGACCGTCAACGCCTACAAGCGCATCCGGCCGGCCGAGTTCATCCCGTACTGGGCCAACTGGGGCCTGGACCACCGCGGCACCACGATCCGCGTCCCCCCGCACCGCGGGGCCGGCACCCGGCTCGAACACCGCCTGTCCGACGGCGCCGCCAACCCCTACACCGCCGCCGCCGCAGTCCTGCACACCGCTCGGCTGGGCGTGGTCGACGACCTCGACTGCCCCGACGCCGAGACCGGCAACTGCCTCGACGAGGTCAACACCGATCGCCACGTCCCGGAGACCCTGGCCGAGGCCCTGGACGCGCTGGAGGCCGACACTGCGCTGTGCGAGGCGGTGGGCCAGCCGCTGGTGGACCACTTCGTCCACCTCAAGCGCACCGAGTGGGCCAAGTTCGCCACCCACGTGACCGACTGGGAGCTGGGCCACTACCTGCCCTTCCACTGACCGCGTCGATCCGTCGACGGACCTACGCTCGGCCCGTCACCTCCCCGTCGATCGCGAGGGCCCCGTGGGCGATCCCGTGTGCTGGTTGGACCAGACCTGTCCCGACTGCGGGGCGATGCTCCCCGATACGGGCGCCGCGCCCTGTCCCCGGTGCGGACTGTCGGCGCCGAGGCCGGAAGCCGCTCCGGAACAGGTGCGACGGACGTGGGCCGGCAACCGGACGTATCGCGCGGGCGCGCTGCGCCAGCCCGACTCGGTCGACGAACTCCGGGAACTGGTCGCGTCCAGCCCGAAGATCCACGCCCTAGGCAGCCGCCACAGCTTCAACGCTGTGGCCGACAGTCCCGGGACACAGGTCAACCTCGCCCACCTCGAACCGACGGTCACCGTCGACGCCGACGCGCGCACGGCGACCGTGTCGGCCTGGGCCACCTACGGCGACGTCGCGCCGACGATCCACGACCACGGGCTGGCGCTGGCGACGCTGGCCTCGCTGCCACACATCAGCGTGGCGGGGGCCTGTGCCACGGCGACACACGGCTCGGGCGCGGCCATCCGCAACCTGTCCGCGGCCGTGTCGGCCATGACGTTCGTGGACGGCCGGGGCGAGTTGGTGGAGGTCAGCCGCACCGACGACACGGACACCTTCCCCGGGCAGGTGGTGCACCTGGGGGCCATCGGGGTCGTGGTGTCGATCACCCTGGACCTGGTCCCGGCCGTCCCCGTGCACCAACGCGCGTGGGTGGGCCTTCCCGGCAGCGACCTGCGTGACCACGTCGACGAGGTCATGGCGGGCGCCGACAGCGTGAGCTGCTTCACGGGCTGGCGTGACGACACGATCGACCTCGTCCTGCACAAGTCCACCGGTGATCCCGACGACGACCCGGCCGACATCCTGGGGGCCCCACGCGCGACGGAGACCCGCCACCCGATCCCCGGCCTCGACCCGGCCAGCATGACCCGACAACTGGGCGAACCCGGGCCGTGGTACGACCGGCTGCCACACTTCCGGCTGGACCACGTCCCCAGCGCCGGGGCCGAGGTCCAGTCCGAGTGGTTCGTGGATCGCGCAGACGCGGCGGCGGCCATGGACGCGATGTGGGCGGTGGGGCCGGACCTGGCCGACGCGCTCCAGACCAGCGAGCTGCGCACCATCGCGTCCGACGACCTGTGGCTCAGCCCGGCGTCCGAGCGCGATGTGCTGGCCCTGCACTTCACCTGGGTCCGGGACCCCGACCTGGTCCACAGCGCGGTCGACGTCGTCGAGGGTGCGCTGGCGCCGTTCGACCCGGTCCCCCACTGGGGCAAGGTGTCCCACGCCGACCGGCAGGTCTTCGTCGACCGCTACGACCGCCTCGACGCCTTCGCCGCCCTGGCCGAGCGCCACGACCCCGAGCACCGCTTCCGCAACGCCTTCCTGGACGACCTGCTGGGCTGACCCCGCGGCCTCATCCCGACGCCAGCACCTCGACATCGCAGGCGATTCCGGGGGCTCGGGCCAGTCGCCCGTCCCCGGTCACCAGGGTCACGTCGAGCATCTCGGCGAGCGCCACGTACGCCGCGTCGTACACGGTCAGGTTGTCGCGGAGTTCCCAGCACCGGTCCAGCAGGGGCACGTGGGGGGCACGATCGATCCGCAGGGCCCGCAGGTCGACGATTGCGAGCGCGACGCGGCGGTCATCGAGGGACCCGATCGCGTGCAGCCGCCGCCAGGCCGACAGCACCTCGAGGTCGACGAGCACGGGTGCCGTCAGCCGCTCGCCCCGCAGGCGATGGCGCACCAGGTCCCCGTCCCGGCCGTCGTCGGCAAGGCCGGTCACCAGCACGGACGCATCGACCACGATCACCGGCGGTCACGGGCCTGCCGCACCGCCTCCGCAGCATCGACCAGCGGGGCCGACCCGCCCGCACGACCGCCAGCACGATCGAGGACCTCGTCCAACGTGGGGCTCGATGCCTGCTCGACCAGCGTCCCGAGCAGGTACTCCTGCAGCGACTTCCCCGCCGCGGACGCCCGTGAACGCAGGACCGCGTGCACCTCGTTCGGCACGTCCTTCACCTGGATGCTGGGCATGGCAACCTCCGTGGACCCGCAGCGTAGCGCCAGAGTGGCACCACGGGCGCCGAACCAGCGCCGGCCGTCACCGCATCACCTGCCACCCCGACGAGGTCAGGATCGCAGGACGTCGCCCAACTGGATCGAACCCGGCTCGACGACGTCGGCGTAGATCCCGACCAGCGGCTCGGAGCGCGCCCGCGACAACCGCTGCAGCGCCGGCGCGGTCGCGGCTGCACCGTCCTGGGCGAGGTCGATCATGCGACACCGCACGATCGGTTGGTCCACCGCGAGCGTGACCTCGCCGAGGTGGATGGGCCCGCCGACCCAGGTCTCCTCCTCGAACGGCTCGTCCGTGGACACCACCACGTTCACGCGCATGCGGTGCCGGGCCGCGTCCAGTCCCAGCCGGGAGGTCATCCAGTCCAGCGTTGCGGTCCCGACCAGCGAGATCGCCCCGGCGTCCTGGTGCGGGGTCGCATCCTCGGCCCGCACCGCCACCGGCACGCCCAGGGCCACGCCGAGGACTTCGTCCAGGGCCGGGTCGCCGACCGCCCATTCCTCCTCGTCACGACCCACCACCACGCCATCCGCGGCTGTCCGTGCCCGGAACCCGAACACCTCGTCGCGACGCCGGAACCGCCGGCTCGTCTTGCCGGACGCCAGCCCGCCGCCGTCGTCCACGACCGCGAACCAGCGATCACCCGTGATCCCACGAGCGTCGACCACGGCCTCGTCGAGGTCCTCGCCACCCATGGACTTCACGGGGTAGCGCCGGATCGCGACGACCCGCCGATCACCCCCCGTCATGGCGCCAACGCCGCAGCCCATCGCGGGACGTTCCGAGCGCCAGCGAGGAACTCCAACGCGCCCGAGCGAAGCGAGGGCGCGCGACCACCACAGACCACCGCAGGACGTTCCGAGCGCCAGCGAGGAACTCCAACGCGCCCGAGC
>JBBSMS010000035.1:0-27046 GCA_038233055.1 Nitriliruptorales bacterium
CTTCTCGTACTCCTCGGCGTGGATCTGCGGGTTGTACTCGGCATCCTGCGTGTACTCGGTGACGTTGACGTCGTAGGCGTCACCGATGCCGCCGTTTTCGTTGACGTTGGCCCAGAACGCGCCCTGCGCGTCGGTGATCGGGACGCCCAGTGGGGCGAACGGACCGACGGAGAGGTCGGAAATGATGCCGAGGTAGATGCAGCCGCGGTCGGCGTTGCCGTCCGGGCACGGCTCGGCGGTGACGCCGCGGCCGGTGGCGACCTCGCCGGACCCGGTCGTTTCCGTTTCCGAGCCCGTCTCGGTCTCGCTCTCGGTCTCGCTCTCGGTCTCGCTCATCTCGGACATGGAGCCGGTGTCGGCGGGCGCACTGGTCGTCTCGGGCTCCGAGGTGGACTCGTCACCGGTGGCGTCGTCGGAGCCGCCGCAACCGGCCAGGACCAGTGCGGCAGTCGCGAGGGCGACGGCAGCGCGTGTGGATGTTCGCTGATGTCTCATGGTGTTCCTTGTCGTGGCCCCGGCGAACCGGGGGTGGTTGTCGGTCGGTGGCGTCGGGGACGCCGGGATGGGGTCGGGGTCGGGTGGACGATCGGGTCGGGCGGTCGGACGGCCCGCATGCTCGCGAGGTTGCCGTCAGTCAGTAGGAGAACGGGAAGGCCTTCCAGTAGTTGCGGATGCGCAACCACAGGCCCATCAGGCCACGCGGCTCCAGCAGGACGAACGTGATCAACAACGCACCGTAGAGCAACTGCTCCAGTTGGAAGGGATCGAGGGGGAACGCGGCGTCGCCGCGCCAGAACAGCAGCACGTTGAACACCGGGCCGATCGTGTCGCCGATGGGCTCGGCCAGGCTCGGCAGGGTGGCGATCAGCAGGGCGCCGACGATGGACCCCGGGATCGAGGAGACCCCACCAACCAGGATCATGGCGATGAACAGGAACGACAGCAGCAGGTTGAACTGGGTCGCCTCGATGGTCTCCAGACGCATGGCGAACATCGCACCCGCCATGCCGGCGTAGGCCGAGGACACCGTGAACGCGATGAGCTTGGTCTTGGTCAGGTCGATGCCCATGACCTCGGCCGCCACGTCACGGTCGCGCACCGCCTGGAAGGCACGGCCCACCTTGGACCGGACCAGGTTCAGGGCGAGGATCGTCATCACGATCACGACCACGAGGCTGAACCAGTACAGCAGCGCGGACCGGGCCACCTCGATGCCCAGGATCGGCCCGGTCGACGACAGGTCGACCCCCAGCAGGGTCGGGTCCGGCGCCGAGCGGCCGAAGCCGACGCCACCCGTCAGCGAGGTCCACTCCCGCAGGATGTGGTCGCCCACGAACACCAGCCCGAGGGTGACGATGGCCAGGTACAGGCCCTTCAGGCGCGTCGCGATCGGGCCGACCAGCAGTCCGGCGAGGCCGGCCACCAGGCCCGCCGCCGGCAACCACACCAGGATCTCGTTGATGCCCAGCCCGATGAAGGTGTCGTTGCCCTCGCCGGAGATCGCCGTGGCCGTGTAGGCCCCGACCGCCAGGAAGAAGGCATGTCCCAGCGACAGCTGCCCGGCGTAGCCCGTGACCAGGTTCAGTCCGATCGCACCGACGACGAAGGCCAGGCCCGCGATGAACAGGAACAGCAGGCCGTTGGTCATCCACAATGGCGCGCTGAAGGCCACGACCAGCAGGACGGCGATCCAGAACCCGCGCGTGGGCGTGCGGATCAGGGCCATGGCTTCGGCGTGGCCGCCGATCATCCGGGGGCGGGCCATCAGCACTCCTCCGGGGTCGCGGCCAGGACTGGCCGTCGGTGTGCCCGGATCGAGCGCGCGCTCTCCGACGTGGTCAGCGGCATCGTCATACCCGCGACACCTCTCGGGTCCCGAACAACCCGTAGGGCTTCACCAGCAGCACGATCAACATCACGATGTAGGGCACGACCTGTTCGAAGCCGGCGCCCAGCCAGGGAGCGCTCTCCGGTTGGTAGGCCGCGACCAGGCGCTCGATGATGCCGATGATCAGGCCCCCGACGATCGCCCCGCGGATCGAGTCCAGTCCGCCCAGCACGATGACCGGCAGGGCCCGCAGCGCGAAAACCCAGGTCGACCGCGACAGCGACGAGTTGCCCATGGAGATGAACGTCCCGGCGATCGCTGCCATGGACCCGGCCAGCGCCCACGCCAGGCCGTACATCCGGCCGACCGGGATGCCCTGGGCCATCGCCGCCTCCTGGTCGAAGGCCGCGGCGCGCATGGCCAATCCGTACTTGGTCGTCTGGTAGAACACCAGCAGCAGGCTGATCACCAGGATCGCGCCCAGCACGGTCGCGATGTTGGACTGCGGGATCGTGATGCCCCGCCAGTTCACGACCTGGAGGCCGAACGGGTCGCCGACGGTGCGCTGGTTGATCCCCAGCAGGTTGTCGGTGATGACACGCAGCACGATGTCGAGTCCGATCGTGACCATGACCGCGGAAAATGGTGGGCGGCCCACCAGCGGTCGCAGCAGCACGCGCTCGACCAGCCACCCGACGGCGGCGCCGATGATGGCGGCCAGTACCAGCGCGACCCAGAAGTTCCAACCGATGACCGTGGCGAAGTAGACCGTCCAGTAGGCCCCGAACACCATCAGGGCCGGCTGGGAGAAGCTGAGCACGTCGGTGGCGCGGTAGATGATGACGAACCCGAGCGCCAGCAACGCGTAGACCGTGCCCAACGCCAGTCCCGAGGAGAGCGCCTGGAGGAAGAACGTCATCCGGAGGTCCCGGTCTCGTCGCCGGTTGCGTCGGCTTCGACGTCCGACCCCGACGTGGCATCCGTGCCCGCGCCGCCGTCAGCCGGCCGCCCCCGGCCACCGGTGTACATGTCCTCGATCCGGTCGGCGAAGATCTCCTCGATGGCCGACCGCTTGACCTTCTGGGTCGCGGTCACCTCACCGTCGTCCTCGTCGAGCACCTTGGGCAGCAGGCGGAACTGCTTGACCTCCTCGACCCGCGCGAACTTCTCGTTGCTCGTGGCGACCTCGCCGGCGATCAGGTCGACGACCTCGGGCCGTTCGGAGAGGTCGCGGTAGGTGGTGTAGGTGATCTTGCGCGACTGGGCCCAGTTGCCGACGATGTCCTCGTCGATGCCGATCAGCGCCGAGATGAACTTGCGGCGGTCGCCGATGACGATCGCCTCCTTGATGAACGGCGAGGTCTTGAGGCTGTTCTCGAGCTCCGACGGCGAGATGTTCTTCCCGCCGGCCGTGATGATGATGTCCTTGATGCGGTCCACGATCTTGAGGTGCTGACCGTCCCACTCGCCGACGTCGCCGCTGTGGAGCCACCCGTCGGCGTCGACCGCCTCGTCGGTCGCGTCGGGCCGGTTCCAGTAGCCGGCGAAGACGGCCGGGTGGCGGATCAGGATCTCGCTGCTGTCCGGGTCCAGCATCAGTTCGATACCGGGGGCGGGCCGCCCGACCGTGCCGAGCTTCACGTCGTCGAGCGGGTTGTTCGTCGCGACGGCGCAGTTCTCGGTCTGGCCGTAGGCCTCCGACACCGGCACGCCGATGCCCATGAAGAACTCCAGCAACTCGGGCGCGATGGGCGCGGCACCGGACACGGCGGCCCGGGCGTGCTGCAGCCCGAGGCGCTCCTTGAGCGCGCGGAACAGGAACACCTCGCCAGCGGTCTCCATGACGCGCGTGGCCGGGGTGTGGTTGCCGTTGTTGGCGACCTTGGCGGCGCCGATCCGTTTCGCGACGCCGGACCACACCTTCCAGTTCGCCTGCTTGACGCGCGACGCCGATGCCATGCGGACCGAGACCCCGGCGTGCATCTTCTCGAGGATGCGGGGCACGGTGGCGAAGATCGTCGGTTGGACCTCGGCGAGGTCCCGCGTGACGGTTTCGATCGACTCGGCGAAGTGGATCGTGGCGCCCAACCCCGCGCCCAGCCAGCACGTCAACAGGCGTTCGTAGACGTGGCAGAGCGGCAGGTAGCTCACGAGCAAGTCACCGGGACCGAGCGGCGGCTGGAAGAAGCCGTCCGGGGAGCCCGCGGTCGCGATGGCGAAGTTGATGTTGGCGACCGTGATCATCGCACCCTTGGGCGGCCCGGTGGTCCCGGAGGTGTAGCTCAGCACGGCGAGGTCGTCGTCGGCGATCGCGGCCAGTCGCTCGTCCACGGCATGGGGGTGCGCCTCACGGTGATCGCGCCCCTGCGCCAGGAAGTCGTCCCACGACAGGAGCCGCTCGTCGTCGTAGTCGCGGACCCCGCGTTCCTCCAGGTAGATGATCACCTCGAGGTTGGGCAGGTCGCCGCGGTCGAGTTCCAGGACCTTGTCGACCTGTTCCTGGTCTTCGGCGACCAGGACCCGGGCGCCGGCATCGGCCAGCATGTAGCCCACCTCCGCGGAGGGATTCGTGGGGTACAGGCCCATGCAGGCCGCCCGGATGGCCTGGGTCCCGAAGTCCGTGGCGACCCACTCGAAGCGGTTCTCGGCGTGCACGGCGACACGATCGCCGACCTCGATGCCCAGCGACAACAGCGCGTGGGCGACCAGTTCGGCCTGGTCCCAGTACTCCTGCCAGGTGATGTCCTGCCACACGCCCAGGTGCTTCTCGCGGAGGGCGACCGGCGACGGCGGGTCGGCGGCGTGGCCCCGCAGGCGCAGCACAGGGGCGTCGGTGACGGGGCGGTCCAGGCTGGGGGCGGTGGCGACGGTGGTCACGAGGGCACCTCCGAGGTTGCCGCGACCTTCGACATGGCGGCCTCCTCGGCATCGTGGCCCGCCCCTCCGAGATAGGCGCGGATGACCTCCGGGTCACGCTGCACGACGGCCGGGACGTCGTTGGCGATGACCTCGCCGAAGTCCAGCACCAGGACGCGGTCGGCGAGGTCCATGACCAGCCCCATGTCGTGGTCCACCATGATGATCGTGATCCCCAACTCGTCGCGGATGTCGAGGATGAACCGGGCCATGTCCTCGGTCTCCTCGAGGTTCATGCCGGCGACGGGCTCGTCCAGCAGCAGCAGCTTGGGCTCCATGGCCAACGCCCGGCCCAACTCGATGCGCTTCTGCACGCCGTACGGCAGCATCCCGACCAGTGAGGCCCGGTGCGTCTGGAGGTCGAGGAAGTCCACGATCGCCTCCACCACCCGTCGGTTGGCCACCTCGGCGTCGCGAACCGCGGGGGTGCGCAGCATCGCGGCGATCGTGGAGTAGTCCATGTGCTGCTGGCGACCCAGCATCAGGTTGTCCACGACGGTGAGGTTCTCGAACAACTCGATGTTCTGGAAGGTGCGCGCGACGCCCATGCGCGCGATCTCGGACGGACTGAGCGTCGCCACGTCGCGGCCGAGGACCCGGATGCTCCCCGAGGTGGCGCGGTACACCCCCGAGATCAGGTTGAAGTTCGAGGTCTTGCCCGCGCCGTTGGGACCCACCATGGCGAACAGTTCTTTCGGGCGCACCTCGTAGGAGACGTCGTTGACGGCGACGACGCCGGCGAAGGACAGCGTGACGGCGTCCGCGGCGACGACCGGGTCGTCGCCCACGTCCTCCTGGGTCGACGGCAGGGCCGTCCCCAGTGGGCGGGTGATCGCCATTGGCGTCCTCGTGTCGGTCGCGGGCTGATACCGGTGGGGGCGTGGGTTCGTGCGGGTTCGTGAGGTGGCGTCGTGGGGCGTGGGGCGGTGGCGTCGGCCGACCCGACCAGTGGCTAGGAGAGCCAGCGCTTGCGCCGGCGGTAGTGCTTGACGTCGCGGAACGAGCGTCGGTCGCCGCCGGCCTTGACGCCGAGGTAGAACTCCTGCATGTCCTCGTCGGCCAGCAACTCGTCGGCGGACTTGTCCAACACGATCTTGCCGGTCTCGAGCACGTAGCCGTGGGACGCGATGGACAACGCCATGGTGGCGTTCTGCTCGACCAGCAGGACGGCGGTGCCCTGCTCGTTGATCTCCACGATCAGGTCGCGGATCTGCTCGACCAACTGCGGAGCCAGTCCCAGCGACGGTTCGTCGAGCAGGAGCAACTGCGGGTCGCCCATCAGCGCCCGCCCGATGGCCAGCATCTGCTGCTCGCCGCCGGACAGGTAGCCGGCGGTCGACTTGCGGCGGTCGGCCAGGACGGGGAACAGGTCGAACACGCGGTCGGTCGACCCGTCGGTGCGGCCGGTGTAGGCGCCGGCGCGGAGGTTCTCCTCCACGGTCAGTTCGGCGAAGACGCGGCGTCCCTCCATGACCTGGGAGATGCCGCCCTTGACGATCTGGTGGGCCTCGAGGTCCGAGATGCGCGCACCGTCGAACTCGACCTCGCCCCGCGTGATCTCGCCATGGTGGACGTCGAGGAGTCCGGTCAGGGCCCGCAGCACGGTCGTCTTGCCAGCGCCGTTGGGGCCGAGCAGCGCAACGATGTCGCCATCGGGAACCTGCAGCGACAGGCCCTTCAGGACGAGGATGACGTCTTCGTAGACGACTTCGAGGTTGCGTACGTCCAGCACGTGTGCTTCGACCTCCCGGTGACGACGATGACGCCAGGCGCCCTCCCGGCGTGTCGAACGTTAGGCGGCAGGCGGTCGCGGCGCTCGACGCTTCCGATCGCGATCGTAGTTCGCCGCACATGCCGCGCGCCCAGCGCACGAATGCGACCGCCGGACGTGCACGTGCATCTGTTCGACGTTGGGCTCGGGGGATACGGTCGGGCGTGCGGCGTTGCCGAGCAGCCACGAGGAGGCGAGTCACCGTGCCAGGCCTGATTCCGACACGCGACGAGATGGACGGGCGCACCGCCGCGTTCGTCGACCACATCCACGACGGCGGCAAGGTCGAGGCCCGTGACTGGATGCCCGACACGTACCGCGCCCTGAACCTGAAGTTCATCGAGATGCACGCGAACTCCGAGATCATGGGTGCCCTGCCCGAACGCGAGTGGATCGCGCGCGCCCCCAGCCTCAAGCGCAAGCGCTCGCTGGCGGCCAAGGTGCAGGACGAGGTCGGCCACGGACAGTTGATCTACCGCGTCGCCGAGTCACTCGGCAAGCCACGGGCCGAGATGTACGCCGACCTGGTCGCGGGCCGCGGCCGGTTCCACAACGTCTTCCACTACCCGACCTTCACCTGGGGCGACGTCGCGTGCATCGGGTTCCTGGTCGATGGCGCCGCGATCGTGACCCAACGTGCGCTGACCGACACCTCCTATGCCCCGTACCTGCGCGTGATGCGCCGGGTCGTCGCGGAGGAGTCGCTGCACTACCGCCACGGCGAGGACATCCTGCTGGCGCTGGCCAGTGGCACCGACGCCCAGGTCGAGATGCTGCAGGAGGCGGTGAACCGCTGGTGGACGCCGATCCTGCACTTCTTCGGGACCGACGTCGCCCGTGAGGACGATCCGTCGATCTTCTGGGGCATCAAGCCCCGCACCAACGAGGAGTCGCGCCAGGAGTGGATGACGACCTACATCCCCAAGCTGTGGGACGTCGGCATCTCGCTGCCCGACGACGAGCTCGCGTGGGACCCCGAGACCGAGGTGTGGTCCTACACCGAGCCCGACTGGCAGGAACTGGCCGACCTCGTCAAGGGTGATCCGTCCGAGGCCACCGCCACCCGGCTGTGGTGGAAACAGCAGCTCGCCGCCCACAACGACTGGATCCGCGACGTCGTGCTGGGCGACGAGGCCCCTGTGGTGGCCGCGTGACGACCTGGGAGGTGTTCGGGCGGCGCCGGGTCAACGACTCGCTGTCGCACGTCGGTCGCATCCACGCGGTCGACCGCCAGACCGCCCTGGTGCTGGCACGCGAGACCCACTTCCGTCACAACGAGGCCGTCGACTACGCCGTGGTCCGCACCGACCAACTGCACCACGTCGAGGACAAGTCGATCCTGGAGCGCCACGTCGACATCGACTATCGCCTGCAGGCCGGGTACTCCGGTTTCCGCGACAAGCGCGCCGCCGCCCGCGAGGCCGCCGAGCGTCGGGGCATGACCGACCTGCAGACGCGCCCCGCACCCGGGCGAGACGTGTCGTCGGAATCGACATGACCACCGTTCGTGCCGCCACCGGGCTGGCCGTGCCGGCGCTGTCCACCCCCCGGGCGCAACTGTTGCTGGTCCTGGGGGACGACGACCTGGTCAACGGCCACCGCGCCTCCCACTGGACCGGGGTGGCGCCGGCGATCGAACTCGACCTGGCCTTCGCGACGATCGCGCAGGACGGGGTCAACCACGCCGACCTGTGGTACCAGCTGATCGTGACCGACGAGTTGTCGGGTGACGACCAGGATGTGCGCCGGTCGGTCGACGCGATCGGGCTGGGACGCGAGCCCGACCGGTACCGGCACGCGATCCTGTGCGAACGGCCACCCAGGGACATCGCGTTCTCGTTGGCCCGCCACATCGTCGTCGACCACGTGGTGGCCGTGCGACTGTCCGTCCTCCAGGGATCGTCCGACCCGGGCATCGCCGGGCTGGCCGGCAAGCTCGCCTGGGAACAGCGCTACCACCTCCAGCACGCCGACCACTGGCTGCAGCGGCTGGCCGGCGCCGGTGGCGAACATCGCCGCAAGTTGGAGGACGCGCTGGCCGTGGTGGTGGCCGAGGCCCAGGGCCTGTTCGAGCCGTTCGAGGGCGAGGAGGAGGTGGTCGCGGACGGCACCCTGCCGGTCGATCACCGCGAGATCCGGCGCCGCTGGGTCGACACGATGGAGCCGGTGTTCGGCGACCTCGGCCTGGCCGACCTGCTCGCGATCGACACCGTGCCCCCGGATGCCTCCGGTGGCCGCTGCGGGCGCCACAGCGCCGACTTCACCGAAGACCTGTGGCCCGAGATGACCCAGTTGTACCGATCTGATCCGGGGGCGACATGGTGACGCCGGCATCGAGGCACGACCCGGAGACCGGCGTGGAGGCCGCGACGGTCCGGGCGACGGTGGAGGCCGTCCAGGACCCGGAGTTGCCGGCGGTGACGATCGGCATGCTCGGGATGCTCCACGACCTCCGGGTCGATGCCCACGGCAACGTGGAGGTGGAGTTGTTGCCGACCTTCGCCGGGTGCCCCGCCACGGACATGATCCGGGCCGACGTCCTGCAGGCGCTGGCCGGTCTCGACGGCGTGGATGCCATCACGGTGCTGTTCCGCTACGACCCGGTGTGGACCCCGGAACGCATCAGCGACGAGGGTCGCGAGCGCCTGGTCGGGTTCGGCATCGCGCCGCCGCGCACGCCGGCGGGCGACGAGGTGTTGCCGGCGAACGTGGTGCGGCTGCCGGTGGCGTCGGTGGCCGAGCCCGCGACCGAGCGCGAGTGCCCGTACTGCCAGTCGACCGAGACCACCCGTGACTCCGCGTTCGGCCCGACCCCGTGCCGCGACCTGTGGATGTGCCACAGCTGCCAGCAACCCTTCGAGGGTTTCAAGGCCGGGTAGCCGGGGCCGGCTCCGTTTCGAGAAGTGGTCGCATGAAGAACATGTTGTTTCGGTGGACATCGGTCGTAGGATTCCCCGACACGGCGCGCCCCCGCGCGCCACCGGGGGACACGGAGGACCCTGATGTCGACATCGATCCCTGCACGCCCACGGACGGCTCGCCTCGCCCTGGCGCTGGCCGTGGTGCTCGCCGCGAGCCTGCTGCCGACCGCAGCGGACGCGGGCCGACCCACGACCTCGACGAGTTCCGGCGCCGACATCTCCTGCGAGGTCGACGACGGGTTCCTGGGCATCTTCGTGTCCGAGGAGGGGGACGGGTTCACGTTCGTCGACCTCTTCTACGAGTCCTTCGACGGTGCCGACACCCTGTACGGCTTCGGTGAGGACGCCACCTTCGACGGCACCACGTTGGCGGCCACGGTCGAGGTCGTGGCGGAAGGCGGTGGGGACGAACCCGAGCCGGTGGGCGTCGCGACGATCGAGGCCGTGTTGGACCCGGTCGGCGACCCCGAGGTCTTCGAGGACCGCTTCCGTGACGGCAACACCTGGGTGACGATCCGCGAGGTGTTCGTCCAGGCCGACGTCGCCGGATCGGCCACGCTCGACGGCGTCTTCGATGTCGACCTGTCGACCTGCGTCGGCAGCCTGGTCGAGTCGACTTTCACCTCCACCAACCCGTCGGCCTACAACAACCGCTACGAGGGCCGGTTCCTGGACTGCGCGGCGGCCGGTGACGATGGGATCGGCTTCGTCTTCGCGGACTCCTCGCGCGATGGGGAGTTCCTGGACGTCTACGTCGTCGACGGTGACGGCGTCGAGGTGGCCGGGTTCACCGAGGACGTCGTGTTCACCGACACGGCCCTGCAGGGCACCGTCGACCTGTTCGAGGTCGAGACCGGCAAGCCCGACGGCACGGCGGTGGTTGATGCGTCCCTGGCCTCGACCGGATCGTTCACCAACGACTTCCGTGCACGAGGGGTCCGGATCTCCGAGACGGTCGAGGAGTTCGACGTCACCGGGACCGTGGTGGTCGACGGCACCACCTACGTCCTCGAGGACTGCTTCGCCGTCGCGTTCGAGGGCAAGGAGCACTACGGCAGCCCGCAGGGTCCCAAGGGCGGTGGCGGCGGTCGGATACCGGCCAACGACCTGCCCGAGGACGCCGTCCTGCTGGCGGTCCCGTCGAGCACGACCGTGCGTACCGGTGCCGCGTCACCGGCGCCCGAGGCGGCCTGCAGCTTCGACGTCGAGGACGAGGGTGAACCCTTCGAGGTCGAGGTCCCCCTGGGCAACACGGTCTGGTACGCCTTCGAGGGCACCGGCGAGCGGGTGACGGTCGACACGTCCGGGACCGAGTTCGACACCGTGGTCGGGATCTACGCCGCCGACCTGCAGCAACTGGCCTGTGTCGACGACGTCGAGTCCGGCTCGTTCACCAGCCTGCAGGCGGCGGCCACGATCGACACGGCAGCGGGTGAGACCTACCTGGTCCAGGTCGGCGGCTTCGGCTACTTCGAGGACGAGGGCGAGGTCTTCCCGGCCGATTCCGGACGTCTCCGGGTCACGATCCGCTGAGCCGCACTCGGCGACCAACGAGCCGGGGCCCCGCCACGTGACTGGGCCCCGGTATCGGGAACGGTAGACGGCGGCTCAGCCGCCGACGCTGGGCATGTCGGCGTCGCGGTCGCCGGCGGCGGAATCGACCGGGGCGATCTCATCCCGCCGGGCGAGTTCGTCGTCGGCCGGTCCACGTCCAGCGCGTCGACGTCGTCCGCGGGGTGGTGGACGCTGGTCGTCCCCGGGATCGCCACGATGTCGTCACCCTGGTGCAGGACCCAGGCCAGGGCGACCTGGGCCGGGGTTGCGCCCTTGTCGTCGGCGAAGTCCTCGACCGCGCCGACCAGGTCCAGGTTGCGGTCGAAGTTCTCACCCCGGAAGCGCGGCGAGTCGGCCCGCCAGTCGCCCTCGGGAAAGTCCGATTGGTGGCCAGACCCAGCGATCGGACGGGATCGGGTCGACGGCCGGGGAACACCACTCGACCACGACCGCGGTGGGACGGGGTCAGCGCGGGGTGTGGTAGTCCGGGCCGTCGCGCACGTGGGTGACGCGCAGGTCCTGGGCGGCCGCCTCGCCCTCGCGGTACTCCTCCTCGGTGGTCACCAACCGCTCACGATGGCGTTCCTCGCGGGCTTGGCGATCCTCCTCCAGGACCTGCTCGACGGCCTCGAGTTCGCTCATGGTCTCGTCGAGGCGGTGCACTGCCTCGCCCACGAAGCCGGACTCCGCGGCGTCCTCGCGAGACCTGGGGAGTCGTTCGCGTGCTCGCACAAGCAGTCGGGCCGCCCACAGCACCCCGGCCGAGGCCAGCACGGCCAGCCCGGCCGCGATCACCAGCACGCCGGGTCCGGGTAGGACGAGCATGGCCGCCCCGGCGATGACCAGCACCGATCCGGCGACCACCAGGTAGGTCTTGCGCATGCGACACCTCCCCGGGTCTCGCCGCGAGTGTGCCCCGCCAGGAGCGGCATCGCCACGGCCGTCCGGCACCTCGCCCCGGCGTGCGAGGTCACAGCGGCCAGGCCAGCGGCACGACCACGGCCACGACCACGACGACCAGTGCCGTCAGCGGGGCACCGAGCCGCGCATAGTCCGAGAAGCGGTAGCCCCCCGGGCCGTACACCATGGTGTTGGTCTGGTAGCCGATCGGGGTCAGGAAGTCGACCGAGGCCCCGATCGCGACCGCGACCACGAACCCTCGTGGGTCCAGGTCGAGCCGGGTTGCCGTGGACACCGCGATCGGGAACATCAGCAACGCGGCGGCATTGTTGGTGATCAGCCCGGTCAGGGCGATGGTGGCGACCAGGATCGCGACCAGCACCCCCCGTGGTCCCATGAACCGCAACGCGTCCACGACCGTTCCCGCCAGCAGGTCGGCCAGTCCGGACTGGGCGACGGCGGCCGCCAGACCGAACGCCGACGCGATCAGGACCACGACGTCCAGGTCGACGGCGTCGCGCGCCTGCGCCGGACTGATGACGCGGGCGAGCACCAGCACCATCCCCCCGGCCAGGGCGGCCTGCAGGATCGGCAGGAGCCCGGTCGAGGCCGCCACCACGATCGCCAGGGTCACCGCGCCCACGACCAACGCCTGCCGGGTGGTCGCGGGCGGTTCATGCCCGGAGTCCTGGATCACCAGGAAGTCACTGCGGTCGCGCCAGCGGGACCGGAAGCCGGCGTCGGCCAGCAGCAGCAGGGTGTCGCCGACGTGCAGGGGGACGGCCCCGAGCTTGCCCTCCAGGAGTTGCCCGGACCGGTGGATGCCCATCACGACCGCCTGGTAGTTGCTGCGGAAGTCGGCCTCCTTGAGCGTGCGCCCGAGCAACGGCGAGTTCATGCCGACGACCGCCTCGAAGTAGCGCGCGTCGGTCGTGTCGAGGTCGTGCAGGTGGTCGTGGCCAGTGTGGGTCAGGCCGTCCAGCCGGGGCAGGTTGTCGACGTCGTCGACGCCCCCGACGAACCGCGCGCGGTCGTCGGCGTGGAGCACCGTGTCCGGGGTCACCGGGGCCAGCAGTTCGCCGTCACGCACCAGCGAGGCGAGGAAGACCGTCGACATCGCGCGCAGGTCCGCCTCGCCGACCGTGGCGCCGTCCAGTTCCGACCCGACCCGCATGTCCATGACGAAGTGGCGCTGCTCGCGGTCGACCTCCTCGCGGATGGACCGGCGGTCGGGGAGCATGATCGGCGCAAGCAGGATCAACAGCGTGAACGCGCCGATCGTGATCGGCAGCCCGACCCGCCCCAGTTCGAAGAAGCCCAGCGGTGCGAGGTCGGCCTCCTGCATCAACCCCGACACCACGATGTTGGTCGAGGTCCCGATCACGGTGATGGTCCCGCCCAGCAGTGCGGCGAACGACAGCGGCATCAGGAACCGGCTGGGGGACAGGTCGTGGTCCTCGCACCAGCCACGCACGGTTGGCAGCAGCATGGCCACGATCGGGGTGTTGTTGAGGAATGCCGACGAGACCACGACCGGGGCCAGCAACCGCAGCAGGGACCGGCGGATCGACCTCCCCGTCCCCAGCAACCGGTGCACCAGCGGCACCAGCGCCCCGGTCTTCTCCACCCCACGCGCCAGCACGTACAGGGCCGCGACCGTCAGCGGTGCCGGGTTGGAGAACCCGGACAGGGCCTGGGCCGGGTCCACGACCCCGGCGACCAGGACGACGACCATCGCCCCGACCATGGTGGCGGCGGGTGAGGTCACCTCGCGAACGAGTAGGATGAGCACCCCCAGCACGACGGCACCCACGAACCATGGTTCCCACATCAGCCGTCGTTCTCCCACCATTCGCAACATCCACAGGCTTGGCCCATGGCGTCTCCATACAAGTTGTCCCACCTCGAGGCGCTCGAGGCGGAGTCCATCCACATCATGCGAGAAGCGGTCGCGGAGAGCGAGCGCCCGGTGCTGCTGTTCTCCGGCGGCAAGGACTCCGCCGTGGTGCTCCACCTCGCGGTCAAGTCGTTTTACCCGGCGAGGTTGCCGTTCCCGGTGATGCACGTGGACACCGGCCACAACTTCCCCGAGGTCATCGAGTTCCGTGACCGGCAGGTCGAACGGTACGACGCCGAACTGATCGTTGCCTCCGTGCAGGATGCGATCGACGCCGGCCGGGTGGTGGAGGAGCGCGGACGCAACGCGTCGCGCAACCGCCTCCAGATCGAGCCGCTGGTCAGCGCGATCGAGTCCCACGAGTTCGACATCGTGTTCGGCGGCGCCCGCCGTGACGAGGAGAAGGCCCGCGCCAAGGAGCGGGTGTTCTCGTTCCGCGACGAGTTCAGCCAGTGGGACCCCAAGGCCCAGCGCCCCGAGTTGTGGGACCTCTACAACGCCCGCATCCGTCGGGGCGAGCACTGCCGGGTGTTCCCGATCTCGAACTGGACCGAGGCCGACATCTGGGGCTACATCGGCCGCGAACAGATCGAGTTGCCGACCATCTACTACGCCCACCAGCGGCGCGTGTTCGAACGCGACGGGATGCTGATGGCCGAGTCCGACCACATCCAGATGATCGGCGACGAACAGGTCGCCGAGCGCACGGTGCGGTTCCGGACGGTCGGCGACATGCCGGTGACCGGCGCGTTCGAGTCGACCGCCATGACGGTCGACGAGATCCTCGCCGAGATCACCGCGACCCGCATCACCGAGCGCGGCGCCAGCCGCGCCGATGACCGCACCGCGGACGCCGCCATGGAGGACCGCAAGAAGGAGGGCTACTTTTAGGGTGCGCTTCGCCGGACTGCGTCGAGCATCTGGCCGGTCCAGCCCGCCGCTGACCGCGTCGCCACTCAAGTCGGGACGGATGCCGACGCTTGACCTCCGCGATTGTGTCGCCATCCATCCCGATCGCATGACCTCCGGCCATGCCACGGTCATTTGCTCCTTGCCAGCGACGACCTGTCCCCGCCCATCTGCCCGACTCGCCCAACGAAGCGCACCCATGGCACTCCACAGACCGCGCCGCACGACTCACCCGACGAAGAGCATGCTTGATGACTTCTGCAAACACCGTTGAGAACCCGCCCGACGCCTCCGGGCGGATGGAACTGGTCCGGATCGCGACCACGGGGTCGGTGGACGACGGCAAGTCGACCCTGATCGGGCGCTTGCTGTTCGACACGAAGCAGATCTTCGTCGACCAGATGGAGGCGATCGAGGAGGCGTCGCGCAAGCGCGGCACCGACTATGTCGACCTCGCGCTGCTGACCGACGGCCTTCGGGCCGAACGCGAGCAGGGCATCACGATCGACGTGGCCTACCGCTACTTCGCGACGCCGAAGCGGTCGTTCATCCTGGCCGACACCCCGGGCCACATCCAGTACACGCGCAACATGGTGACCGGGGCCTCGACCGCCGACGTGGCGCTGATTCTGGTCGACGTCCGAAACGGCGTCATCGAACAGACCCGGCGGCACTCGTTCCTGGCCTCCCTGCTGGAGGTCCCGCACCTGATCGTGTGCGTCAACAAGATGGACCTGGCGGACTGGGACGAGGGCGCCTACGACGCCGTCGTCGACGAGTTCCGCCAGTTCGCGACCCGCCTGAACATCGGTGACCTGCGCTTCGTGCCGGTGTCGGCGTTGAAGGGCGACAACGTGGTCGACCCGTCGGAGCACATGGACTGGTACCGCGGGCCGTCTGTGCTGCAACTGCTCGAGGAGATCCACATCGGCTCGGACCGCAACCTGGTCGACGTGCGGTTCCCGGTCCAGTACGTCATCAGGCCGCACACCATGGAGCACCAGGACTACCGCGGGTACGCGGGCCAGGTCGCCAGCGGCGTACTCAAGAAGGGCGACGACATCGTCGTGCTGCCGTCGGGCTACGAGAGCACGATCGCGTCGATCGACACCTTCGACGGCCCGGTCGACGAGGCGGTCCCGCCCATGTCGGTCACGATCCGGCTTGCCGACGACCTCGACGTGTCCCGTGGCGACATGATCGCCCGGCCCAACAACATGCCGCACAACAGCCAGGACCTGGACGTGATGGTCTGCTGGATGTCCGACGAACGCCCGCTGCGGGTCGGCAACAAGTTGGGCATCAAGCAGACCTCCAACTGGGGTCGTGTCATGGTCAAGGACTTCCACTACCGCCTCAACATCAACACGCTGCACCGCGAGGAGGACGCGCCCGGGTTGGAACTCAACGAGATCGGCCGCATGCGACTGCGGGCCACCCGCCCGATCCTGTTCGACGAGTACCGACGCAACCGTGCCACCGGTTCGTTCATCCTGGTGGACGAGGCGACCAACGACACCGTCGGCGCCGGCATGATCCTGGGCCCGGCGCAGTGAGCCGGCCCGTCCCTGCAGGACACCCCGACCCCGTCCCTGCAGGACACCCCGACCCCGTCCCTGCCGGACACCCTGACATCGTCTGGCACCCGGGGGACCTCGATCGGTCGGCTCGTGCCGGGGGTGCGCTCGGCGCCGGTGCGACCGTGTGGTTCACGGGCCTGTCGGGATCCGGCAAGTCGACCGTGGCGGCCGCGGTCGAACAGCGCCTGGTCGCCACCGAGCGCGCCTGCTACCGGCTGGACGGGGACAACCTCCGGTTCGGCCTGAACGGAGACCTGGGCTTCTCGGCCGCCGACCGCGGCGAGAACGTTCGCCGCGTCGGCGAGGTGGCACGCCTGTTCGCCGACGCCGGGGTCCTGGCCCTGGTACCGGTCATCAGCCCGTACCGGCGCGACCGCGCCCGGGTCCGCGAGGCCCATGACCTGGCCGGCCTTCCCTTCGTCGAGGTGTTCGTGGACACGCCACTCGAGGTCTGCGAAGCCCGCGACCCCAAAGGCCTCTACGCCCGGGCCCGGGCGGGCGAGATCACCAACATGACCGGGATCGACGACCCCTACGAGGCTCCCGAAGCGGCCGACCTGGTGCTCACCACGGTGGACCACGACGTCCCCGCGATGGTGGCGATGGTGCTGGCCCACCTGGACGACCTGACCTGACCACGCCCGGCGGGCAACGAGGCCGACAGGCCCTAGACTCCGGGCCGATCCGGTCATCGACGAGAGACGACCATCGTGGCGGACGACCAGACGCGTCCCGGGACCGACGACGACGTGGTCATCGGGGTCATCGGGCTGGGCTACGTCGGCCTGCCCCTGGCCGTGGCGGCCGCCGACGCGGGCCTGGGGGTGATCGGGTTCGACGTCAACGACGCCCGTGTCGACGCCCTGAACGCTGGGCGCAGCCACGTGGAGGACGTCTCGGACGACGCCCTCGCGTCGTGCCTGGCATCCGGGGCGCGCTTCACGACGTCGCGCGATGCCCTGCGGGACGCGACCGCGCTGATCATCGCGGTCCCGAGCCCGCTGGGCCGCAACCGCGAGCCGGAGATGGCCTACATCGCCAGCGCGGCCGACACCGTCGCCGAGGTGGTGCAGCCCGGGATGGTGGTCTCGCTGGAGTCCACCACCTATCCCGGCACCACCGAGGACTACCTGCTCCCCGCCGTGGAGAAGGCCGGCCTGGTGGTCGACGAGGAGGTCTTCGTCTGCTTCTCGCCGGAACGGGTCGACCCGGGCAACGTGCTGGGCACCACCGGCATCCCCAAGGTCGTGGGTGGCGTGACCGCGGCATCGGGCGAGGCCGGCGCGGCGCTGTACCGGCGCTTCATCGACGAGGTGCACGTGGTCTCGTCGGCCCGGGCCGCCGAGTTGACCAAGTTGATCGAGAACACCTATCGCGCGGTCAACATCGCCCTGATCAACGAACTGACCCAGTTGACCGAGCCCATGGAGGTGGACGTCTGGGAGGTGATCGACGCGGCGGCGACCAAGCCGTTCGGGTTCCAGGCGTTCTACCCGGGACCGGGCGTCGGGGGCCACTGCATCCCGCTCGACCCGCAGTTCCTGGCCTGGCGGGCGCGTGAACTGCACGTCAGCACCCGTTTCATCGACCTCGCCGAGGACATCAATCTCCACATGCCGGACTACGTCGTCGGACGGATCACCTCGATGCTCAACGCGGTCTCGCTGCCGTTGCGGGGGACGCCGATCCTGGGCGTGGGCATCGCGTACAAGCCCGACGTCATGGACGACCGCGAGTCCCCGTCGATCGACGTGCTCACCAAGCTCGGCCAGCAGGGCGCCGACATCCACGTGCTCGACGACCTGGTCGGGGCCGAGCGGATCCGCGAGCACGGCTTCGTGCCGGTCGCGGGCGACGAGGTGGGGGACCAGCGGTTCCCGCTCGCGATCATCCTGACCAACCACTCCGCGATCGACTACGACGCGGTGGCGGCGTCCGCGGACGCCGTGTTGGACTGTCGGGGCGTGTACGGCCGTTCCCATGCCGACCGCCCCGGGCACGTGGTCCGGTTGTGACTTCGGCCGGCGGCGCCCCGGGGCCCCGGTTCCTGGGCATCGGGGCCCAGAAGGCCGGCACCAGCTGGCTGCACCGCCAACTGTCCAGCCACCCCGAGATCTGGCTGCCGCCCGAGAAGGAACTGCACTACTTCGACTCGCTGGTGGCCGGCACCCTCCCGCTGTGGCAGCGAGCCGCCGGCCGCAGCCACGAGGCCACGCGCTGGCGGCGCCAGGTCCGCCGCCAGGTCAAGCGCCTGCGCCACGGGAACATGGCCCGGTCAGACGCCGGGTGGTACGCGCGCTACTTCCTGGGATCGGCCTCGCCCGGGTGGTACCGCGGCCTGTTCCCGTCCACCCCGGGGCTGACCCCGGGCGAGTTCACGCCCGACTACGGGATCGTCGACGACGACATGGTGGCCACCGTGCGTGCGGAGTTGGCCGACGACCTGCGCATCATCCTGTTGCTGCGCAACCCGATCGAGCGCATCTGGTCCCATGCCAAGATGGAGGAACGGCTGCTTGGCGTCGACGTCGAGGCCACCGCGGTGGAGATGGTCGGTCGCGAGCGGCCGCGGTTGCACACCGACTACCTCGCGACCATCGACCGGTGGACCCGGCACTTCCCCGCCGACCAGGTCTTCGTGGGGTTCATGGAGGACATCGCCTTCTCGCCCGATGCGCTGCTCGACCGGGTGTGCGAGTTCCTGGGGGTCACCCCGCAGGGCGAGTACCCGGCCGCCCACCGGGCCGTGCACCGCGGTGGCCACGCGACGCTGCCCACCGGCGTCGCGAGCGCGCTGGCTGACGGCCTGGCCGACGACATCGCGGCGCAGGCGGACCGGCTGGGCGGTCCGGCTCGTTGGTGGGCCTTCACGGCCGAGCAACTGGTCACGTCGCCGCCGGCCGAACCGCTGGCCTACCCGCTGTGGGAATCGGTCCTGTGGGAGCGCTGGGTCGCGTCCGGTCGGGGGCCCGATCCCACCCACCTGCACGGTGACGTGCTCGCCCGCCTGGGCGGTTGACGCGGTCCGGGCCGACATGGGTCCCGCGCTAGGCTCGCGGCGGGTCGTCGGGGCATGGACAGGAGATTCGGCGTGCAACTCGTGGTGGTGGGTTTCCACCGAAGTGGCACGTCGTTGCTGACCCAGTTGCTCCATGCCGCCGGGCTGTTCGTCGGCGACGACCTGCTGGGCGCCCGGCCGTCCAACCCCTACGGGCACTTCGAGGACCGCGAGGTGATGGACCTGCACAAGTCCGTGCTGCACGGCCACGACACGAACTGGCAGGTCGACGCCCCGCGCCTGTTCCACCTCGACGCGGTGCACTGGTCGAGGATGCAGGACTTCGTGGGTCGGCGGGACGCCGCCCACCGCGACTGGGGGTTCAAGGACCCGCGCGTGTGCCTGTTCCTGGGTGCCTGGAAGCACGTGATGCCCCAGGCGAAGTTCGTCATGGTCTACCGCGACCCGGCAGACTGCGTGCGCTCGATGGAGACCCGGCAGGCCAGCGACCACCTGTGGGGGTCTGGCAACTCCGACCACCACCTGCGCTTCTTCCGCGAACCTGACCACGGCCTGAGGCTTTGGGACACCCACAACCGGGCGATGATCGCCTTCGCGCGGACCCATGCACCGGACTGCCTCGTGGTGCCCTTCACCCACCTGCAGGACGGCTACCCGATCGTGGCACGGATCAACCAGCGCTTCGGCGGCGGCCTCGACGAGGTTCCCACCGAAGCGGTGTTCGACGCTGGGGTGGCCAACTCCCGGCAGTCCCCCCAGTGGGTCCACGACAGCGGGATCGCCGGGCGGGTCGAAGCGACCTGGCAGCGCCTCGAGGACCTGACCATCCGGACGGAGCGCGCATGATGGAACCCCTGCACCCCTCCCGACCTGCCGACCACGTGGCCCTGCAGATGGAGAACGAACTGCTGGCCCACGAGGTCGCGCACCTGCGGGCCCGGTTGGCCCACCGGGCGGCGCCGGGCGCGGCGGCGCCGAACGAGGTCCACCTCCAGGCCTACTACGACATCCGCTGGCTGATGAAGCGGCTGGACGGCTCGCCCGCGGCGCCCCTCCTGCACCGGTTCGACGGCTACAACACGCTGGCCGAGCGCTACCTCGGGGACGATGCGTGAGGGTCGTCGACACACCGCTGGGCCGACCGGCGGGGCGCGGACGCGTCATCTGGGGCGGGCGTTGGTCGGCGTCGACCTCGTTGGCGGGCGCCCGTGACGGCTGGACCAGCGACCGGACTGACCTGCTGGCGCAGTTGGATGGGGCGGCCGAGTTGGTGGTGCTGGACGCCCTGAGCTTCCCGTGGGAGACCATGCGTCCCCGTGACCGCGACATCCCGCTCGTGCTGGCGTTGCCGGCGTCGTTGGACGGACCGGCCATCGAGCGGGTCCTGGGCGACGTGGTGCTGGACCACCTGGCGCCGCACGACGTCGTGGTCGACCACCGCGCCGAGGTCCGGCGCGACCTGGTCGCCCGGCACGCGCTGGTGGCGGACCGTGTCCTCGACCCGGGTGGGCCCGATCCCCAGGACGTCGTCGCGTTGCTGGCGGACCGGAGCCTGGCCCGGCTGGACGAGGTCGAGACGGAACTGGGCGTGTTCCGTTCCCAGGCCGGCGACCTGATCACGCGGCAACTGCGCGAGTTCGGCGCCCACCAGCGGGGCGTGCTGAACATGCTGCTGGCCCTGGTGCGGCCCGACGACGTCATCGCCGACGTCGGTGCCCACATCGGCACGCTCGCCATCCCGCTCGCGCAGCGACTGGTCGACGGCCACGTGCTGGCGCTGGAGGGCCACCCGGCGACCGCGGCGATCCTGGCCCACAACGTGACCGCCAACGGGCTGGAGGAGCGCATCACGGTCCGCAACCGCCTCCTGGGCGAAGTCGAGGGCGAACTCCTCGACCCCAGGCTGGCAGATGGCAACACCGGTGGCACTGCCTTCCGACGGCGCCTGCGCGCGGCCGGTGGCGAGGCGCTGGCGACGATGCGGTTGGATGACGTGTGGGAGCAGGAGGGCCTGCCACCACCGACCATCCTCAAGGTCGACGTCGAGGGCGCCGAGATGCGGGTGTTGGGCGGTGCCGACGACGTGGTGGCGACGTCGCCCATCCTGGTGCTGGAGGTGTCGCAGGACCAGCTCGCGGCCAACGGCGACCGGGTCGAGGACCTGCAGGCGTGGCTGGACGGACACGGGTTCTGGCTGCTCGCCAGTGCGGGCGAACGCAACCACCGCTCCGGCGACTGGGAACTGGAACCGCTGGCCCGCCTGCAGGACCATCCGGACGCGCTGTTCGACGTCGTGGCCGTCCCACCGGGCTCGACGCGGCTGGACGAGCTCGGCCTGCGGGGCACGGCATGACGGAGCAGGCCTCCCCCCGGGTCCTGCCGGACCAGCCCGACGCCCACGAGCGCACCCGCAAGGCCATCTGGCGCCAGGTGCGTGCGGCCGTCGGAGCGGCGGTGGTGGAGATCCTGCCGGACGTGCCCGGGGTCCCGCGGGTGAGCCTGTTGGACGACGACGCGGCCTTGGCGGCCGCCCTGGCCGTCGACGTGGACGTCGAGGTCCGGCTCGTGACCGCCGACGAGCCGGAGCCGGGCCCGCCGCGAGACCACGTGGTCATCCTCCCGCTGTCGTCGCCGGCCACGGCCGCCGATCGTCTGGCGCAGATGCGCGCGGCGGTCGCCCGCCTGCGTCCCACCGGTCGGATCGTGCTCGTGGCCACCGTCGTGGCCGGCCAGGGGGACCCGGCTGACACCCGGGCGCCGTCGATGTCGCAGTTGGCCGAGGAGGTCGACCTGGCGATGGGCGGCGCGGTCCACCTCGACCGCATGCAGTCTCTGCGATGGTCGGGGGAGCCGATCCATCGCGGCGTCGTCCTGTTGTTGACGTCGTTGCCCCCCGCGACGGACTGGTGAGGCCATGATGACCCGAGAGATCGTCGTGCTGTCCAATGACGTGGTGCCGGGCATGGGCCTGCCCGTGGCCGCTCCCGGGCTCCGGGCGTGGGGCCTGGCCCGTGGCCTGCGTGCGCACGGACATCCCGTCCGGTTGGTGGTCAACGAGGCCGTGCTGCGGCGGGTCTGGACCCGTCCGGTCCCGCCGCCGCTGCCGGTCGGAACCTCGCTGTCGACGCCCAACCGGGTCGGCCAACTCATCCGGACCCGCCAGCCCGCCGCGATCATCACCACCAACTCCAACCACGTGGCCGGCCTTGGCGACCTCGGGGACTCCGCCCTGGTCTACGACTTCTTCGCGCCGAAGGTGCTGGAGTTGCAGCAGGCCGCGGCCGGGCCCGAACGCCGGGCCGCCCACGACCGCCTGGTCGAGGCCAAGACCGCCGCCCTGCGTGCCAGTCACGCGGTCATCATCAACGGCGGCAAGAAGGTGCCCTACGTCCAGGAGTGGCTGGCCCGGTCCGGCGTGCCCGCCGGATCGATGCCCACTGCCGTGGTCAACATGCCGTTGCCGGTGCAGACGGCGGAGCCACACATGGACGGGCCGCTGCACGCAGTCGTGTCCGGCTACATCCAGCCGTGGTCGCTGCCGGGTCGCTGGACCGACGCCGTGCGCCCGTTCCTGGAGGACGGGTCGATGGTGCTTCACCTGCTGGTGAACAACCACTGGGGCGGCGGTCGCGGCGACGACCCGCTGCCCACGACGTTCCGGGAACTGCTCGAACGGCCGGGCGTGTTCCGCCACGGGACGATGGAGTTCGGGGACTTCCGCCGATTCCTGTCGGCCTGTCACCTCAGCATCGACCTGTTCGCGCACAATCCCGAACGAGAACTGGCGATGGTGACCCGAACGGCGGTGTCGCTGTCGTGCGGGCTGCCCGTGCTGCACGTGCCGTTCACCGAAACCAGCGTGTTCGTCCGGGACCACGACGCCGGGTGGCTGGTCGACGCCGACGACCTGGACGGCATCCGGTCGGCCTTGTCCGAGGCGACCGGGCAGCCCGAAGTGCTGGCGGCCCGGCGAGCCGGGGCCGAGGAGGTCGGCCGCACCGTGTTGGACCCCGCAGTCGCCACCGAGCCCCTGCACGCGTTGCTGGAGGACCTGGCATGACCACCTCCACCCTGCACGTGCTGACCCCGACGTGGAAGCCGGTCGGGGGCGTGGTCAAGATCATGGACTACGCCAACCACGCCCTGGCTGCCGGGATGGACGTGTCGTTCTGGTGCCCGCGCGCGTGGGATCCGGACCTGCCGTTGTTCGCCATCGAGCGCTTCGCCGACCTCGTGCCCGACAACCCGCGCGTGTCGATCCACGACGACCAGTTGTTGACCATGCGTGACCGGGACCTCGCGTTCGTGTCGTTGCCACCCAACTTCGAGGTGGCCCACCGGTCCCTGCCGCGGGGCATGTCGCCGGAACGCATCATCCACATCATCCAGAACGTGCGCCACGTGACCCCGACGTGGCTGGGTGGGTATCCGCTCCGCCTGCTGACCCGTCCGGCCGCCCGGATCTCGACCAACGACATCGTCCACGACGCCGTGGCGGGTTTCGTGGACCCGCGCACCATCCACGTGGTGATCCCGCTCGGGCACGACCTGGGGTACTTCCACAAGGAGCGCACCGAGGGGTTCTCGCGCCCGATCCGGGTGGCCCACACGGCCTGGAAGTCCGACATCGGTGACCGCACCGAGGCCGCGCTGGACGACGACCGGTTCACCTTCCGGGCGATCCGGGAGTCGGTGCCGTGGTCGGACCTGCGTGACCTCTACCACTGGGCCGACGTCTTCCTGTGTGCGCCCAACCTCGAGGAGGGCTTCTACATGCCCGGCCTCGAGGCGATGGAGGCGGGCTGCCTGGTGGTGACACCGGACGTCGCCGGCAACATGGCCTACTGCCGTCCGGACGACAACTGCCTGCTGGTGGGTTTCGAGGACGTGAACGGGTACGTGGCCGCGCTGCGGACGCTGGCCGACACCCCCGCGGACCAGCGCACGGCCATGCGGGCGGCCGGCCACGGTTCGACCGCCCCGTTCAACCTCGACGACGAGCGGGACGGGTTCGCGACCTTCCTCGACACCCTGTGGGGCCGGATCGACCGCTGGGAGTCCTGACGCGACCGCCACGGGGTCATCGCTGGGTCAGTCCCGGGCAGCGGCCGGCACCTCGACGAGGGCGGCACGGTCGGCGACCACCGCGGCCAGCCACGCCACCGCGACCAGGCCCAGCAGCCCGGTCGTGACCACCGCCAGCCAGTCCGGGCCGGGATACCACGCGACCCAGGCCCGCAGCCGCGTGACCAGGTCGTCGTCGGCGCCGTAAAGACGCATCCACACCAGCGCCGCGCGGACCTGCCACAGCACGACCCCGGCGGTGACGACCAGCGGGACCACCACGGGCGGGATCCCCAGGCGGCGGGACCCACGCACCAGCGCGGCGGCCAGGCCGACGGCCAGCAACACGATCGTCGGGTAGAGGTAGCGCCCCTGCACGGCCCGGACCGAGCCCAGGCTGGCCAGCCGCGCCAGCATCGTCAGCCACACCATCCCGGCCGTGCCGCCGATCATGACCAGGCTGAACACGCCCATGCGGGCCCGACCCAGGAAGAAGATCGCACCCACGACCGCGATGGCGACCGCGGCGAGCGTGAGCCAGAACAGCAGCGGTGCACTGGCGCGCCCGGGCACCAGGAACAGCCCCCAGAAGGCTCGCATGCTGCGTTCGGACCACTCCAGGGTGGCGTCCAGCACGCGTGCACGGGTCAAGGCCACCGGTTCGGCGTCGGGCGGGTTGTTCAGCAACGGCTGGAACGAGCCGATCACCAGCAGGTTGCGCAGCCACCACCAGCCGCCCGCCAGGAACGCGGGGACCCCGACCAGCGCGAGTCGGCGGGTGGCGGCGGCCAGCCCGCCCCGCAGCAGGACTGGCGCGAGCACGACGGCGGCGGCCACCACCACCAGCAGCCCGGGCGCCTTGGTGAACGACGTCAGCCCGAGCGCGACCCCCAGCCACACCAGGTCGCGCGGCGACGAGTCCTGGTGGATGCGCACGACGAGCAGGGTCGCCCACGAGGCCAGCACCACCAGCAGGGCATCGGGACTGACGCTGCCCGGGCCGGCGTAGTAGTAGGCCGGGATGGCCAGGGTGGCGGCGGCGGCCGTGACCTCGGCGGCGCGTCCGAGGTCGAGTTCCCGGGCGACGCGCGCCGCCAGCCACGGCACCGGCAGGATGGCCAGCAGGGTCAGGAGGCGGACCAGCAGGACGGACTGGCCGGCCTCCAGGCCCAGCAGGGGTGGGACCAGGCCAGACGCCAGGGACAGTTCCGCCGCCGTGACCGCGTAGTAGAACGGCGGGTGCTGCACAGCCCGGTTGACACGGGCGGTGTTCCCGGCACCCCAGTCCGGCAGCACCAGGCGGGTGGGGCAGGTGGCCGGGTCCCGCTGGCAGGCCTGCTCGAGCGCGACGCGAGCCTCACCCTCGGGCGGCAGGGGAGCGGTCGGCGCCTCCGCGACGGTGTAGTCGCCCGACCACTGCTCGCGCACCCGGGCCACGGCCTTCGGCAATCGCTCGTCCTGCAGGGCCTCGGCCGTGGCCGGCCACCCGTCGCCGTCGGCCACGGTCAGGACGGCCGCGTAGTGGAAGGCCTCGTCGGCCTGCCCGAAGACCGGCACCACCCCGATGACCCAGATGCCCAGCAGGAGGTTGGCGAGGCAGGCGACGATCACGGGGTCGGTACCCCGCCCGGCCAGCCGCCGCCACCACGCCCGGTCACGGTCAGGCCGCGGGTCGGGCCCGGCCGCGGGGTCGGCGTCGAGCGGCTCGGTCAACGGAAGTCCCGGAGCTTGTCGGCCGACACCTCGTCGCGCTGGCCCGTCAGCGACTTGACCTTGAGCACGCGGACCCCGAACCAGCGCAGGTAGCGCCACGAGTACTTGCGGAACTCCTTGGTGCCCTTGCGCAGGCGCAGGTAGCCGTAGCGACGCGCACGCTGCAACGCGGTCTTGATGCGCAACTCCTGGTGGAACGACACCACCTCGTCGCGGGACACCGGCCGCGTCTCGGCCTTGTTGGGCCCGTCCATGTCCGGCCGGTGGAGGCCGAGTTCGTCGAGGTAGTCGGCATAGGCGTAGGCGAAGTCGCCCATCGCGATGCGGTGGGTCTGGGACTCCTCGATCTCCTCGGTGGTCACCTCGGTCGCGACCAGCCGCTCCGCGGCATGGAGGTCGCGCAGCAGGGCCTGGCCCGCCTCGGTGCGCATGATGACGAGGCTGATGCCCGTCCGGGTCTTGACGGTGCTGGGCAACCACGCGTCACCGACCACGATGTCGGCCAGGAAGTTCGAGTGGTTGATGCACAGGTGGCAGCGCGCCGTGTTGAAGGTGCGGTCGAAGGCCACCTGGTAGCTGTAGTCGACCCGGCGCCCGACCTCGTGGGTCTCGCCGTCGGTGTGCAGTTGGAGCTTGCCGACCGGGCCGCCGCCGCGGTAGGTGACATCGGTCAGGGCGTCGTAGTCGATGCCCTTGTACTCGCAGATGGCTCGCAGGGCGTGGTAGTTGTACTGCCAGCCGCAGAGCAGCCCGATGGTCGTGTGGATCTTGTCACGCAGCGCCGGTTCGAACCGGGAGATGTACTGGAAGGTGCCCTCGAACTCGCACGGGATGCCGACCAGGACAACCTTGCCGGGCGCCTCCCGCAGCAGCGGGATGATGTCGTCCTTGGGCAGGTTGTGGTAGATCGACCCCGGCATGTCGTCGATCTCGGCGGCGTCGGTGATGATGCGCGGTCGGTACTGCAGGCCATC
>JBBSMS010000036.1:0-26398 GCA_038233055.1 Nitriliruptorales bacterium
CGACGCCGCCGGCGGGGGCGAGGTGAACGACGTGCTCGACGCGCTGTGGGACCTGGTGTGGTCGGGGATGGTCACCAATGACTCATTCGCCGCAGTCCGCGCCCGCACCGTGACGCGCGCCGCCGGCGGGGGGCGTCGGCGACGACGCCCGGGCCGACTGCGTCGGGGTGGCCCACCCGCCGCGCAGGGACGGTGGACCGCGACGGAGGTGTTGACCGCGCCCGACCCCTCATCGAACGCCACCGAGCCGGACGCCACCGAGGGGACGGGCCACAAGTCGTCGGACGACGACCGGTCCGGGTCCGATGACCGGGCCGACCGTGCGGCGCGTCGTGACGCCGCGGCCAGCAACGCCGCGGCCGCCACCCGTCGCCAGCACGCCCTCGCCGGGGCACTGCTGGAGCGCCAGGGCGTCGTGACCGGTGACGGAGTGCGGTCGGAGGGCATCCCCGGTGCCTGGGCGGGCCTGTACCCGGTCCTGGCCGGCATGGAAGCCACCGGCACGGTTCGCCGGGGGTACTTCGTGGCCGGCCTCGGGGCGGCCCAGTTCGCCCTGCCCGGCGTGGTCGACCGCCTCCGCGGTCACCGCGAGTCCGAGACCGCCGCGGTGGTGCTCGCGGCCACCGACCCCGCCCAGGCGTGGGGTTCGATCCTCGCCTGGCCAGCCAGCGACGGTCGTCCGGCCCGCACCGTCGGGGCCCTGGTCGTCCTCGTCGCCGGCCGACCGGTCGTCCTGCTGGAACGCGGCGGTCGATCCCTGGTGACCTTTCCCGGGGCCGACGACACCGACTGGGTCGCCAGCCTGCGGGCCGCAGCCGAGGCCGTGGGCACCCGGATCCGACTCCAGCGGATCGACGGTGGAGAGGCGATGGACCACCCGATCGGCCACCTTCTCGCCGACGGGCCCTTCGTGGTGACCCCGCAGGGCCTCGTTCCGCGCCAAACAGGCGCCTACAAGCCCTGAACGGGTATCGCGGTCGACTTGTCAAGGAGGCAAATGCCGCCGAACGACCGCCCCAATGGTCCGAAGTTCGCGGAATCGGGGGCTTCCAACCCATAGTCTGCACCAGAACCGCCCAGTGAAAGGAATCGCGGTGGCAGAAAACGTGATCGTTACCAGCAAGGTCAAGGAGGCCGTCAAGGGCCTCGACCTCCGGCTTTCGTCGGATGTCCCGGACGCGCTCAATGCCAAGGTGCACGAGATGCTGAAGGCTGGCGCCGAGCGGGCCAAGGAGAACGGCCGCAGCACGCTGCGTCCGTACGACCTCTGAGCCCCAGCACCACCACGTGGACACCCCGGCGCCCAAGGGCGCCGGGGTGTTCGCATGTACGACCCCCGACGTGGTCCCAGCGCCCGGCCCCCGGAGTCCACCGTGCCCGAGGGTGACACCATCCACCGCCATGCTCGTCGGCTGCGCCCGATCCTGGTCGGCCACGAGGTGGACCTGGTGATGCCACGCCTGCCCCGACCGGCACCCACCCCGGTGACGGTCGTCGGGATCGACGTCCACGGCAAGCACCTGCTGATCGACGTCGATGAGGCGATCGTGCACGTGCACCTGGGCATGCCCGGCCGCTGGGACCTGGCGTCCCCGGTCCCCCGGCGGCCGCCCGGCGGCCGCGACCTGCGCGTGGCGCTCACGACCGACACCGTCCGCGCCCAGTGTCGCCGGGCACCCGTGGCGGAACTGCTGGACCCGGGACGGGTGGCGCGCCACCCGCGGCTGTCGCGGCTGGGACCTGACCTCGCCGACCCCGACGTCGACCTCGACGAGGTGGTCGCGCGGGCCCGCACCCGGCCGGCCCGGTCACTGCACGAGACCCTGCTGGACCAGACGATCGCGGCCGGCCTGGGCAACGTGCTGGCGATGGAGGCCAGCCACCTCGCCCGCCGGGACCCGCGCACCCGCGTGGACCGACTGGCTGATGGGGAACTCGTCGCCCTCTACGCTCTGGGGCAGCGCCAGCTCGTCGACAACATCACGCGTCGACATCGCACGACCGTTCCCGGTGCCCCTCCCGGGGCCCTGTGGGTCTCCGGCCGGGATCAACGACCGTGTCGGCGCTGTGGGACCACCGTGGTGGGAACGAGCATCGGGCAACAGGCGCGCCATGCGGCCTGGTGCCCGTCGTGCCAACCACTGCGCGCAGGACCGCCATGAGGGCCGACGGCACGAACGTGCCACGGTGCAGGGGTGCGACGGAGAACGCCCCTACCGTGGAGACCGACGATGAGCCTGTCCGACTCGCACCTGCGGGCCTTCCGGACCTTGCTCGAAGCACATTCGCAACTTCTGGACGCGCTCAACGTCCGCTTCCGCGATCGCGACCTCTCGTTGCCCTACTACGACGTGCTCGTGCACCTGTCGGAGGCTCCCGACCAGCGTCTCCGGATGCAGGAACTCGCGCACCGGGTGCTGTTGTCCAAGTCCGGCCTCACGCGACTGATCGATCGCATGGAGGGCCGTGGACTGGTGCGCCGCGCCGCCAGCGAGGCCGACGCCCGCGGGGTCAACGCCGTCCTGACCCCGGCCGGACTCACCGCCCTGGAGGCCGCCGTACCGGCCCACAAGGAGGACCTTGTCGAACTCGTCGGGTCGGTCATGACCGCCGACGAGGCCGATGTCCTGGCCGACCTGCTCGGCCGCGTCCGGGACTGGTCCAGTCCCCGGCCGTGAGGTCCCGACTCGCCGAGTGGACGCGCCCCACCGGGTCCGATCAGCGCCGCGAGGTCGGTCCGCGAGCCACCCGTGACCGCACGCCCGAGGCCGTGACGTGCTCGCAGCCGTGGCGGTAGCGTGGGTCCCGACTGCCTTCGCCACGACTTCCCCTCCCTTGGAGCGACGCATGGCCGACACCCTCACGATCACCGACAACCGCACCGGTCGGACCTACGAGGTCGAGGTGACCGACGACACCATCTCGGCGATGGACCTGCGCCAGATCAAGGTCGAGGACGACGACTTCGGCATGCTGTCCTACGACCCGGGCTTCAAGAACACCGCGTCGACCCGCTCCGACATCACCTACATCGACGGGGCGGCGGGGGTGCTGGAGTATCGCGGGTACCCGATCGAGCAACTGGCCGAGAACGCCACCTTCCTCGAGGTCTGCTACCTGCTGACGCGGGGGGAACTGCCCACGGAGGACGAGTACGAGGAGTGGACGTACGAGATCACGCACCACACGTTCATCCACGAGAACATCAAGGACTTCATCGACGGGTTCCACCACGACGCGCACCCCATGGGGATGCTGGTGTCCACCGTGGCGGCGCTGTCGACGTTCTACCCGGAGGCCAAGGACGCCACCGACGAGGACACCCGGCACCTGCAGATGACTCGCCTGATCGCGAAGCTGCCGACCCTGGCCGCGTTTGCCTATCGGCACTCGATTGGGTGGCGGCCGGCGTATCCCGACAACGAACTGTCGTTCGCGGGCAACTTCCTCAACATGATGTGGAAGACGACCGAGTTGCGCTACGAGCCCAACCCGATCCTCGAAAAGGCGATGGACCAGCTGTTCATCCTGCACGCCGATCACGAGCAGAACTGCTCGACGACGACGATGCGCACCATCGGCTCGTCCGACGCCGACCCCTACTCGGCCACGGCCGGTGCGATCGCGGCCCTGTACGGCCCCAAGCACGGCGGCGCCAACGAGGCCGTCCTGCGCATGCTGGAGGAGATCGGCTCGGTCGACCAGGTCCCCGAATACGTGCACCGGGCCAAGAACGGCGAGTTCCGGCTGATGGGTTTCGGCCACCGCGTCTACAAGAACTTCGACCCGCGTGCCGAGGTCGTCAAGGACCTGGCCCACGACGTCTTCGAGGTGACCGGCAAGAACCCCCTGATCGACATCGCGGTCGAACTGGAACGGATCGCTCTGGAGGACGACTACTTCGTGGAGCGCAAGCTCTACCCGAACGTCGACTTCTACTCCGGGATCATCTACCAGGCGATGGGCTTCCCGACCGACATGTTCCCGGTGCTGTTCGCGATCGGGCGCATCCCCGGATGGCTGGCCCAGTGGCAGGAGAACCTGCTCGACCCGGCCCAGGCCATCGCCCGCCCGCGCCAGGTCTACATGGGCGAGCGCGACCGCGACTGGCTGCCGATCGAGGACCGTTAGGCGCGCGCCGGGTGAGAACGCGTGCCGGGCGAGAACGCGTGCCGGGCGTCGAGAACTCTCCACCGGCACATTGGAGTTCCTCGCTGCGCGCGTGCCGGCCGAGAACCGCTACCCAACTCGGGAGCCACCCCCCGGCACATTGGAGTTCCTCGCTCCGCTCGGAACGTCCGGCGCTCGCAACGTCCAGTCGCCGGTTTCAGGGGTCTCTGCGGGGCGCGGATCCGTCTGTGTCGAGCGGTCCGCCCCGAACGAACACGAAACCCAGCGCCTCGGCCCGGTCACGCACCTGGTCCGTCACCCGTCGTCGGGTGTCGTCGTCGGTGAATGACGCGATCGCGCCGTTCAGGGCCGCGGCCACCCCCCACGTCGGTGGGAAGTCGAACGTCGTCGCCACCGCGAGCAGTTCCGACGACATCGTGACGCCGGACATCAGCCGGTTGTCGGTGTTGATCGTGGTCCTGATCCCCGCGGCCTCGAACCGGGCGATCGGATGGTCGCCCAGCGTGCCGACCGCGCCGGTGTGCACGTTGGACGTCGGACAGCATTCCAGGGTGATCCCCTGTCGATGGACCCGTTCCGCCAGGGGACCACGGCGTCCGTCGGGTGCGAGGTCGTCGACCAGGGTCACGCCGTGGCCGATGCGGCGGGCGCCGAAGCGCTCCACGGCCTCGGCGATCATCGTCGGCCCGTGGGCCTCGCCGGCGTGCAGCGTGAGCGGGACGCCGGCGGCCGTCAACCGGTCCAGCGCCTCGGCATGGACGCCGGCGGGGTGGAACGACTCGGCGCCCGCGAGGTCGAACCCGACGACACCACCGCCGTACAGCTCGATCGCGACCTCGGCCGACGCGGCGACCACCTCGATCGGTGAGGTCCGCATCCCGTCGACGATCAACCCTGACGGGATCGGGCCCTCGGACATGCCCGCCAATGCGGCCTCGACGACCTGGTGCACCGACAGTCCCTGCCGCGTGTTGAGTTCCGGGGCGAAGCGCAGTTCGGCGTAGACCACGCCGTCCGCGGCCAGGTCCTCCAGCGACTCGCGGGCGACCCGGGCCAGCGCCTCGGGCGTCTGGAGCGCCGCCACCGTGTGTTCAAAGCCCTCGAGGTAGAGCCCGAGTTCACGACGGTTGGCGCCAGCGGTCAGGTGGGCAGCCAGGGCACGTGGATCGGTGGCGGGCAACTCGTGGTCGGCCTCGGCAGCCAACTCCACCAGCGTCGTCGGTCGCAGTCCGCCGTCGAGGTGGTCGTGCAGCACCACCTTGGGCATGGCTCGTGCCAGTTCCGGTGTCCAGGCGGTGGGGGCGGTCATCGACGCGCCCCGTCCATCGCCTGGTCCACCTCGTCCAGGGCGGCCACCGCCCGTTCCCAGTCGGCCATCGCCGACGCCGCGCGGGCCTTGGCCGCGTCCACCCCGGCCACCACCGTCGCGGCCCGTGACACGTCGTCCCAGAAGCCGTCGGCGGCCATGGCCGTGGTCAACGTCGCCACCTTCTGCTCCGCCACGGTGACGGCCTCCTCGGCGCGCTGGAGCCCGCGTTCGAGCCGGGCGCGGGCCTTGGCACGGCGACGCTGTGCCGCACTGTCCGGGACCGCCTTCCCGCGGCCAGTCGTGGCGTTGTCGGGCCTGCTCACCGGGGGCGTGGCCGCGGTCTGCCGGGCCCGACGGCGCAGGTAGTCGGCGTAGGTGCCGGGATGGTCGGTGACGGTGCCGTCGCGGACGTCGATCACCCGGTCCACCACCGACCGCAGCACGTGGCGGTCGTGGGTGATGAGCAGCAGGGTCCCGGGATAGTCGGACAGGGCGGACTCCAACACGTCCCGCGACGGGATGTCGAGGTGGTTGGTCGGCTCGTCCATCACCAGCAGGTTGACCGGGTCGGCCATCACCTTGGCCAGGGCCAGCCGCGTTCGTTCACCACCCGACAGCGCCCGCACCTGTCGCTCCGCGGCGTCGCCGGTGAAGCCGAACGCTCCCAGGAACGTGCGCAGGTTCTGCCCACGATGGGCCTCCGACAGGTCCCGGCCGAACTCC
Organism: Nitriliruptorales bacterium; assembly: GCA_038233055.1. GTDB lineage: Bacteria > Actinomycetota > Nitriliruptoria > Nitriliruptorales > Nitriliruptoraceae > Salsipaludibacter. The sequence continues at coordinate 6,164 of JBBSMS010000036.1, forward strand.
TCCAGCACCGACGAATCGAGGTCCAACACCTCGACCTGGTGCTGGTCGAAGGTGGCGACCTGGACGTTGTGGCCGAGCTCGGACCGGCCTCGTCGTGCGGGCAACTGGCCCAGGACCAGTTTCGCCAACGTCGACTTGCCGGCCCCGTTGGGGCCCACGATCCCGACCTTCTCGCCCCGCTCGATGACCAGCGAGACCCCCGACAGGACGTCGCCGTCCGCCGCGTGGCCCACGGCGCCATCCTCCACCTCGACCACGATGCGGCCGGCGCGGGGTGGGTCCGGGAACTGGAACCGGACCCGGCGTGCCGTCAGGTCGGGAACCTCGATGCGCTCGACCTTGTCCAGCGCCTTGATGCGCGACTGGACCTGGCGGGCCTTGGTGGCCTTGGCCCGGAACCGGTCGATGAACTCCTCGGCCTGGGCGATCTCACGGTCCTGGTTGGCCTTGGCTCCCCGCAGCGTCGCCAGCCACTCCTCCCGTTGGGCCAGGAAGGAGGTGTAGTTCCCGCGATAGGCGAAGGCCTGCCCGGCGGCCAGTTCGACCACGTGGTCCGCGACCGCGTCGATGAAGTCACGGTCGTGGGACACGAACAGGATCGCCCCCTCCCACGTGGCCAACGTGGTCTCGAGCCACGAGATGGACTCGACGTCCAGGTGGTTGGTGGGCTCGTCCAGCACCAGGACGTCGGGTTGGCCCAGCAGCAGGCGCGCCAGCGCGGCCCGGACGCGCCAACCACCCGACATCGACACCAACGGCCGCCCGGCATCGTCGGGCTCGAACCCCAGCCCGGCCAGCACCCGATGGGCGCGTGCCTCCAACTGGTACCCGCCCAGTGCCTCGAACCGGGCCTGCAGTTCGCCGTAGGTGGCCAACGCGTCGGGGTCGGTGAGCCGGTCGGCGAGGTCGGCCATCCGGGCCTCCATGGCCCGCAGGTGGTCGGCCCCGGCCAGGGTCTCCTCCAGCACCGTGCCCGTCGGCACGTCGACGATGTCCTGGGGCAGGTAGCCGATGCGCACGTCGCGCGGGGTGGCGACCTCCCCGGTGTCGGGCGCTGTCAGGCCGACGACGATCTCCAGCAGCGTGGTCTTGCCCGCACCGTTGCCCCCGACGAGCGCGACCCGCCGGCCCCGCCGCAGGCGCAGGTCCACGTCGGTGAACAACGGATCGCCGTCCCACGCCTTGGACACACCGGACAGGCTCAGCACGGACACGCGGCAGTCCCCCAGGACGGAGTCGAGTCGTCGCATCGTAGTGCTCGCCACCGGACCTCCCGACGAGGCCAACGGGGGCCGGGCGGGGCGGGCTGGGCGTTGCGGCAGTGGCCCGATGCCACCGGCGCCCGGTCGGCGGACCTCGCTGCGGTGTCGGTGTTAGTGTGTGCGCCCCGACCCCCGATCCCCGGAACCCCCCGCCGATGCCCATCACCGTCTACGTCTGTGACGACGACTATCTCGTCCGGGAAGGCGCCCGCGCGGCCCTCGGAACCGTCGACGACATCCAGGTCCTCCGCACCGCGGCCGATGGCGACGAACTGCTCGCCATGGTGGCCGAGGAACCGCCCGACGTCGCCATCATCGACATCCGGATGCCTCCGACCCACACCACCGAGGGCATCGACGTCGCCCGCCGCCTCCGCCAGGATCATCCCGCCGTGGGGATCGTCGTGCTCAGCCAGCACGATGATCCGGCCTACGCGCTGGAACTGCTGGGCGACGGGTCGGAAGGCATGGCGTACCTGCTCAAGGAACGGCTCGGCGACGTCGACCGACTGGCCTCCGCGGTACGCACCGTCCGCGACGGCGGCTCGATGCTGGACCCCCGGATCGTCGACACGCTGCTGGGCGCCGGCGGCGAGCAGTCAGCCGGCCTCGCTTCACTCACCCCGCGGGAGCACGAGGTCCTGGCCCTCATGGCCACCGGCAAGGGCAACGCCGCTGTCGGGACCGAACTCGACATCGTGGAACGGTCCGTCGAGAAGCACATCTCGTCGATCTTCAAGAAGCTCGACATCAAGGACGACATCCACCTCAACCGCCGGGTCGCCGCCGTCCTGCTGTACCTCGAGGGCCGCCGCTGAGGTCGGACGCGCCCGGCGGCGCCGGACGGCGGGATCGGGCAGTGAAAGTGGACCGTGCAGCGGCAACAGGGCCAGCACGGTGGTCCCGTTCCGGCCGGACACGATCTCGAGTTGCCCGCCCATGGCGGCAGCGCGGTCGTGGAGGTTGGCCAGGCCCCGACCCCCACCGGCCGTCCCCGGGTCGAACCCACGGCCGTCGTCGCGGACCCGCACGCGCAGGCGCTCCGGGTCGCACACCAGGTCGATCCCGACCCGGGCGGCCTCCCCGGCGTGCTTGAGCGCGTTGGACACCGACTCCGCGACCAAGAAGTAGCTGTTGGCCTCGATGTCGAGGTCCAGACGTGGGAACGGCCGTGGCGACGCGGTCACCCGCACCCGACCGTGGGACTGCCGGGCGAGGCTGGTGAGGGCCTCGTGCAGACCGCGGTCGCGCAGGATCGCCGGGTAGACGCCCCGAGCCGTGTCGCGCAGACGGCCCAGCATCGCGTCCACCTTGCTGCTGAGGTTCGCGAACACCTCGGCCTCCCCGCCCGGGTCGGTCGCGATGCTGCTGCGCGCAAGGGTCAGTTCCAGGCGCAGCATCACGAGCTGCTGCTGGATGCCGTCGTGGAGTTCCCCGGCCAGCTCGCGCCGGGTCTCGTCCTGGCCGGCGACCACGCGTCGGGTCGCCTCCGCCAGTGCCGACTGCTGGCGCTGGATCGTGCGACCGGCCGCGTCGAGGCCACGGCGGAGGTCCGCGATCACGTGCTCGATCACCTCCAGTTCGTCCACCATCCGCAGGTCGGCGCCGTCGCCGCGGTCGGGATCGGCGAACTGGATCGAGAACCGGCCGCCACCCAGGTCGACTCGCTCGATGGTGGCCGCGTGGTCGTCGGACTGGTCACCGGACCGGACCCGGCCCACGAGGGCCTCGAGGGGACGGACGAGCAGGCGCACCACCACCAGCGTGAAACCGATCCCGGTCAGGGCCACGAAGCCGAGCGTGAGCAGGCGGACGCCCATCAGTGACGCGGCCAGCGAGCCCAGCGGTCGGTCGCGCACCACGACGAGATCGGCTGGCGCCGACGTCCGTGGGATCGCCACCGCACCCAGCCAGGCATCCTGTTCGTCGATCCCGCTGACGGCGACCTGGTCGGTCTCGTCGAGGCGTCCGCGCAGGGCCGCGGGAGGCACGCCGGCCAGGGTCTCGGCGCGACCTGCCACGTCCTCCCCACGCACCACGGCCACGCCGTCGACGCCGAGGTGGGTGGCCAGGCGGCCCAGCAGTGCCTCGTCGACGCCTCCGACGCCACCATCCGGGTCGACGGCACCCGTCGGACCAAGCAGCGGGCCGAGGTCGGCGGCCGCGGCCGCCGCGGAGGCCCGGACGCGTTCGCTCGCGACCTCGTCGATCAACAGTTCGGTGCGACCGGTGTCGACCACGAACCCGAGCCCGACGGCCACCAGCAGGCCTGCGGCCAGCGCCGCGACCAGCCGGGACCGCAGCGTGCCCGCGACCGGTTCGTGCGTGCTGGTGGCCATGCCGCGTGCTCGTTTCCCCGAGGTTGGCCCCGATGGTGCCACGACCCGGGACGGACTGCGCGCCGCCGCCGGCGTGCGCGTCCAACGTCGGTGCGCGCGGTCAGGCCACGCTGACGCGAACCTGGTGCCAGCCTTCTGCCCCATCCGGGTGTTCGGGTCGGGGCGGCTCCGACTGGGTGGTGCCGGTGCCGTCGGTGGCACGCACCGTCACGGCGTGGTCCCCGGCCGGGAGGTCGACGTCGGCCCGCCACTGGACCCAGGTCGTGTCGTTGAGCGGCTGGGACAGGACGGCCTCCTGCCACGGACCGTCGTCGAGCCGGACCTCGACCCGGCCGATGCCGCGGGTCGGCGCCCACGCCACGCCCGCCACCGCCGTCGTTCCGGCCGTGACCTGTCCGTCGCCGACCGTGTCGATGCGTGACTGGGTCTTGATCGGGCCCTCCTTGGACCAGGTCCGCTGGATCCAGTAGGCGTCGAAGTCGTCCCACCCGGTCAATTCGATGTCGCCGAGCCACTTGGTGGCGGAGACGTACCCGTACACGCCCGGGACGACCAGTCGCGCGGGGAAGCCGTGGGCGACCGGCAACGGTTCACCGTTCATCGCCACGGCGATCATGGCGTCCCGCCCGTCGCGGGCGAGGTCGGTCGGGAAGCCCACGGTGAACCCGTCCACCGAGCGGCCGACCAGTTGCGTCCCGGCGTCCAGCACGCCCACCTCGTCGAGCAGTGGCGCGAGCGGGATGCCGGTCCAGCGGGCGTTGCCGACCAGTCCCCCACCGACCTTGTTGCTGACGCACGCGATGGTGATGTCCGACTCGATCAACCCCCGGTCGACCAGTTCCTCGAAGCCGAAGGAGCGCTCCTCGCCGACCATGCCGTGGATGCGCAGTCGCCACGTGGTGACGTCGACTGGCGGCGGGCCCGTCAGGGCGGTGTCGATCCGGTAGAAGTCGTCGTTGGGCACGAACAGGGGGGTGAGGCCCGGGACGTCCAAGCTGGCCGCGGCCGGCGCCGGTGGCAGTGCGGTGGCCACGGCCGGGAGGTTGTCGGCCACCGCGGCGGCTGCGGGGTCGACCGCGGGGGGACGACCCAGGACCCGTCCGGCAGCACCCGCCGCCACTGCCGCGACCCCCGCGGTCCCGGCAGCGGCGAGGAAGGCCCGTCGACCCAGCGGCACGGCTGGGCGGCCATCGGTCCGGGTGACGTCCAGGGTTTGGTCGCTCGGGGCCGTGCCGACATCGGTCGACGCGGGCTCGTCGCCGGCGTCCCAGGATGACGTGGTCGTCATGATCGGTGCGGTCCTCGTGGCCGGGCCGGTGTCGGCGCGGGCCGCAGACCGCCCCCGCACCATGAACCGCGCCAGCAGGAACCCCGCGGCGACCGCCGCGAGCACGGCGATCGCCGTGGTGACGAGGTCGGTGGCGATGTCGACGGTCGCAGCGACGACCCCGACCAGGCCGAAACCGGCGAACATCGTGGCGGCGTCGGCATCGCGCCCGCGCTCCAGCATGCCGCCCGCCACCGCACCCAACGCCAGGACGACCAGCGCCACGGAGACTCCGATGACCAGCCGGTCACCGGCACCGAAGGTCTCGATCGCCCACGTGACCAGGCCACCCGGCAGGACCGGGACCACCTGTGCGGCCACGGCGTCGACCAGTGACGGGATGCCGGCGAACATCCCGGCGAGGAGTTCGACGATGCCCAGCGCCGCACCGGCGCCGATGACGCCGGACACCCGCCCAGTCGTGGTCGGCCGGGGGTGCCGCGACTCGACGGCGCCGTGGGCCGGAGGTGCGGAGGTCGAAGTGGTCATGTGGTGGCCTCATGACGTCGGCACTGCCGGTGGGGACGACCGACCCGTACGGAGCCAGCGTTCCACATGCCGCCACGGTCGGCGGACGACACGACCCGGCGGCGACCGCGACCCGCCTCGCGGCCGGCCGATGTGGGGGCTCCGGGGGCTGGATCGCGCGATTCGGCCGCCGTGAACGACTCCTTACCTGGTGGGCGTCGCCGGGAAACCGGGCACGTGGACGTCTCACATCAATCTCAGGAAGCGTTCGTACGGTGCCGATCGTCTTCCCACCCATGCCATGAGGAACGCGATGAGCACCCTCGACCTCCAACCACGCCCCACCCGCGACCGCGACGAGCGCCGGGACCCGGACCTCACCGGGCCACCGATGTCCACGGCCTCGCCACGGCCGCGCCATGCCGCGACGCCGCCCCCGCCGCCACCTGCGCCCAACCGCCGCGACCGCACGCCGGGCCGGGGCCGCTCGAGCCTGGTGGCAGCCGCCCTGGTCGGTGCCGTCGCCGCCGCAGCCGTCGCCACCCCGATCGCGCTGCTGGTCGACGACGACGCCACCGCGGCCAACATGACCGCGGCGGCCGGCGCTTCGTCCGATTCCGGGGTGATCGGCAACGTGTCGGATCCCGGCACCAACGGCACCGTCATCGACGTCTCCGCCGTGGCGGAGGCCGTCAGCCCCTCGGTCGTGACCATCAACGTCTCCACGCCGGCGGGGTCGGGCACCGGCTCCGGCGTCGTGTTCGACGACGACGGCAACATCGTGACCAACAACCACGTGGTCGGGGACGCGACCACGGTCGGCGTCACGCTCCCGGACGGCCGCCAACTGGACGCCACCGTGGTCGGGACCGATCCCACCACCGACTTGGCCGTGGTCCACGTCGACGACGGCGACCTGGTGCCGTTGGCGCTCGCCAGCGAGCCACCGGCGATCGGTTCGGCCGTCGTCGCGATCGGATCGCCCTTCGGCCTGAACGGCTCGGTGACGTCCGGCATCGTCTCGGCGCTGAACCGTGAGGTCGCGTCGTCCGCCATCCCGTTGACCGGCCTGGTCCAGACCGACGCCGCCATCAACCCCGGGAACTCCGGCGGGGCACTGGTGGATGCGAGTGGTGAACTGGTCGGCATCAACACCGCCATCGCCAGCTCCGGCGGTGGTTCGGACGGCATCGGCTTCGCCATCGACACCCCGACCGTGCAGTCCGTGGCGACCGACCTCATCACCGACGGCGTTGTCCAGCATTCGTGGCTCGGCGTCGCGGGGACGACGACGGTGTCGTCGGACGGCCAACCGACCGGCGCACAGGTGGAGGAGGTCGTCAGCGGCTCGCCGGCCGCCGCGGCCGGCCTGCAGCCCGGCGACCACATCGTCGAACTGGACGGCGAGGAGATCCCGTCGTTCCCCGACCTCGCCGCCCGCCTGGTGCGGCTCGATCCGGGGACCGACGTCACCCTGACCGTCGAGCGCGACGGGTCCACCCAGGACCTGACCGTGACCCTGGGAGAGGCCACCTGAGCAGTCCCGACGTCGTACCGGTCACACCTCACGATCCGCCGTCGGCCATCCGGCCGGCGGCGGATCGTCGTGCAGGACCCCCGGCTTGGCCACGACGCTCCGCGGCCGGGGGCTAGCGTGCCCAGCGGCCGAGGGCCCGACCGCCGAGGGCCCGACCGCCGAGGCCCGACCGCCGAGGCCCATGCGGCGACGGGACGCAGTGCGAGGGGCGACGACATGGTCCACGTGGTGCAGCGACGGGTCCCGGTCGAAGACGTCACGATGGCCGTGCGCGAGGCCGGCGCCGGCGACCCCGGGGGCCGGGCCTTCTTCCGCGCCCTGCGCGGACCGGAGGGCGAACGGATGGTGCTGCAGGACGACGTCTTCAAGGCTCGAGACCGGCCCCGCCCCGCTGCTGTTCGTCGCTGCCGAACCGGGCGCGATCCTGACCGGGGACGCCCGAGCCTGGTGCGCATCGCTCCCGGGGGTCACCGTCGCGACGGTGGCGGCCGGCCACTTCGTCCCCGAGGATGCCGGCCCCGACCTTGCGGTGATCCTGCGCGACTGGGTCACGACCCTTCACCGCGACTGACGGCGGCGACCGGCCCGACGGCTTCCGACTGCACCAGCCCGGGGCCAGTCACGGTCCCGTCAGTCGAACTCCTCGGTCACCTCGGTGAAGTCGTACAGGTGCTGCTCGTCGCGGAACACCCACACCCGGTCGTCGACCAGCGGGAGGTCGGCGCCGAAGTACCGCGACAGGATGAACCGCCAGGTGTTGACCCCGGTGATGTCCTCCGGGACGTCCTCGTCGAGTCCGGGCAGGTACCAGGCCGAGAACGTGCGCAACTTCTCCTCACGCGCCGACCGGTCGACCTCCAACCAGTTGATGGCCCCGGCCGCCGCGTACTGCTCGTCGGGGTGGGGGCCCTCGTCGGACTGGATGACGATGATCGGGTCGTTGGACGGGTCGCCCGTCACCAGTCGGTCGACCAACGCGGTCAGGCGGTCGTTGACGTACCGCACCTGGTTGACCGTGTTCTCGGTCCGCGACCGGGTGGCCTCTTCCTCGGCCGTGACGTAGGAGCCGTCGGCGTCGTAGACGTAGGGCTCGTGCGGCAGTGTGACGTGGGCGAGGATCAGCCGCGGGTCGTCACTGGGCTCGGTGACCAGCCGGTCCAGTTCGTCCAACTGGTGGTCGGTGACCGCCCGGATGTAGCGACGCGAGTCCAGGCCCTCCTCCTCGGGGACCTCGCCCAGCCACCGCAGGGCCGTCGTCGTGCGCCAGACGTTGGCGAACTCCGACGCGGTCGACAGGGTGCGGTTCTCGGTCGCCACCGACGACTGTGACGTCGGGCCCCACCATGACCCGAGGTGGAGGTAGTCGAACCCGGCGTCGGTCACGAACCGGCCCAGCGCGTGGTTGTCCAGCAACTCGTACAGCGGCGTCGAGTCGGCGCCGTCCTCGGGAGGAAACGGCACCAGGTCCTGCACCGTGGCCAGGTTCCAGGTCCCCGCCAGCGAGTGCGAGGTCTTGGGATAGTTGGCGCGGGCCTCGTCCTGGATGGTGAAGCCGAGGTCGACGAGGTGGGACTGGAACTCGATGTTGTCGAAGTCGAAGTCGGCGTCGAGCGTGTCCAGCCGCGGGTACCGGTCCGGGATGATGTACCAGATGTCCCGGGCGGTGGCCTCGGCACCCTCGAAGTCCATCAGGACGGGTTCGCTGCGGGTGGGCACCAGCACGGAGCGCAACGACACCAGCACCAGGGCGGTCGCGACGATCGCGAACACGTTGGCCAGCAGCGTCAGCCGAGCCAGTCCCAGTCGCCCGACCCACAGGGCCAGGACCAGTGCGACGACCACCACCGCACCCGTGGCGGCCACGCCGACCGTGCGGGTCGCCTCGGGCAGGATCCGTCCGGCGGTCAAGACGGCCATCGCACCGACGGAGGTGACGAGCCCCGCCCGTGCGACCGGCGCGGGCCGTCGGACCAGCGCGACCAGCAGCGACAGCACGACCCAGGCCGCGGCACCGGCGCCCAGGACCGGCCACAGCACCGCCAGCGCGTCGTCGGTTGGGGCGTCGTGGATGTTGCCGGCCCACAGCGCCAGCACCGGGTAGGCGACCACCAGGAGCGGGTGCAGGACGAGTCGGCCCAGGGGTCCGCCCGGTGTTCCCGGTTCGACGGTCGCCGGAACCGGCCCAGGGTCAGTCATCGAGGCGCCGGAGCAGGAACAACTCCCGGTCCGAGTCCGGGAGCGGGTCCACTGCCAGCACGGTGAAGTGGCGCTCGATGGCGGCCACCAGCACCTCGCGGGTGTAGTCGGTGAAGACGTCCTCGCGGGTCGACAACAGCACGTCGACCTTGGGATCGCCCTTGGGGACCCATTCGAAGACGACGTGACGACCGAGGCGAGCCAGTTCGGCCACCACGTCGTCCAGTGGCACGTTGGACCCGATGGACAGGTGGTGCACCAGGGCCAGGGCCATGACGAGGTCGACCGGACCGCGGTCGGCCAGCGACTCGCGCTCCCGGTGGGCCCAGCCCAGCCCCGGCGAGGGGTTGGTCAGGTCGAGCACCAGTGGAAGCAGGTCTCGGGGTTCGCCGGCCGAGACCTCTTGCCAGGCCTTCTCGACCGCGCCGACGTCGATGTCCCAGGCAACGGTGGCCGCGCCCTCCTCGACCGCCAGTCGCGAGAACCGCCCGGTGTTCGCGCCCAGGTCCCACACCACGGCGGGGGCCACGGTGCGGACGTGTTCACGCACCAGGCCGACCTTGGCGGCCATGGCGGCATCGGCGTAGTGGTCGACCTCGTCGTAGTAGTCGCCCCACACCGTGCCGGACGGCGTGTAGCGCAACTTCTCGATCGACCGCCGCAACGAGTTCACCACGCCGACCAGCGCGTTGTGCGAGAACGTCGCCTCGCGGCGCGGGCCGTCCGCGGCGGTGGCGTTGGTCGGCTTGCCGCGGGCCCGGGCATGGAGGTGGAGGTGCTGGAGCAGGCCGAAGCGCAGCCACGAGCGATCGGGCAGCATGGCCGACGCGAGGTCGAGTTCGACCCCGTCCAGGCGGCCGACCAGCAGCCTCCGCAGGCGCGGGTCGATGATCGTCTGGAGTGCCAGCGGGGCCAGGAAGTGCTCGCAGAACTGGCCGTGCGCGATCCACGGCTTGCCCTCGCGGATGGGCTCGAACGACAACGTGTCGATGAACACTGCGCGACCGCGATGGAACTGGATGTTGTGCGCGGACGCGTCCCGCAGGATCATCCCGTGGTCGAGCGCGATCCGCTGCACCTCCAGGGTCCCCAGTGCCGCCGCCCGCAGTTGTCCGGGGGCCCACTCGTGGGGCTGGGACAGCAAGGGCAGCCGCTCGGGCTCGATCACCACGTGGGCGTCGTCGGTCCCGAGCCCGGTGTCGACGACGTCGTGGTGGACCAGCACCCCGGCCTCCCACAGCGCCGGGAACAGGTCGGAGGCGGCGACCGCATCCCACGTGTCGGCGTGGACGCGGTTCACCTGCCGGAGCAGGCGACCGTCGCGGGTGAACACGAAACCGGCCGGATCCCGGAAGGATCCGGCCACGCGGGCCATGGACATGCCGTGCCTACCTTGCCGTCGACGTGCGGCGACCCGCTCCGACATGGTCGGTGCGGGCCAGCCCGGGGGAAGTCGCGTCAGTTGCGGTCGCGGCGGAAGAACCCGACGATGCGGCTCCAGAACATCGCGATGGCCGTCCCGGTCGCGGCGAGGCCGGCCACCAGGGCGGAGAAGATCATCGACGTGCTGGCCGGGTCGATGTAGGCGTTGGCCGCGGGCACGGCGAACAACAGGGCCGCCACGGTCCAGAGCAGGGTGAGCGGGAAACGTTGGCGCATGGGTGGGATCCTTGTCCGACACGACGAGCGGCAGGACAGTCGGGCCCGCCGAGAACGTGTCGGCAAGGTTATCGGCTGCTGGCCAGCCGATGACGGACCGGAGGTGGGACTCGGGACGGGCGTCCCGGCGATCGGGGACCCACGGTGTGTCCCGCGACGAGTCCGTGCACCGACGACTCGATGGCGCGGCTGTTCGGGGAACCAACGCTAGGCCGCGCGGTAGCGGGCGCCGTCCCCGCTGCCCATGCGCAGCACCGCGCCGTCGTGGTACAGCCGGTCGAGATGCTCGGCGACGGCGGTCGTGTCCAGCCCGAGCGCGTCGGCCACCCGGTCCGCACTCGTGACCCGCTGGGCCCGCAGTTCGGCCAGCAGCACCTCGTCGTTGGCCACGTCGCTGCCCTCGCCGGCGGCGAGGCGCCACGCCATGTCGGCTGCAGCGGCGATGGCGGACTCCAACGGCGCCGGGTCCTCAATCCCGGGCGGGGGGCCGAGTCGGTCCAACACGCCCGTCACGTCGGTCGGCGGGCGCGGGTGGACCGCGAGGTCGAGCGACCCGCGAGCGCTGAAGGGTTCGGCGAGGTCCAGTCGTTCCTCCACGGCCGACCCGGTGGCACCACGGACGCGCCGCAGGGCGGCGAGCAGGTCCTGGCGCCGGTGGCCGCGCCACTGCAGCAGCCGGAACGGGTCACGCTCGATGGCGACGGCGATGACGTGGTGCGCGATCGCCTCGTGGTTGCAGGGACTGGCGTCGCCCGAGCACCTGGCCCGGACCTCGGACGGGACCAGCATTTCCGCGCTGGCGAGGTCCGACGGCAGCCGCCCGGCCAGCAGGTCGGCCGTTGAACGCAGGTTCGCACCGGCCACCTCGATGACCCGCTCCCAGTCGGCGCCGGCGAGCACGTCTGCCGTGACGACCACCTCCGGGGAGCGCCCGCGCGAGGACGGCACCCGCAGGCGGGCGCGGCCCGGCTCGATGCGCAGGGCGTCGACGTGGTGGCCGGCACCACGCCGACCTCGGTCCAGCCAGCGCTGGCGGGACGGGTCCTTGCCGGCCACGACGGCCAGATAGTTGCGGGCGAGGTCGGAGCCGACGGTCATGCCGCGTCCTCGTCGTCGAAGGCCTCGGCCGACAGCGACACCAGTTCACGGACGTCGTCGTCGCCCAGGTCGGTGATCCACGCCTCGGAGTCGCCGACGACCGAGTCGGCGATCGCACGCTTGCGTTCCAGCACCTCGTCGATCCGTTCCTCGACCGAGCCGGTGGTGACCATCCGGTGCACGGTGACGGCCCGGCGCTGGCCGATGCGGTGCACGCGGTCCGTCGCCTGGTCCTCCACCGCGGGGTTCCACCAGCGGTCGTAGTGCAGCACGTGGGTGGCATTGGTGAGGTTGAGCCCGGTGCCACCGGCCCGCAGCGACACCAGCAGGATCGGTGGGGCCGTGCCGGCCTGGAACTCGTCGACCATCTCGTCGCGCTTGCTCAGCGGCGTGCCACCGTGCAGGAACGGCACGTCGTTGAGGTCCAAGTGGTCGGCGAAGTGGGTGGCCAGCAGGTCGCCCATCTCGCGGAACTGGGTGAACACCAGTGCCCGGTCGTCGTTGGACAGGACCTCCTCGAGCACCTCGGTGGCGCGGTCGAGCTTCCCGGACCGGCCGACCAGGGGGCCGCCGTCACGCAGGTACTGGCGCGGGTGGTTGCAGATCTGCTTGAGCTTGGTGAGCAGCGCCAGGATGCGCCCGCGACGCTCGAAGGCGGTCGAGCCCAGCCCGGAGTCGAAGGCCTGATCGATCGCCCGTTGGTACAGGACCGTCTGCTCGCGGGTCAGGGTCGTCATCACCGTCAGTTCCTGCTTCTCCGGCAGGTCGACGGCCACGCCCGGGTCGTTCTTGCGTCGGCGCATCACGAATGGGGCGATCAGGCGCCGCAGCTGGGCGGCCGCCTCCTCATCGCGCCAGCGCTCGATCGGGACCGCGTAGCGCCGGGTGAACCGACGCTGGGGGCCGAGCATGCCGGGGTTCGTCAGATCAAGGATCGACCACAGTTCGGCCAACCGGTTCTCGATCGGGGTCCCGGTCAGGGCGAAGCGGGCGCGGGCCGGCAGCGTGCGGGCCGCCTTGGCGCCCTGGGAACTGGCGTTCTTGATCTGTTGGGCCTCGTCGAAGATGGTGACGTCCCAGTCGATCTGGGACAGCAGCCCGACGTCGCGCCGCAGCAACGCATACGAGGTCAGCACGACGTGGCCGGGCGGGATCTGGCGTGGGGACACCGGCCGGTCGGGGCCGTGGTGGCGGATCACCTGCAGGCGAGGTGCGAACCGGTTCATCTCCCGTTCCCAGTTGCCGACCACCGAGGTGGGGCAGACCACCAGGTGCGGCCGGTCCTGCGGACGCGATGTCAGCAGCGCGATCGCCATGATGGTCTTGCCCAGGCCCATCTCGTCGGCCAGCACCCCGCCGGCCCCCATTGCCGCCATCTGCTGCATCCACGCGACCCCGCGCTCCTGGTATGCGCGCAGGTCGCCCTCGATCGCGATGATCTCGGCGTCGGCGGGCTCGGGCTCGGCCAGCAGGCGATCGAGCAGGGCGGCGATGTCGCCCACCGCCACGACTTCGACGTCCTCGTCGTCGCGCTCGGCGTGGCCGGCAAGCGCGGACGCGACCGCCTCGGTCAGTTCCATGGTGCCGCTCGACCCGGCGAGTTCCCCGATCCGCGAGGCCTCGTCCCGGTCGATCCGGACCCACTGGCCACGCCACCGCACCAGCGAGCGTTCGAGTTCCATGACGGTCGCGAACTCCTCGGAGTCCAGCACGTCGTCACCGAGCGCCATCTCGTACTGGAAGCTGGTGAGGGCCTGCCGGTCGAGGATGCCGGTGCTCTCCAGGCGGCCGGTGACCGGCGTGGTCTGGCCGATGCGCAGTCGGGGCCGCAGCCGTTGCGCGTTCACGTCGCGCAGTTCCGGCGGCAACAGCAGCCCGACCCCGGCAGCGGTCAGTTCGCGCACCCCGTCGGACAACAGGTCGGCGGCCTCGGCCGAGGACAGTTCGACCACGGTCGGGCGCTGCTCGTCAAGGGCCCGGTCCAGCGCCGGGAAGGTCGCGGCGGCGTCCACCAACCCGCGGACCAGCACGCTCTGGGCTCCGTCGAGGCGACGGCCACCCAGGTCGGTGGCGGTGCCGTCCCAGATCGCGCCCGCGTCGACGAGGTCGGACGAGTCGTGCACCGACTGCAGCAGCAGTTCGAGCCGCCACGGCTGGTCCGACACGACCAGGTCGGCGTCGTCATCCTCGACATCGGGCGCAATCAGCCGCATCGCCAGTCGCAGGTCGGCGCGGCCGGCATCGCCCATCGCGGGCTGCAGCCAGTCGGTGACGTCGGCCGCCAACTCGTCGCCGGCCCGGCGCAGCGGTGCGACGACCGGGTCATCCCCGGTCAGGGCCTCGCGCAGCAGTTCGTCGTAGGGCCGGGCCGAGCGCCGGACGTTTGGCCGCGGGACCGGCCGGTGGCCGTTGTGTCCGCAGACATCTGCCACGGCGTCCAGGAACGCCGTCAGCGCAGGCAGGGCGTGCAGGGCGCCACCGTCCAGGACCACCGCGTGCGCCGCGGGCGGCAACAGGTCGGCGAGGCGCTCTCGGCGACCGTCCATCGGTGGCACCGCGACCCACTGCGCCAGCACGGTGTCCGGCGCCGAGGTCGCGATCACCCGCGGCAGGAGCCGACCCGCGGTCACCAGTTCGAGCCCGAACTTGGCCGCCAGCGACCACGCGAGCACGCTGTCGGCCGGACGGGTCCAGTTCGACCAGCTGTCGCTGGTGGGCAGCTCGGCCAGCCGTCGCAGGGTCGCCACCAGCGGCAGGAGCCGGGCCTCGACGTGGCCCAGCGCATGGTCGAGCTTGCCGACCTCGCCCGCTGGGAGGTCGAGCGTCGCCAGCGCGCCGCGCAGGTCGTCCACGCCCCAGGCAGCGAAGGACCCGGCCGCCGGGGCATCCACGTCGGGCACGAACGTCAACTGCAAGCGTCGTGGCTCGCGGGATTCCCCCACCAGTGCATCCTTGGGTCGCCGAGTACCGACCCCCCATCGTACAAAGCCTGCCGCTCGCCCCCGGCAGGCCCCGGCTGGCACACGCACACGAGACGGCCCGGGCTCCGGTCCGACGCAGGTGGATCGGTGCACGCCCGGACCGCCACGGCGACGGCACCGCGCGGTCGGTGCGCCGGACCGTGCCCCACCACTGGCTGCAAAGGTGGCAGAGTGGATGGAGTTGCAGTTGGGGTAGATGACGATTACCGTTGGAGCACTCGTGTCTCGATGGAGCCCCCCCGTGTCCCTCACCTCGCCACCCGTCCTGCGCCAGCGGTTGCAACCTTTGCGCGCTCGCTTCGACCGGCTGCCCGCCCTGGGGCGTGCTGCCCTGTTGTGCGGCTCCGCGGCACTCGTGGTCGGCGCGGCGTCGGCGGATTGGAAGGTGGAACGCGGCGACACGCTCTACCACGTCTCCCGCGAGACCGGTGTGTCCATCCAGGCGCTGGTGGACGCCAACGACATCGCGAATCCCGACCTGATCATCATCGGGCAACGACTGGAGGTCCCCACGCGGCCCTCGACCGCCTCCTCGACGGGCTCGTCGAAGACGTCGTCACGTTCCTCGTCACGTTCGACGTCGCCGGCCGCGTCGGCCGGCTCGACGTCGCGCGCGACCACCGTCGTGCGCCCCGGCGACTCGGTGGCCTCGCTGTCCCGTCGGCTGGGCGTGAGCCAGTCGCAGTTCCTGGCCGCAAACGGGTTCACTTCGTCGGGACAGCTGCTGGCCGGCTCGCGCGTCCGGGCCTCGGCCGGTGCGGCCCCCGGCGCGCGCACCGAGTCCGTCGCCCTCACCGTCCGGTCGGGTGACACCCTCCACGAGATCGCCGACGACCACGGCCTGTCGTATCGCCGCCTGGCCGCCGCCAACGACATCGACGACCCGAACCTGATCCGCCTCGGCCAGCGCCTGAGCATCCCCGGCACGGGCGGCACGTTCCGCTGCCCCGTCAAGGGGAGCACCCACTTCATCAACGACTTCGGCGTGTCCAAGGGCGGCGGGCGCTACCACGAGGGCATCGACATCTTCGCGGCACGCGGCACCAGGGTCGTCGCGCCGGTCAGTGGTCGGGTCGAGCACGTGTCGGGCACGCGCGGCGGCAAGCAGGTCCACCTGTTCGGCGACGACGGCTACCGCTACTGGGGCACCCACCTCGACACCCTCGGCCCCAGCGGCCGGGTCGAGGCGGGGCAGGTGCTGGGCACCGTGGGCACGACCGGCAACGCCGCTGGCACGCCTCCCCACCTCCACTTCGAGGCCTACCTCTCCGGCCGCAGCGTCAACACCTATCCGACGCTGCGCTCGGCCTGCTGACCTCGGTCAGGACGTGGCCTCGTCGTACCACCCGGCCAGGCGGGTGTAGGCCGCCACGTTCGGCCGCGGCACCGGCGGCAAGGCCAGGTCACGCGGCTTCGCCGGGGCCCCCACCACGACGGTCTCGTCCACCACGGTCGACCCCTCGGTGACCAGGGCACCGGCCCCGACCACGGCCCCCGTTCCGACGGACGCCCCGTTCAGGACGGTCGCGCGCATGCCCACCAGCGCGTCGTCACCGATGGCACACCCGTGGACGACGCAGGCGTGGCCGATGGTGACCCGCTCCCCGATCTCGACCGGATGGGTCGGGTCGGCGTGCAGGACCGAGTTGTCCTGGACATTGGTGTCGGCGCCGATGGTGATCGGGCCCTCCTCGGCGCGGAGCACGCACCCGAACCAGATCGAGACTCCGGCGGCGAGGTGGACGTTGCCGGCGACGACCGCGCCCGGCGCCACCCACGCCTCGTCGTGGACGACCGGCGTGTGGCCGTTCACGGTGATGATGCGGGCGTCGGTGCTGGCTGCCATGGAATGAGCCTCGTTGTCGATGCCGTCGATGCGTCGGCCCGACCGTAGGCGCTGGACGCCCGTCGGGACGTGACCGGACCGCCATTCGACCGGGTCCCGGTCGCCAGCCGTGACCGGTGACCCGGGGTGTCGACAGCGCGATCCAGGCCTCCTGTCGTCCAGCAGCATGGCGCCGGCGGGGCGACCACGGCGACGACCAGCAATGCGGGCGACCCGGGCCGACCGGGCCGCTGTCGCTCGCCCGACGACGGCGCCTCCCCGACAATCGTTCGGTCGCGACGATGTCGTCGTCAGGAGTTGGCGAGGACGTCGACGACCAGGTGCCAGTGGCAGGCGACGGCCACCAGCACCAGCACGTGCCACACCTCGTGGTAGCCGAAGACCTCCGGCCACACGTCGGGGCGTCGCAGCGCCACCAGCACGGCACCGATCGTGTAGGCCGCCCCGCCGGCCACCAACCACAGCACCGCCACCGGTCCCGGCCCACGCCACACCTCGACGACGCCGACCATCATCGCCCAGCCGCCACCCAGGAACATCCCGTGGGCAAATCCCCTGGGGGTGCGCCGCGGCAACCACTCCACGACCAGGCCGACCGCGGCGATGGCCACCGCGACGGGGATCACCCAGCGCTGCCAGCCGGACGGCAAGCCCAGCAGGGCGACGGCCACGGTCGCAGCCGCGACCATCAGGTAGATGCCCGTGTGGTCGAGCCGGATCCACACCTCGGTGGCGGCGGGGTCGCGCACGCGCCAGTGCATGCCGGCCGACATCGACAGCATGAGCGTGGCCGCCAGGGTGTAGAGCGCGACGGCCAGGCGCACCGTCCCCGCCGGAGCGTGCGCGATGGCCAACAGCGCGACGGGCAGCGCCACCAGCGCGCCAATGATGTGCGTCAGCCCACGCAGGTGCGGACGCGACGCCACCAGCGCACGCTCGGCGTTCTGTGACAGTTCGATCATGCCCGCGGACGATAGCCTCGGCCGGGCCGGCCCTGGCCGCCCGCCCGTCCCGTGGCGACGCTGCACCCGCATCTCGTGCCCCCGACCGGCTGCCGACCGGTTGCCGACCGGTTGCCCGACCGGCTTCCGTCCTGTCCGCGCGTGAAGTCGGCGCGCCGCCCACCCTGCCATCCGAGGTCCGACCATGTCCGCTGCCCGCGTGCGTACCGAGGCCGAGCGCCGCCGCACCTTCGCCATCATCTCGCACCCGGACGCCGGAAAGACGACCCTGACCGAGAAGTTCCTGCTGTACGCCGGCGCGATCGCCGAGGCCGGGGCCGTCAAGTCCCGCAAGGTTGAACGCACGGCCCGCTCCGACTGGATGAAGATGGAGCAGGACCGCGGGATCTCGATCTCGACGACCGTCCTGCGCTTCGACCACCACGACGACTCGACGAACCAGGACCTGGCCTACAACCTGCTCGACACCCCGGGTCACCGCGACTTCTCCGAGGACACCTACCGGGTGCTCAGCGGCGTGGACGCCGCCATCATGGTGCTGGACGCCGCGGCCGGCGTGGAGCCCCAGACCCAGAAGCTGTTCGAGGTCTGCGCTCGGCGCGGGACGCCGTTGATCACCTTCGTCAACAAGCTCGACCGACCGTCCCGCGGTCCGCTGGAACTGCTGGACGACATCGAGGAGAAGCTGGGCGTGGTCGGGACGCCGGTGACGTGGCCGGTCCGGACCGCCGACGGCACCTTCCGAGGCGTGGTCGACCGACGGGACCGGAAGTTCCACCGCTACGACCCAGAGGTCGCGAACACCCGTCGCCAGGCCGCGACGGTCACCGACTGGGACCCGACCGAGGTCGACACCGGCGAGGGGATCGGCGACGACCTCGACCTGTTGGACGAACTGGGGTTGTCATTCGACCCGGAGTCGTTCCTGGCGGGCAGGACCACGCCGGTGTTCTTCGGTTCGGCCCTGAACAACTTCGGCGTGGAGCCGCTCCTGGACGCGATCGCCGAGATGGCGCCGTCGCCGCAGCCGCGTCGCGACGTCGACGGCGAGGTGCGCGACCTCGACTCGCCGTTCTCAGGGTTCGTGTTCAAGGTGCAGGCCAACATGGATCCGCGCCACCGTGACCGCATCGCGTTCGTGCGCATCTGTTCGGGCCTGTTCGAGCGCGACGCGCAGTTGACCTGCACTCGCAGCGGCCGCACGATCGCGGCCAAGTACGCGCACCAGGTCTTCGGCCAGGAGCGGGTCACCGTCGACGAGGCGTTTCCGGGCGACGTGGTCGGGCTGGTCAACGCCACCGACCTGCGCATCGGGGACACCCTCTATGAGGGCCCCGAGGTCGCGTATCCACCGATGCCGGTGTTCACGCCTGAACACTTCCAGGTCGCGACCCCCGGCGACCGGTCCCGGGTCAAGCAGTTCCGCACCGGGCTGGAGCAGTTGGACCAGGAGGGCGTCATCCAGGTCCTGCGACATCCTGACCTCGGCGACCAGGCGCCGGTGCTGGCCGCTGTCGGGCTGTTGCAGTTCGAGGTCGCCGCCTGGCGGATGGAGCACGAGTTCGGTTCACCGATCCGGGTCGAGCCCACCGGCTGGAACGAGGCCCGGCGGACCACAGACGAGGCCGTCGACGAACTTCGACGCATGCGCGACGTCGAGGTCTACCGCCGCGCCTCCGGGATGCCGATCGCCCTGTTCCGCGATCGCTGGCAGGTCGAACGCATCATCCGCGACCACCCCGACCTCCCCCTGGACAAGATCGCCACCAGCTGAACCCGGCTGTGACCGCCGGCCGGCGACGCCCATGTCAATGCGCTGTGGGACCTGCCGATCCCCTCGGCGGTCGGCTCGTCCGTCGCCGAACCCCCCGGGTGACTGGATGCTGCGGTCGCGGCGCGCTCACGGGGCGACGACGGGGAGGACCGGTTGTCGGACCGTGGCGGCGCGGCCGTCGCCTGTTGGACGTCCCCGTGCGCTGCCGCCTGAATCTCGAGTGGCCGTCGGGACTCCCGGCGGTGCTGCGTGTGCTGGCCCCGCAGGCTCAGGCCCCGGTGGGTCGGGTCCGCCCGTCGGTGGGTCGGCGTCCCCGTCCGGATCCGGGTCGGGGTCGCCGCCCGCGTCCGCATCGGGATGGCCTGCTGCGGTCCGGGTGTCGGGTTGGGGGTGGTGGGGGCGGGTGGTGGTGGTGGTGTGGCCGTCGGGGGCGGTCCAGGTGGCGGTGGTGGGGTCGAGGTGGACGGTCCAGTGGTGGTCGTGGACGAGTCGGTGGCAGTGGTGGCACAGTGCGAGGCCGTTGGCGACCGACGTCATGCCGTTGTTGCGCCACCAGCGGAGGTGGTGGACCTGGGCCCAGGCGATGGGGCGGGTGCAGCCGGGTCCGCGACAGCCGCGGTCGCGGGCGTTGACGGCACGGCGTTAGGGTTCGGACCACGACCGGGTGGTCCGTCCGACGTCCAGGACCTGTGAGCGTGAGGCCAGGACGATGCGGGACACGGCGGCGTCGCACAGCAGCCGCCGGATGGCCTGCGGGGACAGGATGTCGCCCCAGTCGGTGGTCCC
>JBBSMS010000037.1:0-26394 GCA_038233055.1 Nitriliruptorales bacterium
TGATCGACGCCTTCACCGAGGCCGAGGAGCGGGGCATCGGCGTGGTGACCGTGGACGGCCGGATGGTGGAGAACCTCCACGTCGACCAGGCCCGGCGGGCCCTGGCCCAGGCCGCGGCCATCGCCGAACTGGAGGCGGGCGGGTCCGGCGGCTGATGGTCTGGGCGTGGATCCCCCCTGTCACGACGGCCGGTCCTGTTCCTATGCTCGACTCCGGACTGCCCCGCGACCATGCCAGCAGGCCCACGACGACCACCCGATCCAGGAGCGCGCGCATGCCCACCACCAGCCCCGCCCAGACCCGACCGGACGACGACGCCCGGGCCGCCGACCTTGCCGAGCCCACCACCGAGGCCCCCGCCGAGGACACCCTCGACCCCGTGGTCGACGACCTGCTGGTCGAGGACGTGTCCATCGACGGCATGTGCGGGGTGTACTGATCGCCACCGCGGGGACCGGGGCGGTCACGATCGGGAGCGACGAGGTGCTCGACGCAGGCTGGACCCTGCACGACCAGGTGTCGCTGCGACCCGAACGGTTCGGGGCGCTCGCCTACCACTTCGGCACGCGCCGCCTGTCGTTCATCAAGGACCACGGGCTGCTGGCGGTCGTGCGTGCACTCGGTGACCACCACTCGGCCCGTGCAGCCTGCGCCACGGCGGGCATCGAACCCGCCCGGGTGCCGGCCATCGGGCGCGCACTGGCGACCCTGGCCGACTCGACCATGATCGTCCCCGCCCCCGCCACGTCGACCTCGGAGTCCGCATGACGGCGACCCTCGATCCGGCCGCGACCCGCCCGGTGGGGCGACTGGTCGACGAGTTCGAACTCGGACTCGACGCGCCGATCTGCCTCACCTGGGAACTCACCTACGCGTGCAACCTGCAGTGCGTGCACTGCCTGTCCAGTTCCGGTCGTCGCGACCCGCGTGAACTGTCGACCGAGGAATGCAAGACCGTCATCGACCAACTCCAGGCGATGCAGGTCTTCTACGTCAACATCGGTGGCGGTGAACCCACGGTCCGCAAGGACTTCTGGGAACTGGTGGACTACGCCACCGCACACCAGGTGGGCGTGAAGTTCTCGACGAACGGGATCGCGATCGACGAGGCGGCCGCCGCCCGGCTCGCGGCCAGCGACTACGTCGACGTGCAGATCTCGCTGGACGGAGCCACGGCCGACGTCAACGACGCGGTCCGTGGCGACGGATCCTTCGCGACCGCGCGGCGCGCCATGGACAACCTCGCGGCCGCCGGATTCGGACTGTTCAAGATCTCGGTCGTCGCGACCCGCCACAACATCGACCAGTTGGACGACTTCAAGGCACTGGCCGACGCCTCCGGGGCGCAACTGCGACTGACCAGGCTGCGACCGTCGGGACGCGGCGCCGACGTCTGGGACGACCTCCACGTCACGCCCGAGCAGCAGTACCAGCTCTACGAGTGGCTGCTCGCCCACGGCGAGGACGTCCTGACCGGCGACTCGTTCTTCCACCTGGCCGCCTTCGGCGAGGCCCTGCCGGGGCTGAACCTGTGCGGGGCGGGCCGGGTGGTCTGCCTGATCGACCCGATCGGCGACGTCTACGCGTGCCCCTTTGCCATCCACGACGAGTTCCTGGCCGGCAACGTGCGCGACGGTGGCGGCTTCACCCGGGTGTGGCAGGAGTCCGACCTGTTCACCGAGCTGCGCTCGCCGCAGTCGGGTGGCGCCTGCGCCTCGTGCGGAGCCTGGGACGCCTGCCGTGGCGGGTGCATGGCCGCCAAGTTCTTCACGGGTCTGCCGCTGGACGGTCCCGACCCCGAGTGCGTGCGTGGCCTGGGCGAGGAACTGCTGTCGGCCCGCGGCGAACCGATCATCCCCCGTCCGGCCCAGGACCACTCGCGCGGCGTGCAGTTGCCGGTGCTGGGGTCGACGAGCACCCCGGACCGGGCCTGCAACACCAGCCCGCTCGCCGGCCTGGACCCGTGAGGGGCCGATGGGTGCCGCGGCCGTGCCGATCGCGGCGGCGGCACCCATCGGGGCCTGCCCGTGCCGCGCCGACGACCAACCCCGACCGACTGCCCCGACCCGACTGATGGGACCGCCCCGATGGCCGATGACTGGTTCGAGACCGTCCGCGAGGCCCAGCGCCGGGCGAAGAAGCGGCTCCCGAGGTCGGTCTACATGGCCTTGGTCGCCGGGACCGAGGCCGGGACGACGTTGCGGGACAATCTCGATGCCTTCGGCGAACTCGGGGTCGCGCCCCACGTCGTGGGCCTGCCCCAGGAACGCGACCTGGCGACCTCCATCATGGGCCAGCCCGCGTCCATGCCGGTCATGATCTCGCCCACCGGTGTGCAGGCAGTGCACCCCGACGGCGAGGTGGCCGTGGCCCGCGCCGCCGCGGCCCGGGGCATCCCGATGGGCCTCGCGGCGTTCGGGAGCAAGCCCATCGAGCAGGTCGTGGAGGCCAACGCCCAGACGTTCTTCCAGACCTACTGGGCCGGCTCGCGCGACGACATCGCGGCACGCCTGGAGCGCGCGGCCTCGGCCGGGGCCGTGGGCCTGATCGTGACGCTCGACTGGTCGTTCTCCCATGGCCGCGACTGGGGCAGCCCGAAGATCCCGGACGCGCTGGACCTGAAGGCGATGCTGGAGCACGCGCCGGAGATCGTGCTGGGCGGCAAGTTCCGCTACCTGCTGGACTGGGCCAGGGCCGGAGCGCTGCCGGACCTCACCGTGCCGAACATGGTCGACCCCGGTGAGCAGGCGCCGACCTTCTTCCAGGCCTACGGCGAGTGGATGGGCACGCCCCAGCCGACCTGGGAAGACATCGCGTGGATGCGCGAGCAGTGGGACGGCCCGTTCATGGTCAAGGGCGTGTACCGGGCCGACGACGCGCGGGAGGCGGTCCAGGCCGGTGCCACCGCGATCTCGGTGTCCAACCATGGTGGGAACAACCTCGACGGCACCCCTGCGACGATCCGCGTGCTGCCCGGGATCGTCGATGCCGTGGGCGACGATGTCGAGGTGCTCATGGACGGTGGCGTGCGGCGCGGCAGCGACGTGATGAAGGCGGTCGCGATGGGCGCCCGGGCCGTGCTGATCGGCCGGGCCCACCTGTGGGGACTGGCCGCAAACGGCCAGGCCGGCGTGGAGAACGTGCTCGACATCCTGAGGGGCGGGCTCGAGTCGTCCCTGATGGGCCTGAAGGTCGCGTCGGTGCACGACCTGTCCCGCGAGCATCTGCTGGTGCCCCCGGACTTCTGGCGCGTGCCCGCGAGCCATGGGTCCTCCGCGGAGTCGTGACACGACTGGCCGACGCGACCTGGCCCGAGGTGGACGCATCCGACCGGAATGTGCTGGTCGTGCCGGTGGGATCCCTGGAACAGCACGGCCCCCACCTGCCCCTGGACACCGATGCGTTCGTGGCGGCGGCGGTGGCCCAGCGGGCCTGCGCCGACCGGCCGGACGTGGGGCTGGCGCCGGTCCTGTCAATCGGGGCCAGCGGCGAGCACGCAGACTTCCCCGGCACCGTGTCCATCGGCACCGAGGTCCTGCGCGACGTCGTCGTGGAGGTCGTGCGCCATGCCGCCCGTGACTGGGGGCGCGTCCTGGTCGTCAACGGCCACGGCGGCAACGCGCCGGCGCTTGCCGCCGCGGTGGCGGTCTGCACCCACGAGCGCCGTCGACTGGAGGTCGTGCACCTCGGCCTGCCGGGGATGGACGGCCATGCCGGCCGTGCCGAGACGTCCTTGCTGCTGGCCCTGGCCCCCGAGCGCGTCCACCTCGAACGCGCGATCCCCGGCGACTCGACGCCCATGGCCGACCTGCTGCCACGCCTGCGGACCGACGGGGTCCGTGCGGTCAGCCCCCTGGGCGTGCTGGGTGATCCCACCGGCGCCACCGCCGCCGAGGGCGAGCGACTGCTGGCCGGACTGGTCGACCTGGTGGTGGGGGCGCTGGACCGTGACGGGTGACGGGTGGCACCCGGCGGGCCCGCTCGTGGTACCACGGTGGCCGCAACCGGACAGGGTGACTGGACGGGACAGGTGCCGTGAGTCACGGTGGACGAGACGGAACAGGACAGCGCGTGAGACCCCTGAAACTCATGCAAACGGCCTGAAATCGAGCATCTTGTGCGCTTGTCCCCCATGGAGGGGGGACCCTCGTAACCTCGGACTGGGACTGGAGTCATGGCCCCGTGTCCGCATCCGGACACGCCGGATCGTGCCGCCCGTTCGGCTTGGGTTCCGAGCCCCGGGCCCCGTACGGTTCGAATCACCAAGGAGCACGGAGACCTCCACCCCCCCCGGCGGTCACCATCACCGGAGAAATGCCACAGTTCCAACCGGTGGCTCCT
Organism: Nitriliruptorales bacterium; assembly: GCA_038233055.1. Classification (GTDB taxonomy): domain Bacteria; phylum Actinomycetota; class Nitriliruptoria; order Nitriliruptorales; family Nitriliruptoraceae; genus Salsipaludibacter. Next base: position 4,342 of record JBBSMS010000037.1, read on the forward strand.
TCCCGACCGGCCACACCCCCCCCGGGTGGCCGGTCGGGTTTTTTGCGGCCCGAGTGCGCACCAGCACGATCGCGCTCCTCAGTGTCCGGCGGCAGCGGTACCCCGGCGACCACCAGGACCGTCCACCTCGTGCGACCTCTCGTCCTCATGGCATGCTCCCTCCGGGCGACGCCCACCCGATTGAGTCCCTCGGTGACGGCACGGAACCGGGCCGTCACATGGACCCCAATCACGGATGCGGCCGTGTCAACGTGCACGCCGAACCCGCCGACAACCGCCACCGATCGGATGGGACTGCACGGTGGGCGCACTGCCGAGGGTCCCGCCGACGGGACCGGAGTCCCGGGGCTAGCGTGAGCCACCGGCGGGTGCGCGTCGAGGGCACGACGGATGATCCGGGGGGCCGGACACGGGTGCCGATCCACGACCGGTGGGTCCACGGACCGCATCGACCGACACCTGCACCACCTCGCTCACGAACAGGCAAGGACGCCTTCATGACACGACGAACTCGACTGCTCGCCCTGGCACTGGGCGCGACGCTGTTGGCCGCACCGGGGATCGCCTCGGCCAGGCCCCCGGTGGACGGACCCGCCGCCCGCAACGCCCGCACCACCGATGTGCAACTGCTCGCCATCAACGACTTCCACGGCAACCTCGAACCGCCCTTCCTGCGTCCCACGGGAGACTTCATCGGTGGGGTCGAGTACCTCGACACGCACATCGCGAACCTCGAGGCCACCAACCCCAACACCCTGGTGGTCTCGGCCGGTGACCTGATCGGGGCCAGCCCGCTGCTGTCGGGCCTGTTCCACGACGAGCCGACCATCGAGGCCGCCAACCTGTTCGGGCTGGACTTCAACGCCGTGGGCAACCACGAGTTCGACGAGGGCGTCACGGAACTGCTGCGGATGCAGGACGGCGGCTGCCACCCGGTCGACGGATGCCAGGACGGCACCTCCTTCGACGGGGCCGACTTCCAGTTCCTGGCCGCGAACGTGGCCTACAACGATGGCAGTGGCACCATCTTCCCGCCCTACGCCATCAAGCGGTACCAGGGTGTGCGGATGGCCATCATCGGGATGACGCTGGAGGGCACGCCGTCCATCGTGTCGCCGTCCGGGATCCAGGACGTGTCGTTCGCTGACGAGGCCGACACGGTGAACGCCCTGGTGCCGGTCCTGAAGAAGTCGGGCGTGGAGACGATCGTGGTGCTGGTCCACGAGGGCGGCTTCCCCAGTGCCTTCGACAACACCTGCCCGGGGATCTCGGGCCCGATCATCGACATCGTCAATCGCACCAGTGACGAGGTTGACATGTTCATCACCGGCCACACCCACCAGGCCTACAACTGCGTGGTCGACGGCCGCCCGGTGACCAGCGCCTACCAGTACGGCGGCATGATCACCGACATCGACCTGTCGATCAGCCGCGCGACCAAGGAACCGGTCGACATCACCATCAACAACCGCCTGGTGACGCGCGACGTGGACCGCGACGCCGAGCAGACGGCCAACATCGCCAAGTGGGGCGTGTTCGCCGACGAGGTCCGCACCCGCGTGGTCGGGTCCATCACCACTGACATCCTGCGGGCCACCAACGCCGCCGGCGAGTCGGCCCTGGGTGACCGCATCGCCGACGCGCAACTGTGGGGCAGCGAGGGGGTCGGCGCGCAGATCGCGTTCATGAACCCCGGTGGCATCCGCGCGGACCTGATCCACGACAACCAGGCCTCGACCGAGGCACCCGGTGAGGTGACGTTCGGCGAGGTCTACACGGTCCAGCCGTTCGGCAACACGCTGGTGACCATGGACCTGACCGGGACCCAGATCGACACCCTGCTGGAACAGCAGTTCGACAACCCGGGGGCCGACAGCATGCGGGTCCTGCAGGTGTCGGACGGCTTCACCTACACCTGGGACGCCACGGCCTCCACCGGCAACAAGGTCGACGCTGCGTCGATCATGCTGGACGGTGCGGCGGTCGACCCGGCCGGCACCTACCGCATCACGGTCAACAGCTTCCTCGCCGACGGCGGGGACAACTTCAGCCTCCTGACCCAGGGCACCAACCGGTTCCAGGGCCCGATCGACTCCGAGGTGTTCGCCGACTACGTCGGCGAGTTCTCGCCGCTGACCCCGGGTCCGCAGGACCGCATCACGCGGGTCGGCTGACTCCGACGGCACGTCCCACGACCCCGCGAGGGCCCGGTCCGCCGGGCCCTCGCGACAGGGACGACATCGCCGTCGCCAAGCGACGGCAAGTAGGTTGGACGTGCGACGAGTGGAGCACCACTGCGACGGCGAGTTCCCAGATGGGGTGACCTGGCGCCACTGCTGCGCCTGCAACCGCCGGGCTGGAGCGTGGCGGATCGCCTGGCACGGGCGGCCAGCATCACCGACCTGCGACGAATGGCAGATCGGCGGGTGCCGCGAGCCGTGTTCGACTACGTCGACGGGGCGGCTGAACAGGAACTGAGCCTGCGGCGGGCACGGCGTGACTTTCGTGAGGTCGAGTTCCAGCCGCGGGTGCTGCGAGACGTGGCCGACGTCGACACCTCGCGGGAGATCCTCGGGCAGCGATCCCCGCAACCCTTCGTCCTGGCGCCGACCGGATTCACCCGCATGATGCATGCGCAGGGAGAATCGGCGGTGGCGCGCGCCGCTGGCGACCACGGTGTCACCTATGCACTGTCCACGATGGGCACGACATCGATCGAGGAGGTGGCCGCGGCGGCTCCGTCGACTCGTCGCTGGTTCCAGTTGTACGTGTGGCAGGATCGCGATCGCACCGATGACCTCGTGGCCCGGGCAGCCGCCGCGGGCTACGAGGCACTGGTCCTCACCGTCGACACGCCGATTGCCGGGGCCCGCCTGCGAGACGTGCGCAACGGGTTGACCATCCCGCCCTCGTTGACGTGGGCGACGTTGGTCGACGGCGCCCTGCACCCGTCGTGGTGGTTCGACCTGTTCACGACGCAACCGCTCGAGTTCGCGTCACTGCGCCACTTCGACGGAACCGTCGCCGACTTGGTCAACTCGATGTTCGACCCCAGCGTGACCTTCGACGACCTCGAGTGGCTGTGTGGGCGCTGGGATGGTCCGGTGGTGGTCAAGGGCATCCAGACCGTCGATGACGCCCGCGAGGTGGCGGCCCGGGGTGCTGCGGCAGTGATCGTGTCCAACCACGGCGGGCGACAACTCGATCGGGCGCCGACCCCCCTGCAGCGTCTGCCTGCCGTCGTCGACGCGGTCGGCGACCAGGTCGAGGTGATGGTGGACGGAGGCATCCTCTCGGGTGCGGACATCGTGGCGGCACTGGCGAACGGGGCGCGTGCCTGCCTCGTGGGGCGTGCCTACCTCTACGGTCTCATGGCGGGCGGCCAGGCGGGTGTCGACCGTGCCCTGCAGATCCTGTCCGACGAGATCGCCCGCACGTTGCGGCTGCTCGGCGTGGCCCGCATCGACGATCTGGAGCCGTCGATGGCCCGGTTGCCCACCAACGCATCCTGAAACCGGCGCATCCCTTGCGCTTGATCGTGGCGCCACTAGTCTGCGTTCCTCGACCCCCACGACGCCGGAGGCCACCATGCGGTCCAGACACACGGCAGCCATTGCGCTTGCCGCCATCCTCGTCATCACCGCCTGTGGCGGCGACGGCGAGGAATCGGCGACCGAGGACGCCACCACGGTCACCGGAGCCGCGGCCAGTGCCGAACCCACCGGAGACGCAACCGCGGCCAGTGCCGAACCCACCGGAGACGCAACGGGAGAGGTTTCGGCCGGGGCCACGGCCGGGGCCACTGGTGGCGACTGCACGCTGGACGAGCCGGTCCCGGTCGGTGTGGTGTTCAGCCTCACCGAGGGTGCGGCCGTGTACGGCCAGTCCCAGGAGGCCGCGGTGCGTCTGGCGGCGGACGAACTCAATGCCGCGGGAGGCGTGACCTATGAACTCGTGATCGAGGATGACGCCTCGGATCCGAGTCCCGGCATCACCGCCTTCGAAAAGCTCATCAACCAGGACGGCGTGTCGGCCATCATCGGCCCGACCCTGTCCAACACGGCCTTCTCCACCGACCCGGTGGCACAGAACGCCGAGGTCGTCGTGCTGGGGGTGTCCAACACCGCCGAGGGCGTCACCGAGATGGGCGACTTCGTCTTCCGCGACTCGCTGACGGAGGGCCAGGTCATCCCCCAGACGATCGAGGCGTCCAAGGAGGAACTTGGGCTCGAACGGGTCGCCGTGCTGTACGGCGACGACGATGCCTTCACCGAGTCCGGCTACCAGGTGTTTGCCCAGGCGCTGGCGGACAACGACATCGAGATCACCACGGAACAGACCTTCGCCAAGGGTGACACCGACTTCTCGGCACAGCTGACCGAGGCCGGCAACACCGACCCGGATGCCCTGGTCGTGTCGGCGCTGGCAGAGGAGGCCGCGCTGATCCTGACCCAGGCAGCCGACCTCGGACTCGACATCCCGGTCATCGGCGGCAACGGGTTCAACTCCCCCGCCCTGATCGACAATGCCGGCGATGCCGCCGAAGGTGTGATCGTGGGGGCCGCCTGGAACTCGGCGGCCGACGACCAAATCAGCCAGGACTTCAAGGCCGCATACGAGGAGGCGACCGGCAACGCGCCCGACCAGTTCGCTGCCCAGGCCTACACCGGGATGAAGCTCGTCGACGCTGCCGTCCGCAGCGCCTGCAGCAGCGACCCGACCGCGATCCGCGACGCGATGGCCGGCCTGTCCGGCATGCCCACCGCGCTGGGCGAGTTCTCGTTCACCGAGTCCCGCGACGCCGACCATCCCGCAGTCGTCCAGGTCGTGGAGGGCGGGGAGTTCACGGTCCTGGGCGGCTGAGAGCCAACCACCCCTGGGTGGCTGAGGACCGGTTCCCAGTTGTCTGGGGAGCCGAGCGCTGGGGCCCGCCCGGTCGCCGCCGCACGGTGAGGAGAACCTCGTGCAGCAGGTTGTCAACGGCGTCTTCCTCGGCGCCATCTATGGCCTGTTCGCCATGGGCTACACGCTGGTGTTCGGCGTCCTGGACCTGCTCAACCTCGCCCACTCCGCGGTGTTCATGCTGGGGGCCTTCGTGGGCTGGGAGCTGGTGGTTGCCCTCGGGTGGCCGCTCTGGCTCGCCGTGGTGGGGGCCATCGCGGCCGGGGCCCTGCTCGGCATCCTGATCGAACGGTTTGCCTTTGCCCCACTGCGGCAGCGACCCGACACGCACTTCGCCGGCCTGATCTCCTCGATCGCCCTGGCGATCGTGCTCGGGGCGATCGCCCTGGGCCTGTTCGGTCCCAACACGCGCCGGTTCCCACCCGACACTTTTCCGGAGGGACGATTCGAGTTCGCCGGCGCGTCCATCTCGGTGTTGCAGGTCGTGATCCTGGTGGTCTGCCTCGTGCTGATGCTGGGCCTGCAATGGCTGGTGCGGTCATCGCGTCTCGGCAAGGCCATGCGGGCCGTGGCCGAGGACCCGAGGGCAGCCCGACTCATGGGCGTCAACGTCAGCGGTGTGACGATGGCCACGTTCGCCCTGTCCTCGGCGCTCGGCGCTGCGGCCGGGGTCCTGTTTGCCCTGGCGTTCAACTCCATCCAGACCGAGATGGGGCTTGCAATCGAGCTCAAGGGCCTTGCCGTGATCGTCGTCGGTGGCATGGGCAGCATCCGGGGGGCCATGCTCGGTGGTCTCGTCCTTGGACTCACGGAGGTGTTCGCGATTGTCTGGATCTCTTCCAGTTGGCGCGATGCGGTGGCCTTCGGGTTGCTGTTCCTGATCCTGCTGGTGCGGCCCAACGGCCTGCTGGGTCGCGGTTCCGTGCGGGAAGTCTGACATGCCCGAGATGCTGTCGACGTTCCTGGCCACCTACAACGCGGTGATCGTGTTCGTGGCGATCAATGGCGTGCTTGCCTACTCGATGTATGCCGTGCTGATCGCCGGACAACTCAGCCTTGCCCAGGCGGCATTCGCCTCCATCGCCGCCTATACCTCGGCCTTGCTGACGATCCACCTCGGATGGCCCTTGCTGGCGGTCACGGTGGCGGGCATCCTGGCCGGGGCCGTGGCCGCATTCCTGCTCGGGCTGCCGGTCCTGCGGTTGCGCGGAGTCTTCCTCGCCATCGCAACGCTGGGATTCGGCGAGATGGTGCGCATCCTGGTGCTCAACCTGGAGGTCACCGGGGGCGCCCAGGGCCTGCGCGGGATCCCGAAGGTCGTGGGGATCTGGCAGGCCTGGCTGGCCTTGGCTGCCTGTGCCTGGTTCTTCTGGCGACTGCGGCCGTCACGTCGGGGGCTGGGCCTGGCGGCGCTGCGCCAGGACGAGATCGCGGCCTCGGCGATGGGCATCGACGTCGTCGCCTACCGGATGTTCGCGTTCGTCGTCTCGGGTGCCATCGCCGGGCTTTCCGGCGTGCTGTTCGCACACTTCACGCGCTTCATCGCATCCGACCAGTTCGGCTTCAGCCGTGCCGTCGATGCGCTTCTGTACGCCATCGTCGGGGGCACGGGCCATTGGATCGGCCCGGCGCTGGGCGCCGCCCTGCTCACCGCCCTGCCCGAGGCCCAACGAGCCCTCGGGGTCGCGGCAGGGTGGCTGCGGCCGTTCATCAACGGCACGATCCTGCTGCTGGTGATCCTCTTCCTGCCGGAGGGGCTGTCGGGGCTGGCCACCCGCGCCGGCTGGCTGCGTCGTCGCAACGTCCCGGTGCCAGCCGCATCCACGGCGGCTGGCGATGCCGACGGTGTGACCACCGACGGTGCGACCACCGACGGTGCGACCGAAGGTCGCCCAGACCATCCCAACGACCATGGTGGCGATTCTCGGGTGGGACCCGAGCCCACAGGTCCACCCGTCGTGGTGCTGGAGGGCCTGGTCAAGGACTACGGCGGTGTGCGCGCGATCGATGACGTTGACCTGCGCATCCCGGCCGGTGAGCTGATGGGGCTGATCGGGCCGAACGGGGCCGGAAAGACCACGCTGGTCAATGTCGTCACCGGCCTGACCGCAGCCTCCGTCGGACGGGTGGAGGTCCTGGGGACGACGATCGGCGGTCACAAGGCCCATCAGGTGGCTGAGCTCGGGGTCAGCCGGACCTTCCAGGAGGTGAAGCTGTTCGACTCCATGTCGGTGCTGGAGAACGTGTTGGTCGGCGGTCACAGTGTGGCCCACGACACCTTCCTGCGGCGGCTGTTCCTGGTGCCGTCGGCGCGTCGGGACGAGCAGGCCGACCTGCAACGGGCACGACTGTGCCTGCAGCAAGTTGGGTTGGCAGCGGCCGCGGAACTGCCGGCGGGTGCGTTGTCCTACGGTGACCGCCGCCGCCTGGAGATTGCCCGAGCACTGGCCTCGGAGCCGCAGTTGCTGGTGTTGGACGAACCCGCCGCCGGCATGAACCGGGTCGAGGCCTCGGCGTTGGGTGACCTGATGGGCGAGATCGCCGCCACCGGCGTGACGATCCTGCTCATCGAGCACAACGTTCCGCTCGTGATGCGGATCTGTACCCAGGTCGCGGTGCTCGACTTCGGACGACTCATCGCCCAGGGAGAGCCGGCGGCGATCGCCCGAGACCCGGAGGTCATCGCTGCCTACCTGGGTGCCGACGACGATGAGGAGGTCGGCGGGCTCGAACGTCACGATGCCGAAACCGCTGACCACGTCGAGCCTGCCGGCGAGCAGGGAGCCGACCTGCTGGAACTGCAGGGCCTGTCGGTGTCCTATGGCCCCGTCGATGCCGTCCGAGCCATCGACCTGGCCGTGCCAGCGGGGTCCCTCGTCGCCCTGATCGGTGCCAACGGGGCAGGGAAGTCCTCGACCTTGGCGGCGATCTCCGGGATCGTGCGACCCACGGGGGGCCGAGTGCTGTTCGGGGGGGAGGACATCACGTCCTGGTCGAGCCATCGGCGCGTGGCAGCCGGGATCGTGCAGGTGCCCGAGGGACGCGAGATCCTCGTGACGATGACCGTGCGCGAGAACCTCGAGCTGGGTGCCTGGTACCAGCGCGAGGACCTCGACGCCCGTATCGACGAGGTCGTGGCGAAGTTCCCCCTGCTGGCAGACCGGATGCACCTGTCGGCCGGGAGCCTGTCCGGCGGTGAGCAGCAGATGCTGGCGATCGCGCGAGCCCTGTTGGCGCAGCCGCAGGTCCTGCTGCTGGACGAGCCATCGATGGGGCTGGCTCCCATGTTGGTGGACGAGGTGTTTGCCGTGATCGACGGGATTCGCCGCGACGGCACGACCGTGCTGCTGGTCGAGCAGAACGCCCATCGAGCCCTGCAGGCTGCCGACCATGGGTACGTGATGGAAACGGGAGAGATGGTCCTCAACGGGCCGGCAAGTGAACTGCTGTCCAACACCCGTGTCATCGAGGCCTACCTCGGAGAGTCCTTCGACGCCTGACAGCGTTCGATTCCTCCCCGCCGCGCCCGCGCTGACATCGTCGGGTCCGAGGTCGATGTTGGCAGGTACTTGGCTTCGAGCGGAGTAGCGCTGCGCTACCCCCCCAACCGGATATCACAGTGGCGTGGTGGGATGGGGATCATCGTCTGTTGGGCGCGACGAGGGCGCCCACCTGGCGGAGGCGCGATCAGGTCGTGCGACGCGTGGATCCGGGCCACCGGATGCGCGGGCGCAGGACGCGGGGATGACGCGACCGCCCGGCACTGGCCAGGACGCCGGAGCCGTACAGGGCGTCCTCGGCCAGGCGTAGGGCCGTGTAGGCGACCACGCCCATCCGGCGACCGGGGCGGACGTGTTCGAGGAGGATCGGCGCCACCATCGTGGCGCTGGCTGCGGCTGCCACCGGCGAGCGGTGCGCGCGGGCCAGCGCGGCCCAGCCCAGCGGCCACCATTCGCGCCGCAGGGCGTGGCCGACGGCGACGGCGTCGGCGACCAACCCGGTGCCGACGATCCGTCCGGCCAGGCGCTGGTCGACGCCGATTCGCCCCAACTGGCGGGCCAGCAGGCCGACGGCCACCGCGACGATCCCGGCGGCGATCCCAGGGCGACGTGCGGCCAGGGCCGCGGCGATCGCGACGTTCCAGCCCGACACGTCGGCCGGCGCGAGCCGGCCGGGATGGCGTCGGTCCAACGACGCCGCCGACGTCCCGTAGTCGACGCGACGCCGAGCCCACGCCGCCGGCGACCGCATCTCGTGGTGGACCGTGACGGACGGGTCGTAGCGCACGTGCCAGCCGGCATCGGCCAACCGCCAGACCAGGTCGACGTCCTCGCCCAGCCGCAGGGCCTCGTCGAACCCGTCCCCCACGGCGGACCGGCGGACCAGCAACGCGGCCGACGGGAGGAAGCCCAGGGGAGCCCCGCGGCGGACCAGTTGGGGTTCGTCGCCCATGTCCAGCGCCGAGCGGCGATCCTCGTGGCGCGCCAGGAGCGACCGGCTGCCGGTGGCGTCCGGTGGTGGGCGCACCCGGGGGGCGACGGCGGCCACCCGGGGATCGTCGAAGTGCCCGGCCAGGGCGGCCACCCAGCCCGGCTGTGGGACACAGTCGGAGTCCAGGAAGGCCACCACCTGACCGTCGGTGGCGGCCAGGCCGGTGTTGCGGGCCGCCCCCGGTCCCCCGTTGACGGCTCGTCGGACCAGGCGGTCATGGTGCCGGGCGGCCACGGCGGCGACCTCGGCGGCGTTGGGCGACGCGTCGTCCACGACCACCACGTCCATGCCGGCCAGGCTCGACAGGCACCGGGCAAGGGTGTCGGTGCGTTCGTGGGCCGGGACGACGACCGTCACGTCACCCGGTCCCGCGGGCTCGACGACGGGATGGGCCACGCCCCGTTCGACCAGGCGGTCCGCGGTGGCGCGCTCCATGGACGTCGCCGGCACGACGCCGCCCGGTCCGGCAGCGGCCAGTCGGGTGACGAACGGCCGCGCCGCGGGGGCGAGCCGGACCAGTCCCCACGGCGCGCCACCCGCCACCAGCGCGCCGTCCTGCCAGCGCCTCGCCCGGTGGTCCCAGCGGACGGCGCGCCCCTGCGGGAGGCCCCGATGCGTCCCTGGTCCGATCACCGTCCGGCCAGTACCAGGTCGGCGGCGCGCCACGCCAGTGCCATCGTGGGCGCTGCGGTACCGGCGGCCGGCATGGCCGGGAAGACCGAGGCGTCCACCACGCGCAGGCCGTCGATCCCGCGGACGCGCAGGAACGGATCGACGACGGCGTCGACGTCGGTGCCCATCGCGCACGAGCCGACCGCGTGGTAGATCCCGGACCCGGACGCCAGGGCATGGTCGATCGCGGCGTCACCGGTGACCGTGGCGCCGGGTGACTCCTCGACGTCGACCAGTCGCGCCAACGCTCCAGTCGCCAGCACGTGCCGGATCCACCCGAGTGTCCGCACCGTCGTCGCGCGGTCCGCGTCGTCCACCAGGAAGGAGGCCTCGATCCGCGGCGCGGTGTCGATGTCCGGGGCGGTGACGTGCACCGAACTGGTCGTGGTCGGACGGAGCGGGTAGCCGACCGCCATCATGCCGGCATGGTCGGCGACGGCCAGGCCCCTGTCGTCGGTGGACGACGCCGTGAACAACACCTGCGCATCGACCCGGTCCATGGCGGGATCGGTGGCCACGGTGGCCGACACCTCGTAGGCCGGCGTGGCCAGCGGACCTCGCCGGGTCACCGCGTAGCGCAGGCCCTCGACGCCCCGCGCCGCGGATGAGTCCAGCCGGTGGTTGTGGCCCAGGCCGGTCCGCAGGCGCACACGCACCTCCACCGACCGTTGCTCGACGACGCCCTCCCCCACCCTCGGGGACGGCACGCGCACGTCGATGCCGGCAGCGGCCAACCGGTCCGGGTCGCCGATGCCGGACCGCTCGAGCAGCAACGGGGACTCGATCGTGCCGCCCGCGACCACCACCTCCCGGGCGGCCTGGTGCACCTCCTCCACGCCGCCGAGGCCGCGTGCACGGACACCGACGACACGATCGCCGTCCACGACCAGGTCCAGCACCCGCTGCCGCGTCGCCACCACCAGGTTGGGCCGGCGCCGGACCGGGTGGAGGAACGCGCGCGCCGCACTCATGCGGACACCGCGGCGGATCGTTGCCGGGGTCGCACCGACGCGCCCCCCGGACACGGCGTTGACGTCGGGGACGTGGACCAGGCCGACGGCCACGGCCGCGTCGAGCATCGCGGTCCCGACCCGGTCGGTGACGGGCGCGACGTCCACCGGCAGCGGTCCGCCCACCCCACGGGAGGCGTCCGCGCCCAGCGCGTGGTCCTCCAGCGCGCGGTAGGCGGCGAGCATGGCGGGCCACGACCAGCCGGGCCCCGCCACCTCGGCCAGGTCGGCGTGGTCGGCCGGGCCGCTGCGCGCGTACATCGACCCGTTCACCGACGTCGAACCACCCAGCACCCGCCCCCGCAGCCAATACTCCTTGTCCCCGCCCGCCACCACCGGGCTGGTCTCGTAGGCACGCACGAACTCCGGCGACGTCAGCGCCCGGGCGAAGCCCTTGGGGATCCGCAGCCACGGATGGCGGTCGCCGCCCCCGTGTTCGAGCAGCAGGACCCGACAGTCGGGGTCCTCGGACAGTCGGTGGGCCAGCACGCACCCGGCGGCGCCCGCCCCTACGACGACGACATCGGCCTCCACGGGCATCCTCGGTCGGTCCGCCCCGAGCCTAGGCCGCGACCCGTCCGGCCATCACGTGGCATCGAGGAACGGGACGAGGACGGCCAGCAGACCGTCCGGTGCCGCCTCCGGCACGAGATGGGAGGTCCCGGCGACGGTGACACGACGCGCGTCGGGCAGGGTCCGTTCCAGGGCAGCCGACAGGTGGCCGAAGAACGCCGGGCTGGCGTCGCCGTCGACCAGCAGCGTGGGCACGCCGACCCGGGCCACGTCGGCGGCCTCGATGGCACCCATGTTCGGGTGCAGGAACTCACCCAGCGAACTGTTGCGGACGGCGACGGCGAACCGCTCCGGGGTCATCCGCGCGAACCACCCGGGCCCGAGCACGGCCGTGCCGAAGCGTCGAACGGCTTCCTCCAGGTCGCCCCGGGCTGCCGCACGGCGGGCCGGCACGGGTCCACGTCGCACGAAGCCGATGATCGCGGCAGCCGTCCGTGGGCGGGTGGCCGCGAGCCTGAGCAGCCGCCCCGGACGAGGCGGGTCGCCGACCAGCAGGGCGAACACCGGTGGCTCGACCATGCACAACGAGCGCACCAAGTCCGGCCGACGGATCGCCGCCCGCAGCGCCACCACCCCACCAAGGGAGTGGCCGACGACGTGCACCCGGCCGTCACCAACAGACCGGGGATCGTCCACGACCTCGGTGAGAACCGCGACCAGGTCGTCGACGTCGCGGTCGGGATCCGGCCCGGTGTCGGCCTGCGCGGGCTCGTGCGGCCACCCGTGGCGCAGGCTGACCGAGACCACGTGGCGGTCGGCCGCCAACGTCGGCAGCACATCGTCCCAGCCGCGGCGGTCCCCCGCCGACCCGTGCACCAGCACGACGGGCGCACCCACCCCCTCGGCACGGACGTCGAGTCGGGTGTCGGACACGGCGATGGTGGGCATGGCGGGCTCCCGGGGTTCGCCGGTCCGACGGTCCCGCACCGTTGAATCGGAGGCAAGGACGAAAACTGGACTGGCGTCGGCGGACCCGGCCGACCAGACTGCCGACATGCGCACCTACGGCCAGTACTGCCCCATCGCCCGGGCCTCCGAGGTCCTGGCCGAACGGTGGACCCCGATCGTGCTCCGGACCATGCTCACCGGCGCGGACACCTTCAACGCCATCGCCGACGGCGTCCCCGGCATGTCGCGCACCCTGTTGACCAGTCGCCTGCGCGGGCTCGAACGGGCCGGGGTGATCACGATCGACGACAACTCGCACGGACGCGGGTCCACCTACCACCCGACCGCCGCGGGACGGGACCTGTTCGGGGTGCTGGCCGCGATGGGGTCCTGGGCCGAGCAGTGGCTGGAACTGCGCCCGGAGCACGTCGACCCGGGACTGTTGTTGCACTTGTGGTGCACCCAGTACCTCGCCGTGGAGCGCCTGCCGACCCGCCGGGTCGTGGTCCGCTTCGACTTCACCGACCAGCCGCCGCCGTCCCGACGGCTGTGGGTGGTCTTCGACGGCCGCGAGTCCGAGGTCTGCCGGACCGCCCCCGGGACCGACGAGGACCTGGTGGTCACCGCCGATGCCCACGCGCTGACCCGTTGGCACACCGGCCACCTGGACTGGGCCGACGCCGTGCGGCAGGGCGATTGTCGTGGCGGGCCCCACGCGCCTGGCCCGCGACCTGCCGTCGTGGAACCACCGCGCGATCTTCGCCACCGACCCGGCCGACCTCCCCACCCGGCCCGCCACGCCCGCCTGACCCGGGTACCGGAGTGTGCGTCTCCCGTGCCCATCCGGGACCACGGACGCACGACATCGCGACGCCCGTCGAGGTGTGCGTCGCTCGTCCGCAGGCGGGACCACGGACGCACACGTTGAGCGCAGGGGATCAGCGCCAGCCGCGGCGGATGGTGTCGAGATAGTGGTCGGCATCCCCGGGGGTGGGCGCGCCACCGCCGAACCGGGCCGGCACCCACCAGGCCCCGGCGGGTGCGCCGCCGGGATAGGTCGTCACCGCCTCGTCGAACATCACCTGCATGCGCTCGCGCAGGGCCGCCGTGACCGTCCGTGGGTCGTCGTCCGGGCCGGGGTGCAACGGCACGCCGTAGTCGACCGTGACCGGCAGTCGCCAGCGCGGGGTCGGGCCACGCTTGACCGTGTGGAAGCGATGGCTCCCCCACGAGATGGTCGGGACCAGCGGCACCCCGGCGGCGATCGCCATGCGGGCGGCGCCGGCACGGAAGTCCAGCAGGTCCAGCGCCGGGGCGATGGTCGCCTCGGGCAGCACCAGCACCAACTCCCCGCGACCGAGCGCGTCGACGGCGGCCGTGTAGGCCCGCCGTCCGCGGCCGCGCGTGACCGGGATGTGGCCGGCCGCGCGCATGACCGGCCCGAACACCGGGGCGTCGAACAACGACTGCTTGGCGAGGATGCGGGCCGGACGCCCCCACTGGAGATACGGACCGGACCCGACCAGGAAGAAGTCCCAGAAGGACATGTGGTTGGCGGCGACCACGACCCCACCCGTGCGCGGGACGTGGTCCATTCCTCGCACGCGGATGTCCCACTGCTGCACCCGGAACAGGGCCAATGCGGTTGCAGCGGCCGTCCGGTACAGCGGCGAGGCCGTGGGCTGCCCGGACGGGGTGTCGGGGACCCAGCCGTCCGGCCGCATCGACCCGTCGGTGGCCTCCGCCATCAGTGCGCGCCCCCGCCGCCCCGGGACCGCCGCCACGCCTCGTGGTCGGCGACGACGTCGTCGTGGCCGGGGGCCGATCCGCCGAGCCGGCTCGGGATCCACCAGTCGTCGTCGGGGTCGGGCGCGTCCGGGTACTCCTCCTGCAACTGGTGGACCATCGGCTCCAGCGCGGCCCGGATCGTGGCGGTGGCGTGGTCGCTGTCCATCGCCGGTGCGAGGTGCAGCGGTTCGCCGTACCAGACCTCGACCGGGATGCCCGTCACCAACGCGGGGGCATGACCCTTGGTGTAGGCGCGGTGGCTGCCCCACCCGGCGACCGGGATGACCGGCACGTCCGCCGCCAACGCCATGCGGGCGGCACCCGAGGCGAACGGCAGCAACTCGAACGAGCGCGAAATCGTCTGCTCCGGGGCCAGCATCACCAGGTCGCCGGCCTCCAACGCCGCGATCGCAGCCCGCAGGGCGTCACGCCCGCCACCCTCCGTCATCCGGTAGACCGGAACGGCCCCGGCCTGGTTGGCGAACCAGCGCGTCACCGGATTGTCCCACACCTCGGACTTGCCCAGGATCCGGACCGGCCGACCGCGGAGGCGCACGATCCCCAGCGCGACCAGCAGGAAGTCGCTGTAGGAGTGGTGGTTCCACACGATGACCGCACCACCGCTGGCCGGGACGTGCTCGATCCCGCGGTAGCGGACCTTCCACCGCAGCAGGCCCTCGAAGACTCCGCTGACCATCCCCCGGAGCAGCCCCCAGGCCCAGGTCAGCTCGGAGGGGTCGCCGGGCACGCCGTCGAGCGGATCGGACGGGGCTCGATCGGCCACGGTCACACGACGCGCTGCAGGCGCAACTTCGACCCGTCGGTGATGGACCGGTCGCCGCGCGCGATCGCGACCGTGCCCGAACGGACCATCTCACGGATCCCGTAGGTCTCCAACAGCGGCGTCAGCCGTCCGAGGCGGCCGGTGTTGCCGGCGATCGCGATGGTGACCGTGTCCGCGTCGACGTCCACGACTTCGGCGCCGAACACGTCCACCAGCGCGAACAGGTCGCCTCGTTGGCTCGCGTCGGCGCTGACCTTGACCATCTGGAGTTCCATCTGGACCGACTCGGCCGGGTCCAGTTCGATGATCTTGAGCACGTGGATCAGCTTGTTGAGCTGCTTGATCACCTGCTCGAGGTGGACCGGGTCGGTGCCGACCACGATCGTCAGCCGCGAGACGTGCTCGTCGTCGGTCGGACCGACCGCCAGCGAGTGGATGTTGTAGGACCGGCGCGAGAACATGCCCGCGATCCGGGCCAGGACACCGGGCCGGTTCTCGACCAGGACCGACAGCGTGTGCTGGTGCATCAGTTGTCCCCTTCGCGCAGTTCGCGCCCGATGCGGCCGAGACCGGCGTCGTGGTTGGCGCGTTCCCGGGCAGTGGCGGCCTCGGTGGTGTCGGCGATCGCCATGGTCAGCCACTCGTCGGCGGACTCGATGACGTTGTCGTTGGAGCCGCCGGCCGGGACCATCGGGAACACCATCTCGTCCGAATCGACCCGGATGTCGACCAGCACCGGTTGGTCGGTGATCGCGGCCGCCTTGGACAGCACGCTCTCCAGTTCGCCCACGTGGCTGGCGCGGAGCCCGGGGATGCCGTAGGCGTCGGCGATCTTGACCAGGTCGGGCAGGTCCTGGCCCATGGTGGTCTCGGACATGCGGCTGGCGTAGAACAGGGTCTGCCACTGCCGGACCATCCCGAGCACGCCGTTGTTGATCACCACGAACGCGACCGGGATGTCGTGCTGGACGGCGGCGGCGATCTCCTGGAAGGTCATCTGGAAACACCCGTCGCCGTCGATCGCGACCACCGGCGTGTCGCGTCCGACGGCGACCTTGGCCCCGATGGCTGCCGGCACGGCGAACCCCATCGTGCCCAGCCCGCCGGAGTTGATCCACTGCCGCGGACGACTCCACGGGATCAACTGTGACGCCCACATCTGGTGCTGGCCCACGCCGGCGACGTAGACGGCGTCGTCACCCCAGGCGGCGTGCACGGCCTGGATGGCGGTCTGGGGCTTGATCACGCCCTCGTCCGGCTGCTTGCACCACAACGGATGGTCCTGCTTCACCTCCGACAGGTGGTCGCGCCAGGCACCGGCGTCGGGCACCGCGTCCTCGCCCCGGTCGCGCGCGACCTTCACCAGTTGGCCCACGACGACCTTGGCATCGCCCACGATCGGGACGTCCACGTGCCGGTTCTTGCCGATCTCGGCCGGGTCGACGTCCACGTGGATGACCTTCGCGTGCGGAGCGAAGTGGTCGAGGTCACCGGTCACGCGATCGTCGAACCGGGCGCCCAACGTGATCAGGAGGTCGGCTTCCTGCAGCGCCTGGATGGCGACGTAGTGGCCGTGCATGCCCGGCATCCCCAGCGCGCGGGGATGCGACTCGGGGATGATGCCGCGGGCCATCAGGGTGGTGACCACGGGCAGGTCGAGCAACTCGACCAGGTCCAGCAACTCGTCGCCCGCCCCGGCCCGCACCAGCCCGCCACCGGCGTAGACCACCGGCTTGCGGGCCGCTGCGATCATGTCGACGGCGTCGCGGACCTGGCGACCGTGACCGCGCACGGTGGGGCGGTACCCGGGGAGGTCGAGGTGCTGGGGCCAGGCCCATTCGAAGGACTGGTTGAGGATGTCCTTGGGGATGTCCAGCAGGACCGGACCGGGGCGACCCGAGGAGGCGATGTGGTGGGCCTCGCGGATCGCGCCGGGGATCCGTTCGACGCTGGTCACCAGTTCGTTGTGCTTGGTGACGGGCATGGTGATGCCCAGCACGTCGGCCTCCTGGAACGCATCGGATCCGATGGCCGTCGACGCGACCTGCCCGGTGATCGCGAGCACCGGCACCGAGTCCATCAGGGCGTCGCACAGGCCCGTGACGAGGTTGGTCGCGGCCGGTCCGGAGGTCACGATGCAGACCCCGACCTTGCCCGAGGCATGGGCGTAGCCCTCGGCCGCGTGCACCGCACCCTGTTCGTGGCGGACCAGGACGTGGGTGAGGTCGGCCTCGATCAGGGGGTCGTAGGCGGGCAGGATGGCCCCGCCGGGGTACCCGAAGACGACGTCGACGCCCACCTCCTCGAGGCTGCGCATGACTGCCTGTGCACCGGTGACCTGCATCGCGTCATTCCTTCGCCGACGCCCACACGCTACCGCGTGCGCTGCTGCCGCCTGCCGGGCCCCGGATGCGAAAAACCTCCCGGTTCCGGGAGGTTGCGCGCCGTCCGAGATCTCGGAGGGCGCGCTAGCCAATGACCACGAGCACGACCACCTCGACACCACCGAGGGTGTCGTGCGGGATGCTCGTGAGATGGCGCATGTGTGGACGTGCCTTCGTGTCGGGCCGTGGTCTCGGACCGTGCTCCATCCAACCGCATCACTGGCCGCGACGTCAAGTGCCCCGGTTGCTGGACGTGGCGGCCCCGACCGAGTGCACTGGTGCACCCGGTCCGCCACCCGAGGAGCACCATGGCCGCCCGCAAGACCGCTCCACCCGCGGTGTCTCGCCGGGTGCTGGTGGGCGTGGCCATTGCGTTCGCGTTCGTCACGGTGCTCGCCCAGTTCGAGTTGTCGTGGGCCGAGAACCGACTGTTCGACCTCCTCAGCGGCCACGGCGGCTGGTGGGAGGACCTCCTCGCCTTCGTGCAACCGGCCGGGACGATGTTCGGCGTCGGCTTCGCGGCCCTGCTGGTGGCCATCTTCAACAAGGACTACGCCCTGCGCATGGCCCTGTCCGGCTCGGTTGCCTGGGTCGGCGCGCTGGTGGCCAAGGCGGTGGTGGGCCGGGCCCGGCCGGATGTCCTGCTGGGCATCGACCCCAGCGTGGTGCTGGACACCGCGGGGTACCCGTCCGGGCACACCGCCACGGTGGTGGCGCTGGTCGTCGCGCTGTGGCCGGAGTTGTACCGGGGCGAGCGGATCGTGGCCGCGACCATCGCGGTCCTGGTCGCACTCGGACGCATGGAACTGGGCGTCCACCTGCCGCTGGACGTGCTGGGAGGTGCGCTGCTGGGAGCCCTGGTCGCGTTGTCGGTGCAGGCCCTGCTGGCCGGCTCGAACTCGTGACCCGACCGCCGCCCGTCAGCCGAGGTCGGTGACGGCCTTGCGGATCGCGGCCGCGATGCCGTCGGCGTCCAGTCCCAGCCCGGCCAGCAGTCGGTCCGGGGAGCCGTGCGGGACGTAGGTGTCGGGCACGCCCAGGCGCAGCACCGGCGGTGCGTCCCGTAGCCCGGCGTGGTCGATGACAGCGTCCGCGACGAACGCGCCGGCGCCGCCGCCGACCGCGCCGTTCTCGACCGTCACGACCAGCGGTGCCGCCGCGGCGGCCGCGACCAGGGCCGGGTCCAGCGGGCGGACACAGCGGATGTCCCAGACGGCCGCGTCGATGCTGTCGGCGGCCAGCATGCGTGCGGCGGCCACGGCCGGACCCAGGCGATCGCCCACGGCCACGACCACGACGTCGGCGCCCTCGCGGACCTGTCGTGCCTGCAGTCCCGTCCCGAGGGCATCGCCGGTCGGGCAGGTCCCCCGCGAGAACCGCAAGGAGACCGGACCCTCGACGTCCTGCACCGCCGTGCGCAGCAACGCGTCGACCTCACGATCGCTGGACGGTGCCAGGACCGTCATCCCGGGGATCCGCAGGCACAGCGCGAGGTCGAGCACGCCGTGGGCACTGGGCCCGTCGGGTCCGGTGATGCCGGCCCGGTCGAAGGCGAACACGACGTGCTCGCGGTGCAGGCCGACGTCGAGGTTGGCCTGGTCGAACGCGCGCGGGAAGAAGGGCGCGTAGACGGCCACGACCGGGATCCGACCGGCGTGGGACAGGCCGGCGGCAGCCGTCACGGCGTGCTGCTCGGCGATCCCGACGTCGATGACCCGGTCGGGATGGCGCTCGGCGATCGGCAGCAACCCGGTGGAACCCGGCATCGCCGCGGTCAGCGCCACCACCTCCGGGACCTCGTCGCAGATGCCCATCAGGGCATCGGAGAAGGCGGCCGTCCACGACCGGCCCTTCCTGCTGGTCACCTCGCCGGTCGCGGGGTCAAACGCGGACGTGTCGTGCAGGCGCTTCTCGGGGTCGGTCTCGGCCGGCTCGTAGCCCTTGCCCTTCTCGGTCAGCACGTGCACCAGGGTCGGGCCGTCGAAGCGTTCCGAGGCCGCGAACGCCGCGTCCATCGCACCCACGTCGTGGCCGTTGACCGGGCCGAGGTAGCGAACCCCGAGCGCCTCGACGAAGGCCTGCAGGGCCGGCGCGTCGGCCACGGCGTGCTTGATGCCACGCAGGCTCGCCCCGGTCAGGCGGTGGACGAGCGGGATGCGCTCGATCATCGAGTCGGCCCGTGTTCGCCACGTGCGGTACCGGGGGTCCATGCGGACCCGCGACACCTGGCTCGACAGCCGGCCGATGGTCTCGGCGTAGGAGCGACCGTTGTCGTTGAGGACGATCGTGACCGGGGTCTGGTCGTGGCCGATGTTGTTGAGGGCCTCGTAGGCCATGCCGCCGGTCAGGGCGCCGTCCCCGACCACGGCCACCACCCCGTGGCGGTCGGGCTCGGGCAGGAAGCGCTGGCCCTCGGCGATCCCGTAGGCCCATGCCAGGGCCGTGGAGGCATGGGAGTTCTCGATGACGTCGTGGGGACTCTCGGACCGCTGCGGGTAGCCGGCAAGGCCGCCGTCCTGGCGCAGGGTGTCGAACTGGTCGCTGCGACCGGTCAGCATCTTGTGGACGTAGGCCTGGTGGCCGGTGTCCCACAGGATCAGGTCCTGCGGCGAGTCGAAGGAACGGTGCAGCGACAGCGTCAACTCGACCGCGCCGAGGTTGGATCCGAGGTGGCCGCCGACCCGCGCGACCGCGTCGATGATGTGCCGACGCAGATCGCCGGCCAGTTCCTCCAGGTCGTCCGCACCCAGCCCACGGATGTCGGCAGGCTGGTGGATGTGCTCGAGTCGCACGTCAGGCCCCTTCTCCTGCGACCTCGACCCGTCCTCGTCGACGCGTCGGGGACCCCCGATCGTATGGCAGGACCGCCTCGCAGGCGCCGCCGGGTGGGGCCGAAGGGCCACGCCCCGCGTCCTGCACGGTCTAGGCTGGCGCGGCCCAGCCTCGTCGGCAAGTGGGATGTCAGCGTGACCGTGGACCAGCACACGCCGCCCGCGACCGTCGCCCGCAGACGTGGCTCGTGGGGCCTGGCCGCGGCGATCCTGCTGGTGGCCCTGAGCATGCGCCTGCCCGTGACCGCCGTCGGCCCGGTGCTGGACGAGATCCGGCGCGACCTGGGGATCGACGCCGGCCTGGCCGGGGTGCTGACCTCGGCGCCCGTGATCGTGTTCGGCGTCGCCAGTGCGTTCGTGCCGTGGCTGCGGCGCCGGCTGTCGCTGGGGTCAACGATCGCGGGCGCCATGGGACTGGTGGTGGTCGGGACGCTCGTCCGCCCGGTCGGCGGCGTCGTCGCGCTGCTCGCCGGCACGGTCGTGGTCATGGTCGGCATCGCCATCGTCAACGTGCTCCTGCCGGTAGTCGTGCGGTCCGGCTTCGGCGGACGCGAGGGATGGATGACGGGCGCCTACGTGGCCTCGCTGCAACTGGGGGCCGCGGCGGGAGCCAGCCTGACGGTGCCGCTGGCGGAGGCCACGGGCGGGTGGCCGGTGGCGCTGGCCGCGTGGGCGGCGGTGGGCGTGGTCGGCCTGGTGGCGTGGCTGCCGGCGTCGCGAGTGGTGTCGGCCCACGGTCGCCGTGACCACGCGGTCAGTGCGCTGACGTGGCGGACCCTGCGGCACGATCGGGTGGCGGTGGCGCTGGCGACCTTCTTCGCCCTGCAGTCGATGGTCGCCTACATCGTGATGGGCTGGCTGCCGACGATGCTGCGCGCCGAAGGGATGGCCGCAGACGCCGCCGGGGCGATGGTGGGCGTGGTCACGCTGGTCTCGATCCCGGTGTCGCTGGTCGTGCCGGGATGGCTGGCCAACCGTCCCCACCAGCGACTGGGGGCGTGGGTGGTCGTGGTGCCGTGGGCCATCGCCTACGTCGGGCTGCTGGTCGAACCGGTGACGCTCGCCTGGCTGTGGTCGGTGCTGCTGGGCGTGGGCTTCGCGGGTTTCCCCATCGCCCTCGCGTTGATCGGGCTGCGGACCGCGACGCCCGCCGACACCATGCAGGTGTCCACCGCGGCCCAGAGCGTCGGGTACCTGGTCGGGCTGCCCGGCCCGTTGCTGGTGGGGGTGCTCGCCGACACCACCGGGTCCTGGACCGCTCCGCTCGTCGTCCTGCTGGCACTGCTCGTGCCGTTGGCCGCGGCCGGACACGTCGCCGGGTCCGATCGGCTGATCGGGCCGGCGGCAGGAGCGGCCGGGCATCCGTGACGAATGATCCTTGTGGCAGCCGGTGGGTCACCGGAGGGTTCGTCTTTCGTTCGCAGGTTTCCAGTGGGTGGCCGGTAAATGCCGGTGCATCCGGTTGACCGGGTCCGTGCGTGAGTCGGCGGTCGGGGGCCCATGTCCGGCTGGACCCACCGTCGACTGCTGACCGACGAAAACCTCGGCTGACGCGGCGTCAGCGCAGCGGAGGGGGATGGTCCGGCAAACGACTGGCTGCCCACGGTGTGCGACCCGGGCGTGGTTGCAGCCACGCTGGCGAACGGCCCCCGCTTCGTGGGTGCCATGGCCGGTCGCGCCCACGCCTTCATGCCGCTCGAGTACTCGGTCGCGGCCTTCCGGTTCGCGCA
>JBBSMS010000038.1:0-26354 GCA_038233055.1 Nitriliruptorales bacterium
GCCGGTAGTGGCCTCGATCCGCGACGGTGGCCGGGTTCGTTGCACGCGGCCGAACACGCCGCGATCGGGATGCTGCCACTCATCGCCTTGTGCGACCGGTGGGACATCGGCGGCCTGTCGACGGCGCGCCACCCGGACACCGACCTGCCGACCGTGTTCGTCTACGACGGCCACCAGGGCGGCGCCGGGTTGGCCGAGCGCTCCTACCGGCGGTTCCGCGAGCACACGTTGGCCACTCGCGATGTCGTCGACGACTGTCGCTGCGAGGACGGCTGCCCGTCCTGTGTCCAGTCGCCGAAGTGCGGCAACGGCAACGACCCGTTGGACAAGCGCGGGGCCGTGGCGGTGCTCGACCTGCTGCTGGACGCGATCGACCGGTTCGGGGACGGCCCGTGACAGGTTGCGCCTGGTGCCAAGTTCATGCCCGCCGTCGCGCCGCGGTCGGCTCCGTCGGGGAGGGCACGACGTCCACCGGCGCGAGCGTGTCAGCGATCGGGATGACCGCATGGGCGCTGGTCATCACCCCAATGGCGGGCAGAATGAACCACCCCACCCAGGTCTGGGCCGCGACACCCGCGAGGACCACGATGAGCGACGTCAAACCCAGCATCCGGAGGGGTCGCGCACCAACGACGGCCACGACCAAGCGGGCGAGGTCACCAAATCGCGTGTCCTGACGCAGCGGATCACCCAGCAAGGCCGCTGCGGCCAGGGCAAGGATCAGTTCGAGGGCCAACACCCACACGGACAACACCATCGCCGCCACGGCCAGTACTCCAGCGGTGACATCGACGACAGCCAGGTTGGCCAGTGCCACCCCGGCCACGATCATCGCGACCGCCGCCAGGCCCAGCACGGCGCCCCAACGGCTGCTGGCACCGGCGCGGAAGTCATCGAACCTCGCGGCGCCGCCGCGGACCACGGTGCCAGCCATACGTGCCATACCGATCATCACCGGGACGAGCACCAACAACAGGGGCGTCACCACGGGAACTCGCAGGGCCAGGGCCGCCAGCCCTCCTGCCAGGATCGCCGCCGCGACATTCACCAGCCCAACATGGCGCAGGTCATCGAGCACGGCCGTGGCACCCATCCGCAACGCCGACCACAGTCCCGGTTGCGACGTGCCCCACGGGTACTTGACCGGCGAGGCGTTCACGACCGCGGAGCCAGGACCGCGCCGTCACGACGAAGCTCCTGCTGGAGTCGATCCACCGGCACGTCGTGCGGGCCCACGCCGGTGGCACGGGCGATCGCGACAGCCGTCCCCGCTGCCTGTCCGGCGATCATGAACTGTGACTCCATCCGAAATGACGCGAACGCCACGTGCGACGAGGAGACGCAGGTACTCACCAGCAGGTTCGTGCACTCGTCCCGCCGTGGCAACAGCACGCGGTACGGAATGGGGTAGGGAGCGACCGGGACGCTGACGTAGCCCTCGGTCATGGCTTCGGGGAACACGTCCGGGAAGCGGTAGATCGGCACCTCGGCCCACTGCACCTCGCGGATGTCGATGTTGTAGCCACCCATGCCGATGGCGTCGTCGATGGTCGGACGGTCAGTCCCGAGGAGGTCATGCTCGGTCAGTACGTACTCGCCCTGTAGGCGCCGAGCATCCCTGACATACAGGGCGGTGGGCCAATGGCCGTTGTCGGCGAACTCGTCGGCAGGCAAGCCCATGGTCGACATCTCGGCTCGCACCGACGCGGGCACATCCTCGTCGTTGCCGAGGAACCACAGCAAGCCGTGTGCCCAACGACGATGCAGTTCATCCAGTTCCCGGCGTCGAGCGTGGCTGGCTTCGGGATACTCCCAACTGGCCCCGAGCAGGCTCGTCGACACCGGGCCCCCGGAATTGAGATCGAACTTGCCACCCGGGATCCGTCCCGGTCCCATGAACGATCGGCGAGTGGCGCGGTCCCCCAGGGCCGCGACGTAGCGAGCCAGGAGTTCGTAGTCCTTTCGGCGGTAGTCCTCGGGTTGCTCGATGGGAACGAAGCGTTCCCGGTCGTCCGTCACCACCACCCGATGGCAATATGACTGAAGTTTGCCGTCGCCGTGCCCGATGACGCCCAATGAGTCGTAGGGCTGGATCCACGGCAGTAGATCGCCCTGTTCGTCGGTGGCGGAGACCGGGACCCCGAACTGGTGGGGGTTGGGCAGGATCTCACGGCGTCCGGCAAGATCCTCACCGTGGAGGTCGCGGTCCTCTCGGCCCATGCCCCACGACGCGCCGGCGGCCGCGAACAGATCGCCTTCATAGGTTGCGTCCACGAACAGGGGCGCGGTCACCCGATCGCCTCGAGTCGAGACCAGCCCGGTGATCCGCGACCCGCCCATCGTGGTCGCGGCCGGGACCCAGTCCTGCAACAGGGTGACGTCGGCAGCGGCCAGCCAATCGCGGAAGACGGCCTCAGCGGCGTGGGGCTCGAATCGCCATGGGTGTTCGCCGGACCGGTCCCCCGCTTCTCGGAAGAACTCCAACGCGAGGCCGCCGATCAGCGGCTCCTGGCGCTCGACATCGCTGCGGCACAGACCCGCCGTGACCAACCCGCCGACGTGGGTGGTCGGATCGACGATGGCAACGCGCACACCGCTGCGGCCTGCGGCCACCGCCGCCACGACTCCAGCCGACGTCGCGCCCTGCACGATCAGGTCGAAGTCGAACCCATCGGGAGGTGCGGTCAACGGGACGGCGTCGGCATGGGTGGTCACGGCAGGTTCCCGGCTCGTCGATGACATGCGGCTTGGGTGCTGAGACAACGAGGGCTATTGGGCGACCGCGATGGTCGGCCCGCGATCCACCACGGACCGTCTAGGCGCTACTTGCCGCCACTCCCAGTGGTGGCGATGCCCTCAACGAACTCGCGCTGGAAGATCGCGAACAACACGATCATGGGAAGGGTGACGATGACGCTCCCGGCAGCCAGCAGTTCCCACCGGCTCTCCAGGCCGACCGACGGGTTGTCGATGATGGCCTTGAGTCCGCGCGCGAGCGTGAACTTCTCCGGGTCGCGCAAGAAGATCAGCGCACCGACCAGGTCCGTCCAGGCAACCTTCATCTCCAGAATGAAGACCACCACCAAGGCCGGCTTGGTCAACGGCAGGGCAATCGACCACCACATGCGGCCGTAGCTCGCGCCATCGACGTTGGCCGCCTCGAACAGGTCCCGTGGCAAGGTCAGGAAAAACTGGCGGAGCATGAAGATGTAGAAGGCGGATCCGAACAGGTTGCCGGCCCACAACGGATACAGCGTGTTGTTGAGCCCGAGCGCGTCCCAAATCAGGAACTTCGGAATGAACAGCACCGCACCCGGCAACATCATCGTGGCGATCACGGAGTAGAACAACGGATCGCGGCCCTTGAACCGGAAATACGAGAACCCGAACGCCACCATCGCCGAACTCACCGTAACGCTGCTGGCAGCCAGGAAGGTGACGATGATGCTGTTGAGGGTCCATCGTGGGATCGGGGCCAGGTCGAACAGGGTGGTGTAGTTCTCCCAGCGGATCTCGCTGCCGATCAGGCCGGCGCTGAACACCTCGTCGGGCGGCTTCAACGATGCGAAGACGAGCCAGACCAACGGATAGATGAACAGGACGGTGAAGAACGCCAGCGTGAGCAGGAACAACGCCCGCTTGGCGATCTGGGCGGGCGTGCGCTCCGACTTCGGTTGCGCGGTGAGGCCGGACGTATCCACATCTGCAGGTGCAGTGCTCATGTCATTCGCCTTCGTAGTAGACCCAGCGCTTCGAGGTCTTCACCTGGATGAACGTGATGACACCGATCACGCCGAAGAGCAGCCACGCAAGCGCTGATGCGTACCCCATGTTGAAGAACTCGAACGCTTGCTGGAACAGGTAGATCACGTAGAAAAGCGCCGCCTCCGACCCAGCGCCTGACGGTTGCTGGCCAAAGAACATGGCATACACCTCGGTGAACAGTTGCAGGGAGGCGATGGAGTTGATGACCAAGACGAAGAAAATCGATCCAGAGATCATCGGCAGAGTCACGTTGCGGAACCGCTGCCAGCCGGTGGCACCGTCGATCGCGGCAGCCTCGTACAACTGCTTGGGGACGTTCTGCAGGGATGCGTAAAAGATGATGACGGTGGTCCCGACGCTCCACATCATCATCGCGATGATGCCGGGCTTGATCCAGCGGGAATCGTTGAGCCAACTGGGCCCCTGGATCCCGATAAACTCGAGGCCTCGGTTGACCAGGCCGTCGCGGCCGTTGAGCAACAGTAGGAACAGGGCGCCGACGGCCACCGCTGGCGCCACGTTCGGGACGTAGAACACGGTCCGGAAGAACCCGCCCGATCGCTCGCCGACACCCTGCAACAGCATGGCCAGACCCAACCCAGACAGCAACGTTCCGGGCACGTAGATGACCGCGAAGAACACAGTGTTGAACAGGCTCGTCTGGACCTTGGGATCCGCGACGGCCTCCCGATAGTTGTCCAGTCCCACGAAAGCCGTGTTGGGTACCAACGGGTCATAGTTGGTGAGGGACAGCCACAGGCTCCACAGCATGGGCCCGGCCAGGAAGATGATGAAACCGATGAACCAGGGGGCGAGGAAGATCGTGATCCACAACCTTCGGTTCTGGGCACTCGTCAGGTGGAACCCTGACCGCTTGCCCTTGGTCGTCGTCGACATCTTGACCTCCTCTTCCCCGTGGGTCAGCCCTGGTGGATCAGCGCTCGGCCGAGTCGATGGCGTCCTGCGCCTCGGCCTGGGCAGTGGCCAGTGACTGTGCAGCGTCCTCGCCGTTGAGAACCTGGTTCGCGGCTTCCTCCCAGGCAGCCTTGAACTCGGCGCTGGCCGGGGAAGGCGGCGTTCCGAACCCGTACTGCTGGATGTCGAGCACGACCTCGACGGCAGCTTCGAACACGGGCTGGTCGCTGAGGTCGACGATGTCGTTGAAGATGATCTCGTCGGCTACGGCATTGCCGGTGTAGACACCCGTGTTCGGGGCACCCGACTCGGCCCGCTCATCGTCCCGGGCCTGTGCGGCGGCAACCCAGGAGTCGACCGAGACCATGCTGGCGGCGAAAGCACATGCGGCCTCGGGGTTGGCAGCCGAGGTGGTCACTGCCCACGAGTTGCCGTCGGCGTAGGTGAAGGGTTCGCCGTCACGGGTCTCGAGGGCCCGAACGGTGATCTCGAGGTCTGGCGATGCCTCGGCCAGGACGTTGAGGTACCACTGCTCCATGGGCATGCCGCCCAACTGGTCCGTGGCGTACTGGTTGCCGGGCCCGAAGAAGTCCCAGGTGTCGCGGAAGTCAAGGAAATCGGTCAGGCCCCCGGCGGGCTCGTAAAGCGAGTTGCCGTACTCGAGTGCCTCGGCCACGGCTGGATCGTCAAGCTGTGCAGTCAGGCCGTCGTCGGAGATCAGGTCGACGCCGTTGGCGTGTGCCCAGATCGGCAGGAACTCCGGCAGCTTGGGGTCGAGGCCGAGGCGGGTCACCTTGCCGTCCTCCATGCGGGTGAGCGCCACGCTGGCGTCGGCCAGGGCATCCCAGTCGGAGACGTCGATCGTCTCGGGGTCCAGTCCGGCCTCTTCGAAGGCTGCATCGTTGAAGATCCAGATGCGCGAGTTGTAGAACTCCGGGAGGGCGTACACGGTCCCGTCCACGATCACCTGAGACGAGGCACCTTCATAGAAGTCGTCCATGTTGACACCATGGGTGGCGATGCACTCGTCCAGTGGCGCCAGCACACCGCGTGCGACGTAGGTGCCCAGTTCATTGCGGGGCACGTTCACCAGATCTGGCGGGTCGTCACTCGCCAGCGCGGACAGGAAGCCCTGGCTGTCGAAGCCACCCTCGCTGAAGGTGAGGTCGACGTCGGGATTGGCCTCCCGGAACTCGTCGACGCGGGTCTGGGCGATGATGTCGCCGGTGTCGTAGCCGAAGCCGAACGCGAACAGCTCTCCCGAAGCGGGCACAGCCTCGCCCGGGGTCGCGTCACCGGTCGTGGCGCTGGTGGCACTGGTGGCGCCGGTGGCGGCGGTGGTCTCGGTGGGTGAAGCGGACGAATTGACATCGTTGTCATCGTCGCCGCCAGAAGAGGACCCCGACGAGCACGCCGAAATGACGAAGGCCGCTGCGACCCCCACGGACACCATTCTCCACGTGTTGCGCATGTCTCCACCTGCTGTTGGGCCGGACCGGTCCCGGCATTCGGTTTGGCTGGGCCAACCTTAACTCGCCATCCGCTCCAGCGATAGGGTTCGGAGAAATATCCTCGACGCCCGGACCCGCCGTGCCCGCACGCATCGCCTTCCTCCACACCGTCGCCGACCTCGACGAATCGTTCCGCGCCATGACCGCGGATCGACTGCCGGACGCCCAAGTGGATGCAGTGGTACGCCCGGACCTGCTGGCCTCCACCCTCGAGCATGGACGCCTGCTCGACGAAACCGTCGCGGAGGTCGCACGACTTGTGCACGAGGCTGCCCGTGACCACGACCTCGTCATGGTCACCTGCTCCACGCTCGGGCCGGCGGTCGATGCCGTCGCCGACGAGGTCGAGGTACCGGTGCTGCGGGTCGACACCGCCATGGCCCAGACCGCCGTGGACGGCCACGATCGCATCGGTGTGCTGGCCACGTTGTCGACGACGCTTGAACCCACGACGGCACTGCTCAGGCACATTGCGAGGCGTCTGGGCCAGGATCCCGTGATCGAGTCCGTCCTGTGCGAGGGTGCCTTCGACGCGGCCCGGGCAGGTCGCCAGGACGAGCACGACGCGCAGGTTGCGGGCGCCATCATCGACCTGGCCAGCCGGGTCGACGTGGTGGTGCTCGCCCAGGCCTCGATGGCAGGCGCGCTGGGGCCTGGCGTCGAGGTCGGGGTCGACGTCCTGACCAGCCCGTCGCTGGCGCTCGATGCACTGGCTCGGCTGGTCGGCTGAACGACCGGCCGCACGTCAGCTGGCATCCGTGGCCCGCTCGGCCGCATGCAGGCAGGCCCATGCCAGGTCGATGAGCACGGCGTCGGCAACCCGGTGGGGTGCTGCCCGCACGCTTCCGAGTTCAACAGCGGCGAGTTGATCCGAGAAGACATCGTTGTCATGTGCGTGAATCGCGCGTTTGAGCGCAGCACAGCTCTGCTGAACGCACACCCGCTGCGCATCCAGCGCACGTGCCCAGGGCCGCAGGTCGCTCACGAGGGGCCTGTTGCGCAGGCGTCCGAGTTGCTGGACGACGACGCCGAGATCGTCGACCAACCGGTACACGGCAGCCGCTGCGGCTGGCAACTCATCGGGCGTGGCGGCGCGCACCTGCTCAATGGCCTCGGTGATGGACTCGGGTGGAGGTGCCCCACGGTGCAGGGGCGAGCGCGGGGTGAGTCGAGCCAGGGCGTCGACCGCCGCGGCATCCTGGGCGTCACCCACCACCCGTTCGAGCGCGGACCTCCAGGCCGAGTCGCGGTCGTAGCCATCAGGGTCAGCCAGGAAGTCGGCGACGGTGGACACGGCAAGCAGCGACGCCTCCGGCTCGATGGCGAGGTTGGCGAGCAGGCCGCCGGCGTGTGCGGCCAACCCCGGCTCCCGGCCCATCAGCGGCAGCAGGTGTGGGTCGGCTCGCATGGCGCCGTCATTGACCGGATGGTTGTCCCAGTAGACGACCGGCCGACGCAGGCTGGCGGAGATGGCGGCGGTGTGGTCGGCCGAAAGGTGCTCCGAACACACCTCGGGGCCGGTCCAGCAGATGCCGACGTCGGGATCCACCAGGCGACCCAACTCGCGGACATGCGGCCTGGTCGGATCACCCTCGTAGTGCAGCGGGACGAACAGCAGGCCGAGTGGTTCCTGGTCGACGTGCCCCCGCATGCGAGACGACCATTCGTTGACCAGCTCGGCATGCACACGTGCCAGTTCCTGCTCCCCCCCCTCGGTCCACTCCTCGCTTGGCATGTCATCCACCAGCAGGCACAGATGCCTGAAGCCGTGGTCCAGCGCCGGCTTGAACACCTCGATGAGGCGCTCGCGGTCACCTTCGTCGGTCGGGTCGAGGTGGAGTGGGCTCAACCCGAACCACACGTCCACACCGACACTGGCGCCCACCTGCCGCAGTTCGGCAAGCCGTTGCCACTCGGTCGCCAGGTGACCGTCGCGCCACGCCCGGCGATGCCCAAGGTCATCCTTGGGCGCGTACAGGTAGGTGTTCATGCCGACGTCGGCCAGGAACCGGACGAGACGAACCCGCTGGTCGTGGCGGTACGGCGGACCGTAGAAGCCCTCGACGACACCTCGGAGTTGCTGCGGGGCACTCACTGGACGTCCACCAGTGCCTCGGCCTGCTGGCCCAGGCGCTGACCGTCGACGGTCACGTCCGCAAGGATGACAGCCCGTCGCGTGGGTCCACCGGCGCCGGTGGTGACGGCAACCGGGACCGTGCGCGATGCGTTGGCATCGATCAGCACCGCTACCTCGTGTGGTGTCGCACGCCAGCCGGGCGGGACATCGATGCGCAGACGCACCGACGCTTCGTGATCGAAGGGGTTGTGCACCGTGACGTCGAGCATCGCGACCTCGTCTGCGTCGATGGTGCTGCGGTAGGGGTGGATGCGCGCCGCGAATCCCTCTGCGCCAAGATCGAGGTCGTCCAGCGGCAGGAGATCACGGTGCAGGGCGGCCAAGCGAACGCCCCGCTCGGCGAAGTCCGTCCGCATGGCCGCGTCGACGGTGTGTGGGCCCCAGTGCCCGGTCAGGAACAGGTCCGGCTCCCGCTCGACGTAAAGTTGTCCGCTGTCCACGTAGTCCCCGATGCGATAGCGGTTCTGATAGACGTAGTTGAGCCAACCTTCCCCCGTGTGCTGGTCGCCCGTTGCCAGGACGCGCTGGCCGTCCACCTCGACCTCGATGGCAACCTGGTGCCTCGTGTGTCCGGGCAGGGGATGCAGGACGAGCTCGTACTCGTTCCAGCTGATGGGCACGGACTCGGCCAGCACGCGGTCCACGGGGATGGGGTCGTACCAGGTGCACGGCAAGTCGTGGGCACGAGGGTCCTGGATGACCTCGGCCACCCGGGCTGCCGACCAGACGCTGGTGCCCTCGACGTCGCGCAGCAGGTTCAGCCCGGCGACGTGGTCGTCATGGTGGTGGGTGGGGATGGCCACGTCGATCCGGTCCACACCGAACTCCTCGTGGAGGGTGCCGAGCGTGTAGAGCCACGGCTGGCGCGCCGCTCGGTCGGTGCCGGCGGCAAGGCCGATGTCGAAGTCGTAGCCGACGTCGATGGCCAGGGCGGTGCCCTCCTCCGACAGCAGCAGATAACTGTTGGCATGGGCGACCCGGTTGTGCAGGAGGTGGGGAAGCACCCGGGTGAAGGGACGCGCCCGTCGATCCAGCAGGTTGCGGTGCTGACCACGCAGGTCGAGCAACGCCAACAGGCGCTCGACCGCAAGGTCGATGGCGCCCGCCGGGTCGAACATGGGAGCGCCGTGCGACGGCACCACCAGGTCGACCTTGCGGTCGCGCAGGTCGAGCAACGACAGGACAGTGGCCGCGAGCCCCTCGCCTCCGGCATACGACCACTGTGTCGCTGCCAACGACCAGACCTTCCCGGGTCCGTACAGCAGGTCACCCGTGAAAGCCACCCGGGATCCGTCAACCTCCACCAGGTAGCCCACCGACCCCACCGTGTGGCCTGGCATCGGAATCGCCGTGACCACGCTGCCCCCAACCGCCGTCGGCACGTAGGGGGGCAGCGATCCCTCCACCGGGACGGAGGTGGCCAGCGAGAACCGGTCCTGCCGGGTGTTGTAGTTGTTGTCCACCTGCCGACCCTGCCAATGAGCCTCGACATCGGCGATGAGGTCACGTTCCGATGCCGGCACCCAGATCCGCGCACCTTGGCCATGAAAGCGAGCGAGTCCCTGCACCTGATCACGGTGGTGATGGGTGACGACGACGTCGGAGACACCAGCAAGGCCGGCAGCCGCCAGCCGGGCCAGCACCTCGCCTGCGCCACCGTCGACCACCACTGCATGATCGTCATCGGCCAGGACCGGCACGTTGCAGGTGTCTCGATGCAGGTACAGGTGGTCGGATAGGCGCTCCATCAGATGTCCTCCGGTGATCGCAGCGTTGGTCGTGTCAACCCGGCGGCATCGGCGGCGAAGGCGATGGCGCCGACGGCTGCCGCTTCCGGTGGGCCGGTGACGACGGGCAGGTGGTCTAGGGCGGCGATCCGTTCGGCGAGGAGCCCGTCCCTTCCCCAGCCGCCGAGACGCACGACTTCGTCAGCGGCACCGGTCAGGTCGAGGAACTGCAGCAGCCGGTTCTTCGAGGTCCGTGCCGTCACATCGAGCGCTGCGGCCCACACCTCGGCGCGTGCCGCGGCACCGTCCACGACCACGGCTCGGTCCAGCCACTGGTCCAGGCCCCGGACATCGGCGAAGCCCACGAGGTCGACGTCATGCCCCGGATCGCTCGTCGTGAAGGCCCGTGCGAGGTCGTCGGCGTCCGAAGGTCCGGGGAGGGACAGGCGTTCCAGGACCCTGGACAGGCGACCTCCGCTGGGCTGGCCCCCGATGACGAGATGATTCCCCTCGACCACGTGTGGCCCCACCGCGAAACCGGCATTCACGACATCGCACCGGCGTTCACGACTCGGCAGTCCCGTCAGCGTGCGGACGAGCACCTCGGCCGTTCCGCAGGAATGCACCACGACGTCGGGGCTGGTCGCGTCCGCACCGACGGCCGCACACGGATGGTCGTGACCGGCGACCGTCAGGACGGCGCCGACGCAGGCACGTGGCCGGGCTGCATGTCCCATCGGTTGCCCGGCACGCGCCAGTGGTGCGAGCTGGTTCCGGTTCGTTCCCGCCCACGCCAGAGCCTCGTCCCACCAGTCCCGTTCGTCGAGGTTGAACCACCCGGTCCTCGCGGCCAGGGAGACCTCGCTGACGCGCTGGCCGCCCAGGGCGTACACCACCCATTCCGGAACGCTCGCCCACGTTGCGTCCCGTGGACGGCTGCCACGGACGCGCTCCCACCAGTGCCAGGACACCAGTGACGGCTTGGGTCCGACGGGCAACCCGGTGGTCACCGAGAAGTCGGGCAGTTCGCGACCGAGCAGGCTCGCATCCTGGGCACCACGCTGGCCTTGCCACGCCAGCACCGGCGTGACCACACGACCGTCTCGCGTGGTCACCACCCCGCTCTCGGCCATCCCGGTCACACCGAGGGCTCGGACCGGCCGGTCGCCATGGTGGTCGACAGCCGTCGTGAGGAGCCGCGTGATCGTGGCGAGCAGGTCAGCAGGGTCCATCCAGCCGCCGAGTTCCCGATCGCTCTGCCACGGAGTCGGGGCACAGTGGACCCACCAGCGGTTCGCATGGAGGTCAGCCGCCATGACCTTGACGTTCGTGGTGCCCACGTCCAGT
This sequence comes from Nitriliruptorales bacterium, assembly GCA_038233055.1. Taxonomy (GTDB): domain Bacteria; phylum Actinomycetota; class Nitriliruptoria; order Nitriliruptorales; family Nitriliruptoraceae; genus Salsipaludibacter. Next base: position 11,403 of record JBBSMS010000038.1, read on the forward strand.
CCCAGCAGCAGGCCCGTGGTCACGACACCGGTGCCGTCGGATCGGGTGGCCGACACCGCACCACCTCCAGACCCTCCGAGATCGTCACCCGGCCGGCGGCATACGGCACGAGCAGCAGTTCACCGTGTCGGAGGTCCACCTCGTCACCGTCACTCGTCGCGACCGTGCCGGAACCCTCGACGGCCACCAGGACCGTGAAGGATGCCTCGAGATCGTCCCATGGTCCGCGGACGACGTCGGCCCGGAAGTATGGATCCGCCGCCACGGGAAGCAGACGCTGGGACGTCGACGGACCGACGCCCAGCCGCCGGGACGATCGCAGCTCCGCCAGCCGTCCGTCCGACCAGGCGGTCCGGTCGACACAGTCCATCGCGAGGTCGACACCGAGCCCGAGGTGGACGTCGGGGTCGCCGTCGCCGGTGATCGCGCCGGATGCGGACGTTTCCCACTCAAGCATGATGGAGAAGTCGGTGGGTTCCTGCAGCTCGAGGACGAACACACCCGCACCGATCGAGTGCGGGGCGCCTGCCGGCACCATCACGGTGTCACCGACCGCGACCGGCACGGTGTGCATCGCGTCGAAAATGGCCGCCACTCGTTGGTTGCTGACCCACTCGTCGAGCTGGTCGCGCGCGACATCGTGTGTGAACCCCAGGTGGACGGCCGGGTTGGCACCCTCGGCTCCCAAGACCACCCACGCCTCGGTCTTGCCCCAGTCGCAGTCGAGGTGGTGCCCGGCGAAGGCTCGGTTGGGGTGGACATGCACGGGCAGGCGCTCGGCCGCGTCGAGCAGCTTGACCAGGAGTCCGGGATCGGCGCCCCAGCGTCCGACGTGGTCCGCGCCGAGCCATGCATCGGGATCGGCAGCCACGGCGTCACGCAGCCAACGACCGTCGGAGAGTCGACTCAGTCCTGCCCGGGCCTCCCCGTGCAGGGTCGTGGTGGACGCGACCCAGTCCTCGGGCAGGTCGATGCGCCCGGACTCGATACCCCGGAATTGCGCAATGGCGGGGCCCCCCGGAAAGGTTCGAGGCGGTTGGTTCGGGGCGAGCAGTTCGAGCGTCATGCTGACCCCTCGGGGACGTGGACGATCCTGGTCGTCGGCAGGACGACGCGGCGGGGAGGTACGTCGTCATCGACCTCGCTGTTGAGCCGTTCGAAGAGCAATTCGGCGGCGCGTTGGCCCATGATGCGGGGATCATGGGCGATCAGGGTGATCTTGGCCTGCACCAGGTTGGCGAACTCGAGTTCGTCGAATCCCAAGAGGGGGACGTGGCGGCGTTGCTGGTGCATCGCGCGCAGTGCTCCCAGGCTCATGCGGTTGTTGATCGTGAAGATCGCGGTGGGGGGATCTGGGGTCTCGAACAGTTCCGTTGTCGCCTTCTCGGCACCGGCCACGTCGCCGCAGTCGGGACGGACCAACTTGTCGACCACGCCGAGTCCGCGGACGCCGTGGGCTTCGCGATAGCCGGCCAGTCGCTCCCGGGTGGTGTAGGTCTCGTGGCGGTCTGCCAGTACTGCCACCCGCCGGTGCCCGTCGTCGAGCAACGCCGACACGCCGTCGCGAGCGGCCCCCCGGTTGTCGACCAGCACGGCATCCGCGGACAGGTCGACGGGCGGCCGGTCGACGAACACCACCGGGATCCCGCGCAGACGTGGCGGTTCGAGGTGACGATGGTCCTCGCCGGCCGGCACCACGATGATTCCGTCCACCCGCCGGGACGACAGGGTGGAGACCAACTCCCGCTCATGGTTGGCGACCTCGCCGGTGCTGCCCGCGACGACCATGTGGCCGTGGAGTCGCGCAATGTCCTCGACCCCGCCGACGACACCGGCGAAGTAGGGGTTGCCGATGTCACCGACCACCAGTCCCACGGTCGAGCTCGACTGTCCGGGTCGCAGGCTGCGCGCCAAGTCATTGCGTTGGAACCCCAACTGGTCGATGGCCGCCGTGACGCGTTCCATCGTCCGTGCCCGGACGTTGCCTTCCTCGTTGACAACGCGGGACACCGTCTTGATGCTGACCTCGGCGAGTCGGGCGACATCCCTCATCGTGGGGCGTGGCCCCGCCCCGCTCGGGGTGGTCGACGAGTCGACAACGTTGTCACCACCGCTCGACCACACGCGACCCTCGCGCTCGGTGCTCCCGGGGTGGACGTCTCGGGTGGCGTCGTCGTCGGTCATGCGCGGTCCCCTGTTCCCAGCAGCTGGATCTTACTGATCGCGACCTCTCGAACCGCAGCGAGACCGTTCGACAACGTTGGCGTGTCCAGCTCGTCCAGCTCACGAGAGGTGCGACGTTCCCCCCCGGTGGCACCCAGGAGTGCCTGCTCGAGGTCGGTGGCGATGTTCATCTTGGCGATGCCGCCGCCGGGCAGTTCGATCGCCGATCGGACCGTCGGTGCTGGCACGCCAGAACCGCCGTGCAGCACCAGTGGGCACGTGTCGATGGCCGCCCGGATGGCCTCCAGGCGGTGGAGGTCGATGGTCGGTCCACCCGCCGGGTAGGCCCCGTGCGCCGTGCCCACCGACACGGCCAGCGCGTCGCATCCGGTCTCGGTGACGAACCGACCAGCTTCGTCCGGATCGGTGTAAAACTCGGCTCCGCCCGACGCCTCGAACTGGTCCGTCGTCGTCAGGCGACCCAGTTCCGCCTCGACCTGCACGTCGCGGGCATGCGCTTCTTCGACCATGGCCGCCGTGCGGGCAATGTTGCGGTCGAGGTCGTCGGCGGAGGCGTCGAACATCACGGAGGTGAAGCCGGCGTCCATGGCCGTTCGGATGCGTTGCTCCTCCCACGTGTGGTCCAGGTGCAACACCCACGGCACGTCCAGGTCCAGGTCGTCGGCCACGGCGTGGGCGCGGTCACGGAAGGCGGCCGGGGTGAGGTCGAACCAGCCGAGTTCACGTTGGCTGATCTCGAGGATGAACGGTGCCCGCTGGGTCATGCAGGCCTGCATGACCGGACGGATGCAGGCCAGGTACCGAGCCGAGAACGCGGGCACGGCGTAGCCCGCCAGGCGCGCAGGTTCCAGCAGTTCGAGCATCGGCCGCGGTCGCCGGCGGTCCGTGGTCGGTTGGGTCATGTGCATGCCTGTCGTCGAGCGCGCCAGGCGTGCCACGCCTGCTGGATGGTCTGGATGTCGCGTGGCTCCATCGGCACCGACGCCGGACCCCGGGGGGCAACGTCGTCACCGCGAGCCTCGCGGTAGCCCGCCCAGTCGGCATGGGGCGGACCGCCGGCAGGACCTGGGACAGGCAGGTCCGTGGCGAAGTACAACGACGGCACCCCCAGTTCGGGTTGGCGGGCGACGAACGCGCGGAACGCGTCACCGTCGGGCATCGGCCAGTTGTCGGTGTCGACGAGCACGCCCGGGCACGCGGCCCGCGCCACGGTGGCGCGATGGGTCATCTGCGCGACGACGTCGGTCCCCGTATTGACGTCGTTGAGACGGAGCATGTCGGTCACGTCGACGAACTGGGGGTTGGGAGTCTGGGTGATGACCAGGGCATCGGGCTTGGTGGCCTTGGCCGCGTCGTACAGGATCGCCAGGAGGTGGTGCAGCAGGTTGATGCCCCACTCGGGACCGTGGGCCTGCAAGGAGTGGCCTGACGGTGTCCGAGCCGTGAAGTCGACCTTGAAGCCATCGGCGCCGTACCCGTCGGGGCCCAGCATCCGGGCGACCTCGGCGCGAAGCCGTGCCTCGTAGGCCGGGTTCGTCGGGTCTGCGGCCAGGACGCTGCCGTCCGGTGCCCGCACACATTCCTGTGGCGGCAGTCCCTCGGGATCCCAGGCCTTCCACCACAGCAGGACCCGTTGGTCCTGATCGTGGCGCCGGGCGATCCAACCCGACAGGTCCGGCCATTTGGCGGTGTCGACCTCGTTGGTGCCGTAGGCCACCTGCCACTTGTCGTCGATCGCCACGGTGCCGGGCACGACGCCGTGTGACTCCAGGGCAGCCAGCCACGTGTCGTAGTTGGCGGCGGTGGCCTGTCGTCCCGGATGGCCGCCCACGACGTCCGCCTCCAGGCACTGTTGGCCCCAACCGCAGAAGATCGGCTCCGTCCACCACGCCGGGCCCGCCTCGTCGCGTATGGGCGGGGCGAGACCCCGCGCTCTCAGGTCGTCGGCCTGCGTCGCGATCGCGGTTGCTGGATCGTCCATCCCCGGATACAGGACCACCTGGGGGCTGGCGAAGTGGCCGTCGACGACGCAGTGGCCCTCATGGGCCAGGCGCAACGACCAGGCCCCTTCCTCGGCCTCGTAGTGCACGCCCGTGAACGTCGATGATGCCAGCGAGGCAGCGACCCCGATCCCCAGCCAGGGCCCGTCCGGTACGGCGGTGGGGTCCGTCGGCGAGGCGGTGCGGGTCATGGCCAGGCACAGCGGTGGTGGCGTCGCCAGCCAGTGCCGCTTGCCGGGCAGCGATGTGCCGACCACGTCGAGCGAGGTCGACTCACCCGCGGGGATGACGCGACGTTCGCGCCCCCACGGCTCGGGGTTCCACACCCCGGCGAAGGATGCCCCCGAGCGGTGGAATCCGGTGCCCCAGTCGATGTCACCCGACAGGTGGCTGCCCAGAAGGTGGAGGTCCGTGATGCTGGCCTGGCCCTTCACCTCCACCGACCATGCCAGCGTCGTGCGTCGGCAGTCGATGACCAGTCGGCGACGGTCCCATCGTGTGCTGGTGGCCTCGACGAGAATCCGGATCCCGTCGTCGGTGTGTTCGAACGTCGGCGCGGCCACCGACAGGGTCTCGTCGGTGCCGGCGGACGTGTCGACGCTGGCGGCGAGCAACGGTTCGCACCAGGGAGTGCCGTCTCGGTCGGCAACCAGCGCGTGGGCTCGGCCCGTCGGCAGCCACAACTCCCAGGTGTCACCGATCAGCAGGTGTCCGGCGTCGGTGGTGTCGTGGGTGACCGTCGTGCCGCGAGGGGCGCCCCGGTCGGCTGGATCAGGGGTGGTGGTCATGGCGCCGTGGTTTCCTCCCGCTGAGTTGTCCACGACCCGTCGGTGGGGAAGGCCTCCGGGTCGGCCAGGGCGACCTGGGCCCCGAGCAGGGTCACGCCCAGGCACCACGCGTGCGACAGGGTGAGCAGCGACCCCTTGGGCTGGAAGCAGTTGGTCTGGTAGTAGCGCTCGGTGACCATCCCACGTCGGGCGTTGAAGTCGCCGTCCCGGCGTGCGATGAACTGCAGGAAGCAGGCCAGGTTGTCCCGGGAACGATCCAGCCAGTGGTCGTCGCCGGTCGCACGCCACAGTGTCAGCATCTCCTCCAGCGCCACCAGGCCGTAGGCGTGCAGGTGCTGGTTGGCCGGCGAGGCCTGGTCGGCACCCCGGGAGGCGAACGCGTAAGTGCCCAGGATCGTGTCAGGGTGGAACGTGACGTTGTGGGTCCAGCGGAACGTCATCATCCACTCGGCTGCCCGGCAAGCCGTGTCGAGCCAGCGCTGCCCGCCCGTGGCCTGGTGGAGCCGGACGAAGGCGATGACGGCGTTGTAGGCATCCTCGGACGTCGGAGCCAGGTGCACGTCCTCGGGTGCGCCATGCACGAACGCGTCGTCGACGAACCTGGCGTAGTGCGTCGCGGCGCGTGTGGCCGTGTCGAGCAGGTCGGGTTGCTCCAACAGGGCGGCGCCATCGGCCAGTGCTGCGATCCACAGGATGCCAGCGGCGCCACGTCGGTCCACGACCTCGCCGGTTGCCTGGTGGTAGTAGGAACCGAGGTTGCCGTCTTCGTCCATGGCCGCTCGGCAGACGGCGAGGTTGCCCTCGACGGCCCGGCGCCACGACGGTGAGGATGGTGCCCCGTCCAGTTGCAGCGTCCTGATGGTGAACAGGGTCGCCTCCGCCAGCGTCCGGGCATGCAGCACGTCGCGGTCCCGGTTCCACCCACCGTTCCAGCCCGACGGCGTCCACTGGCCCCAGAACGCACCGGAGGGGGTGCGGTTGCGACAGATCGTGTCGATAATCCGGGCGCCCGCGTCACCCATGGCCCGGTCACCGGTGCGCACCGACTCTCGCACCATGGCATGTGCCCACGGGATGCCGCTCACCCAGGCCACGTGCATGGCGTGCCGGTCGACGTCCGGGGCTCCCCGGTCGAAGCCGACCGTTTCGACCAGGACGTCGTCGCCTGGATCACCGCCCACCTGGTCGCCAGTTCGGTGGTGCCAGCGTTGCAGGGCGTGCGCGGTGAGTCTCGCCGCCCTGTCCGGCGTGACCCATGGCCGCAGCTCATGGGAGCGCCGATGGCGGTCATACATGTGACGGAGGAACGGACCATAGGCATGGGGTTCCGGGGCGGCCCGAACCACCCAGATCGACACCTCGTGGACCTCGCCGGACGCCCACTCGTGGGTCGCCGCCTCGGCCGGCTTCGCCACCTCGGAGCCGTCGTAGACCACCGGTCCTTCGCGCCACGGCAGGTCCACCCACGTCCGCGGTGGCGGTCCGGCGTCGAAGCCGAGGCCGCTCATCCCGAGGCTCGTGACGGGTTCAACGGCCAGGCCGACACAGGACTGGTCGGTCCAGCCCAACACCGCCGGTGCGGCCGCCCGGTCGCTGCGCATCGACCACCAGGTCGACGTGAAGGGACCGTCTCGTGAGGCACCGTCCGGGTCGCCTGGCGCCAGGACGGCCCGTGGAAACGTGCCGAGGTCACCGGCGGGTCGGTTCTCGCGGTAGAAGGCACCCGGGATCATCCAGTGCGGGCGAGTCATGGTCCCGGGCAAGCGGGCCGATACGCGCACCCCGGCGGGTCGCGCATCGGTGCCGACGTGGTGGATGCGAAGGTCGAGGCGGGCAGTCGGAGCGTCATCGCTGACCGCCAGGTCGACCCGGAAGTCGTGGCCCTCATGAGTCACCTGTCCGGCGCCGGACGAGCGCACGGCAAGCAGCTGCTCGGTGCCCTCGTCATCGACGACCGCCACGCAGATCCGGACGGAGCCTGACCCGACGCCGACCAGTCGCAGGTCGGACTCGGCGGGGACGGCCTCCAGGGTGGGGCGGTGCTCCTTCGCGGTGTCAGGTGGTGTGGGGTGTTTGTCACCCGTGCCGGTCACGAGTCGGGCCACTCGAGCAGGTTGACCTCCGCTACAGGCTGGTCGGGGTCGTCCGGCACCAGGAAGGTCGTGATCTCGTGGGGGCCGAAGTCGGCCGCGATGCGGCGTTGGAGGCCGTGCAGCCGAATCGTGGTGGACACGGCACGACCGCTGGCCTCGTAGCACCGGATCACCAGGCCATGCCCATCCTCCGCCGGCTTGAGCGCGCTCACGAGCACGTTGTCGTGGTCGATGGACAGGAATGACCCACGGGCGGGCAGTGTCCCGTCGTGGACGGACTCCACCACCCCCGTCAACGGTTGGTTGGTCTCCATCGCCAGGCGGGCAGCACCGGCGTCCGCCCACGTCCCGGCATGCGGTGACAGCCACAGCCGGAAGGCGTGGCGGCCCATTCCCTGGTGGTGGTACCGCGTGTCGGCGCCGGGGACCTTCGGGTCGTGGTGGGCGTGGATGGGGCTGCGCACCAGGGTGATCCCGAGTACCTCGGCATCGGCGTCGAAGCTGTGCTTGCCGTCGTTGCTGACCGTCAGCCCCCGGACGAGGTTGGTCCCACGGTCGACACCGGACATGTCTACCCATCGCTGGCCCGGGACCTCGGTGCCGTCGGTGGCTCGCTCGATGCGGCCGAAGGGGATCTCGAAGTTGGCCCGCGGCATGCGCAGGTCCAGTGGTAGGCGCAGTTTGAGGACGTGGTGGGGGTCGTGCCAGTCGACCAACCCCGCCACCTCCACCACCGACGATCCGGCGTACACCCGCACGTCCAGGTCCAGCCGCGAGTTGCCGTGGCCGTACTCGACCCGGACGCAACGCCGCACGGGGCCGTCCTCCACCAACCGGACACCTCGCACGTCCAGGACCGACGTGTCCCCGTCGAAGCGGTGGAGTCCGTGCGACCACGTGTCGGTGGTGTCGGCGATCATCTCCACGCGAGCCGGCGACGCGAGCAGTTCCAGGTCGTGGGCGGCGTCGTACAGGCCCGCGAAGCCGTCGCGAGCCGTGAAACGGGCCCGCACACGGCCGTTGTCCAGGATCAGCTCGTCGCTGACGTCGGTACCCGCCCAGTCATGGTCAGCCCCCAGCGACAGGGTGGCGCCAGCGACGGCGTCGTCAACCTCGTCGGACTCGTTGCCGGTCTCCGCTGACGACCCTGGTGCCAGATCCGCTGCCGAATCCGCCGTCGAAATTGCGGACGGCGTGCCGGCGACGATCCTGGCGAGCACGTGACCCACCGGGGGTACGGTCGGACGGAACACGATGCGCTGCCGACCGCCCGACACCGTGGCCTCCGATTGCACCAACTGCACGGGCAGCACCTGGCCGTCGTCCATCTGGACGACCGGATGCTCTGGCAGGCGGCCCACCTCCATCTCCACGGGCGCCGTCACGTCCCACGAATGGGGATTGAAGACCACGATTGGCATGGTGTCGTCGATGAGCTCGATCGCGACACGATGACTCATGGCCTGCAGGGCGTGGGACGCGGCCCGGTTGGCGATCGCCGTCGCCTCACCGAGTTCGTCACGGGTATCGACGTAGGCCGATGCGATCGACGTGCCCGGCAGGATGTCGTGGAACTGGTTGAACAACACGTTGCGCCAGGCCCGCTGGAAGTCGGCCTCCACGTGCACGTCGACGGTTCGGGCGGCGACGGCGACCAGACGCTCGGCGTCCAGGAGCCGATGCTCGGCGCGGCGGTTCCAGGCCTTGACACGGGTGTGGGCCGCGTAGCACCCGCGAGCATGTGACTGCAGTTCGCCGTGGACCACGGGCAGGTCCAGGCCCTGGTCCCGCACCGCCGCGAAGAACTGGCTGGGCGTGGACATCACCACCGTCGGGGCGTCGGGACCCTCCAGGCCATCGGACTGCAGGTCGCCGATGCGGGCGATGTTTGCCCTGGTTGGCCCACCACCGTGATTGCCGACGCCGTAGTAGCACATCATGTGGCGGTGGGGAGGCCGCAGCTCGGCGGCGCACCGCTTCACGTGGGCGTCGAATTCGCGGCCCCAGGTGAGGTATTCGAACGGGATCCGGAAGGACAGGATCCGGGAGCCGTCATCTGACTCCCACCAGAAGGTGCGTCCGGGCAACCCCAACTCGTGGTCGGACGGGCGCATGAACGAATAGGCCTCGAGGCCGGACCTCGACAGGATCTGGGGCAGCATGGCGTTGTGCCCGAAGCTGTCGGGATTGAACCCGATCGTGGCCGTCACGCCCAGGTGCTGGTGGAACCACCGTTGGCCGACCAGGGCTTGGCGGACGAAGGACTCGCCGGTGGGAATGTTGCAGTCCGGCTCCACCCACCAGCCCCCGACGACCTCCCAACGCCCTTCGGCAACGCGCTCGCGCAACTCCGCGAACATCTCCGGATCGACGAGTCGGACCCAGTCGTACAGGGCGGCGGTGGACGCCATAAAGGTGAACTCGTCGTCCTCGCGCATGCGGTCGAGTGCCGAGCGGAAGGTCGCCAAGGCCTCCTGGCAGCCCTCGGGCCACTGCCACAACCACACGGGGTCGATGTGGGCGTGGCCAATCATGTGCAGGGTCGGCTCATCGGCGGTGGTCACGGTGACCTCTCGTGGGTGCGGGCTGACCGGTGCGAGCCACGGTCATGCGGTGGCCCAGGTACGGCGATCCGGTTCGTCAGCGGGCACGCCGTTGGCGCGGATCACGTCACGGTAGAACCAGAAGCTGTCCTTGGGAGTGCGCGTCAGGGTGTCGTCGTCGACATGGACCAGGCCGAACCGGGGTGCGTACCCGGCGGCCCACTCGAAGTTGTCCATGAACGACCACACGAACCAGCCACGCAGATCGACTCCGGCCCGCAGTGCCCGGTGGGCAGCCTGGAGATGGTCGGTCAGGAATGCGATGCGATCGTCGTCGCGGAGGCGGCCGTCGTCGTCGAGGCTGGTGTCGAAGGGAGCGCCGTTCTCGGTGATGAGGATTGGTGGGTTGTCGTAGTCGTCAGCCACCCGCCGCAGCAGGTCGACGAGGCTGTCCGCATGGATCTCCACGCCCATCGACGTGCGTGGCACGCCTTCGTCGGGCGGTTCGTGCACCTTCCAGGTGAACTCGGTGTCGTCAGCCATGACGCGGCGGAGCGAGTAGTAGTTGATGCCCAGGAAGTCGGTCGGGGTCGCGATCACCTCGAGGTCGGTGTCCGCGACCATGTCGAAGTGGACGCCTGCACCCTCGAACAGCGCCTGCGTGTCGGCCGGATAGAACCCCCGCATGATGGCGTCGAGGAACCAACGATTGCAGTAGCCGTCCGAGTCCCGGGCGGCTGCCCGGTCTGCGGCGGTGTCGCGCACCGGTCTGTGCGGTTGCAGGTTCAACACGATCCCGATGTTGCCGGGATGATCGGCCGCGCGCAGGGCCTGTGTGGCCAGACCGTGTGACAGCAGCATGTGGTGGATCGCCTCGAGCGCGGCTTGCAGGTCGGTCGTGCCAGGGGCGTGCACCCCGCGCCAGTGGCCGATGAAGCCCGACATCCAAGGTTCATTGTGCGTCATCCAGAGGTCGACCCGGTCGCCAAGGCGGTCGAAGACGGCGGCGGCATAGTCGGCGAACCATCCGGCCACGTCACGGTTGCGCCAGCCACCTCGGTCCTGCAACGCCTGGGGCAGGTCCCAGTGGTACAGCGTGGCTGCCGGGGTGATGCCGCGGTCGAGCAGACCGTCGACCAGCCGGTCGTAGAAGTCCAGGCCGGCCGAGTTGATCGGTCCTGTGCCCGCCGACACCACCCGCGGCCACGCGATGCTGAACCGGTAGGCGTCGACGCCGAGATCCGCGAGCAGGTCGAGGTCGTCATCGAGCCGATGGAAGTGGTCACACGCGACGTCACCCGTGCCACCGCCGGCGGTGCGACCGGGTGTGTGGCTGAACCGATCCCAGATGGACTCGCCCCGACCGTCGACGTCGACGGCTCCCTCGATCTGGTAGGCCGACGTGGCCGTGCCCCAGGTGAAGAGGTCGGGAAAGGTCAGATGGGCCATGACGGGGCCCGAGCGACGGAGGGCCGTCGGGGTCCGACGGTGGTGCCCGACGGTGGCCATGGAGCAGCAACCGCTTCGACCGGTGGCGTGGCACTCATCGTGTCGCCGGCAGTGCTGCCACGAGGACCTCAGCAGGTGCGCAATCCCCGTCGCCGAGTTGTTCCTGCAGCCGGAGCAACTCGGCGACGAGGTCTTGGCGGATCGAGACGTAACCAGGGTCGTCAAACCGGTTGTGCAACTCCCAGGGATCCTTGGCGAGGTCGTACAACTCCCACTCGACCGGGCGTGGTTCCGGCTTCGAGTCCACCGTGTCGCACGACTGTGCGTAGAAGCAGATCAGTTTGTGACGGTCGGATCGAACGCCATAGTGCGACCAGACGTTGTGGGGCCGGTCCCGGTGGACCCAGTACCGGTAGTACATGGTGTCGCGCCAGTCGGTCGGTGTGGCCCCGGCCAGCACCTCGCGCATTGAACGCCCCTGCATCCGGGCGGGCACCTCGACCCCGGCATAGTCGAGCAAGGTCGGAGCAAGGTCGACGTTGAGGACGATTGCGTCCGTGGTGGTACCCGCTGAGATCTCACGTGGGTAGCGAACCACTGTCGGCACCTTGAGCGACTGGTCGTACATGAAGCGCTTGTCGTACCAGCCGTGGTCACCCAGGTAGAAGCCCTGGTCAGAGGTGTAGATCACGACGGTGTCGGCGGCAATGCCGTCATCGTCGAGGAAGTCCAGCACCCTCCCCACGTTCTCGTCGAGCGCCCTGACCACCCGCAGGTAGTCCTTGATGAAACGCTGGTACTTCCAGCGACGCTGTTGCTCCCGGTCCAGGTCGGCGGGCACCTCGACCTTGAAGTCCTCCAGTGGCATGTCGTCGAGGATCGACATGGTGGCCACCTTCGACGGCGTGCCACGTCCCGAGAAGTCGGGGATGAACGTCTCTGGCTCGGGGACGTCGTCGTCGGCCAGCCACTGCGCATGCCGATCAGCAGGGACCCAGGGCTCGTGCGGAGCCTTGTGGGCGATGACCGCACAGAACGGCCGGTCTCGGTCGCGATCGCGCAACCAGTCCAACGCCGTGTCAGTGATCACGTCGGTCACGTACCCCGGCCGCACGACCCGTTCACCGTCGGGACCGAGGAATTCCGAGTCGAGGTAGGTCCCGTGCTTGTCCAAGATCGACCACCGATCGAGGCCCACCGGGTCGTGGATCCCACCATGACCGAGATGCCACTTCCCGGACAGGAACGACTGGTAGCCCGCTGCCTGCAACAGCGCCGGGAACGATGGCTGTCGAGCATCGAATGACTCACCGTTGGACCGCATCCCGTTGACGTGGTTGTAGGTCCCGGTCAGGATCGCGGCCCGGCTGGGCGCGCACAGCGCATTGGTGCAGAAGCTGGCATCCATGCGAACGCCCTCGCGGGCGATGCGGTCGATACCGGGCGTGGTGTTGATGGTGCTGCCGAAGGCACTGATCGCGTGGGCGGCATGGTCATCCGACACGATCACGACGATGTTGGGGCGACCGACAGGGTCGCCGCCCTGGCTCGACAAGATGGATGACAACGTTGTCTTTCTGGTGGACATGGCTACCCTAGTGTTGCCCGTTGGCCATGACAAGGCGGAACCGAAGGTTCCGGGCACGACGAGGTCATCCTGGCCGGAACATCCCACCTCGGTTTGTCCTGGTGCACCACCCGCGACGTGGGAGCCCCGTCATGACTGCCCGCGACCTCCATCTCGGCATCGACCTGGGCACGAGCTCGGTCAAGGCCGTGATCGTCAACGGCGCCGGCCTCCAGGTCGCCCGGTCAGGCAGGCCCCATCCCGTCCAAACACCGGCGCCCGGACACGCCGAGGCCGACCCCGACGACTGGTGGCAGGGGGTGGTGGCAGCCGTCAACGAGGCTGTCGAGGCCGTCGATGGGACGGTCGTGTCGATCGGCGTGTCCGGCCAGATGCATGGTCTGGTCCTGGTGGACGACCACGCCGGGGCCCTGCGACCGGCGATGTTGTGGCCAGACCAGCGTGCCGTGCGGCAACTCGATGCCTGGTTCGAACTCTCGGCTCCGCGACGTGCCCGTCTGGGAAACCCGTTCGTTCCCGGGATGACCGGCCCGATGTTGGCATGGCTCAGCGATCACGAGCCGGCGGTCTTGGACCGGGCGACAGCCGCGCTGCTGCCCAAGGACTGGGTGCGCAGTCGGCTCGTCACGGACCTCGTCGCGGAGATGGGCACCGATGCCAGCGATGCCTCGGCCACCTTGTTGTGGGACCTGCCCGCCGATAATTGGGCCCTGGACGTGGCTGCCACGGTGGGCATCGATCCCCGTCTGTTGCCGCCGGTGACCGAGTCATCCGTCGTCGTCGGCACCGTGGCAGGCAGGGTCGCCGCCGACCTTGGCCTGCCGGCCGACACCCCGGTCGTGGCCGGTGCGGCCGACACCGCGGCGGCGTTGGTCGGCAGTGGCACAACCGACGTCGGCAGCGTCCAGATGACCCTCGGAACCGGTGGCCAGGTGGCGACCCCGCTCGACGCGCCCCGAACGCACCCGGAGCGTGGCGTCCACACCTACCGGGCGGCGATGCCACAGCGCTGGTATGCCATGGGGGCAACCCTGAACGTCGGCCTCTGCCTCGAGTGGGTCCGTCGCATCCTGGGGATGACTTGGCCCGAGTTGTACGACACCGCCACGGTCGCGCTCATGCCGGACGACCCCGTGTTCCTGCCCCACCTGGTGGGCGAACGCACTCCCCACCTCGACACGGACCTGCGGGGGGCGTGGGTGGGGCTGAGCCGGGACCACAATCGTGACGTCCTGGCCCGCAGCGCCCTGGAGGGCGTTGCCTTCTCCCTGCACGACGCGCTGGCTGCGCTGGGCGGGAGTGTGTCCGACGACGTGGTGTCGGTCGCTGGCGGTGGTGCCCGGTCCGACGCATGGCTCGGGCTGCTGGCCGACGTGCTCGACTGCCCCCTGGCCGCCGTCGACATCCCGGATGCCTCAGGCCGCGGTGCCGCGCTGCTGGGGGCGCTCGGGATCGGGGCCGTCCCGACCGAGGACATCGGCGGACGACTTCGGCCGACGCGCAGCGCCGCGCGAGGACCGCGCCCCGACCGGGTTGTGGTGCATGCAGCGCGGCGCGCCCGTTTCGCCACCCTCGTCCCCGCCGTCAGGTCGGCGTGGGCGTCCACCGCATGACCTGAGTTACGGAGGGAGCCGTCACCGACGAGCGAGCTGCGCAACCTGGTCGGGGTCGAGCGGTCGGGTGACGCGATTCCCCAGCAACAGCACCAGCCGCGCGGTCTGCTCGATCTCCTCCGCAACGGCAAGTGCGGCGGCCAGGTCATGGCCCGACGCCACGGTCCCGTGGTTGGCCAGCAGCATGACGTGATGGTCACCCGCCAACCCCGCGACCTCCTCGGCCAGGCCAGCATCACCGGGCGGGTGGTAGCCCACCAAGGGGAGTCGACCGACCCGCATGACGTGGTAGGCGGTCAGTGGTGGCATCGTGTCCGCGGGGTCGAGATCGGCCAGGCACGACACGGCGGTCGAGTGCGGGGCGTGCAGGTGAACGATCGCGGTCGCCGACGGCCGCGCCGCATAAACCGCCAGGTGCACCGCCGCTTCCTTGGTCGGGGCGTCACCAGCCACCGGCACGCCCTGGGGCGTCACCAACGACAGCCGCTCCGGGTCGATGGCGCCAAGCGACCTACCGGTGGGTGTCATCAGGATGCCGCCGGTCGTTCGGACACTGATGTTGCCCGCACCGCCGTGGGCATAGCCACGGTCCAGCAGCGACCGACCCGCCGCCGCGATGGCCGTGCGCACCTGCACGTCGTCGGTCGTCATGCCCACCACCCCAGGGCGTCTCGGAAGAAGTCCGGCCCACCGA
>JBBSMS010000039.1:0-26008 GCA_038233055.1 Nitriliruptorales bacterium
CCGATCACCGACGCGCAGGGCGCGTTCTGGGCCAACGTCAACGAAAACGGCGGCATCGGTGACGCCTACGACGTCAACGTCACCGAGTACACGCAGGATGCCGAGTACAACCCGCAGATCCACGCCGAGGAGTACGAGAAGATCCGCGGCGAGGTGCTGGCCATCGCCCAGTCGCTGGGCACGTCCCAGTCGCTGTCGGTGATCGACGCCATGCGTGAGGACAGCATGGTCGCGGTGCCGATGACCTGGTGGTCCGGGTGGGCGTTCGACCCCAACATCCTCCAGACCGGCTCGTCGTATTGCGCCGCCGCGATGAACGGCGTCGACTACGTCGCCGAGGACATCGAATCGCTCGCCATCGTCAAGTTCCCCGGTGACTACGGCGAGGACTGGGCCGCCGGCGTGCGCATCGCCGCCGAGGCCCAGGGCATCGAGGTCGTGGGCGAGGACATCACCCAGGTCCCGATCTCGGCCGGCGGCGACGTCGCCGCCACCGTGGGCACCATCGCGGGTGACAGCCCCGACGCCGTGTTCCTGGCAACCGGGCCGACCGAACTCGGCCAGATCGTCGGTGGGTTGGCCCAGCAGGGCTACGAGGGTCGCTACGTCGGCTCCAACCCGACCTACAACGGCGCGCTGCTCGACTCGCCGGTCGCACCAGTACTGGAATCCAGCTACATCGTGGTGTCGCCGTTCGAGGGCTACCAGGGCACGACCACCGCGCACCAGGAGTTGCAGGCGGCCATCCCGGAGCCGGCCAACGACGGTGCGACCTTCGGCTGGATCATGTCCTACCCGCTCAAGGGCGTGCTGGACGCGGCCTACGAGGCCGGCGACCTGACCCCCGAGGGCGTGCTGGCCGCGGCCAGTTCGACCACGGTCGGCTACAACGACGCACTGCCGGAACTGGACCTGTCGGGTGACCCCGACAGCCAGAGCCTGCGCGTGTCCACGATCGGTACCCCGGACCCGGAGGGCCCGACCGGCCTGACGACGACCGAGGAGGCCTTCGGTGGCGACACCGCGGCGAACTACACCTTCGAGGAGCCCTGCTTCCAGGTGAGCTGAGCGCCTGCCCTCGCGCTGGGGCGCTCGGGCAGGTTGCAGAACTCGCTTCGCTCGTTCTGCGCCTGCACGACACGACGGGCACCCCTGCGGGGGTGCCCGTCTCGTCGTCATGGCCTGGTGGTCGTTGCCGGTATGGCGGTCACATGCGCAGCAGGAGCACCCGACCCACGAGGGCGGGGCGGTCGGCGTCCTCGATCTCGACGGTGACGTCGACGTGCATCAGGAGCCCGCCGGACTTCTCCTCGACCTCGTCGATGGTGGCGACGGCACGGACGCGGCTGCCGACGGGCACGGGTGCCGTCAACCGGACGCGGTCCGAGCCATAGTTGACCCCCATCTTCGAGTCGGTGACCTGCATCATCCCGCCCAGCAGGGTCGGGAGCATCGCGATCGTCCAGAAGCCGTGGGCGATCGTGCCTCCGAACGGGCCCTCGGCGGCGCGCTCGGCGTCGACGTGGATCCACTGGTGGTCGTCGGTGGCGTCGGCGAACTGGTCCACCAGGTCCTGGGTGACCTCCAACCAGTCCGACGCCCCCAGGTCGAGCCCATCGGCCTCGCCCAGTTCCTCCATGGTCATGGTCACGGCCATCGACGGCCCTCCTGCTCGGTCGGGTGCGCAGCCGCGGTCGCGCGGCCAGCGCCACCCTAACCGCCACGGCCGCCGACGGACGGTCGAGTGCAGGCTGCAAGCCCTAGCGTGGTGGAGTCGCCACGCCGAGGATCCTGCATGGACGCCACCGCCACGCCGCCTGCCCACGAGCCGATCATCGACGCGGCGGACGATCCCGGCATCGACGAGTTGCGCACGCTGCAACTGGCGCGGCTGCAGTGGAGCGTGCGCCATGCCTTCGACCACGTCGCGCACCACCGGGAGGCCTTCGCGGCCGCCGACGTCCACCCCGACGACCTCACCGACCTCGCCGACCTCGCCCGCTTGCCGTTCATGACCAAGTCCGACCTGCGCGACAGCTACCCGTTCGGCATGTTCGCGGTGCCCCGTGACCGGGTCGCCCGCATCCACGCGTCGTCGGGCACCACCGGCAAGGCCACCGTCGTCGGGTACACCTCCGCCGACCTCGACGTCTGGGGCGAAGTCGTCGCCCGGTCGCTGGCGACCGCGGGCGCGCGCCCCGGCGACGTCCTCCACAACGCCTACGGGTACGGGTTGTTCACGGGCGGACTGGGCATCCACATCGGCGCCGAACGACTGGGGTGCACGGTGGTCCCGGTCTCGGGGGGTCGCACCGACCGGCAGATCGACCTGGTGCAGGACTTCGAGCCGCGGATCATCACCGTGACGCCGTCGTACTTCCTGGCGATGCTGGATCGCATGGAGGAGCGTGGCATCGACCCGGCATCGACCAGCCTCGAGGTGGGGATCTTCGGGGCCGAGCCCTGGACGGACGCGATGCGCACCGAGATCGAGGGACGCTGCGGCCTCCACGCCGTCGACATCTACGGGCTGAGCGAGGTGATCGGCCCCGGCGTGTCGCAGGAGTCCGTCGACACCAAGGACGGCCTGCACGTGTGGGAGGACCACTTCCTGCCCGAGGTGATCGATCCCGAGAGCGGCGAGGTGCTGTCCGACGGGCAGGAAGGCGAACTGGTCTTCACGTCGTTGACCAAGCAGGCGCTGCCGATCATCCGGTATCGCACCGGTGACCTGACGACGTTGCGTCCGGGCACCGCACGACCGGCCTTCCGCCGCATGGACAAGGTCGTCGGTCGCCACGACGACATGATGATCGTCCGGGGTGTCAACGTCTTCCCGAGCCAGTTGGAGGAGGTGCTGCTGGGCATCCCCGGGCTGACCCCGCACTACCGCTGCGTCCTGACCCGGCCTGACCGCCTGGACCAGTTGACCATCGAGGTCGAGCGCCGCGACGACACCACGGCCGACGATTCGGCCCGGTTGGCCGACGACCTCGCGGCCGCCGTCAAGCAGCAGTGCGGCGTCACGGTCGACGCGGTGGTGGCCGACCCCGGGACCCTGGACCGGTCCGAGGGCAAGGCCGCGCGGATCATCGACCACCGTTGACGCCTGCCCTCGCGCTGGGGCGCTCGGGCAGGTTGCAGAACTCGCTGCGCTCCTTCTGCGGGTCCGGTCCCTCGCCGGGTATGTCGCCGGGGCACGTCGCCGCGAGTGGGAGCGACGTCTGTAGGCTTCCGCACCATGACGCGACGACACTTCCTGCTCGACATGGACGGCGCGCTGGTGCGGGGATCGACCCCCCTGGACGGCGTCGCCGACATCGAACTCGGCTGACATCACCGCGGACGTCGCACGGCCCGGTCCGGGCCGACGCCCCGCCCCACCACCTCCGACCACCAGGATCCACCGTGCCCGTGCCGCCCTCCCGCTCCGGGACCACCACCGACGCGCCCCTGCGCGCGGACACGCCGGGCGTCCCCCTGGCCGGGGCCGAGGAACTGGCGGTCACGACCCGCTCCGGCTTCGTCGAGTCGCGCCACCTCGGGCATGCCGTGGTGGTCGATCCCGCCGGCGACGTGGTGGTGGCAGTCGGCGACCCGGAGGCGTTGATCAACCCGCGGTCGTCGCTCAAGCCGATCCAGGCCGCCACCTGCCTGCTGGCCGGCGCACCGCTGGCCGGGGCTGACCTGGCGATCGGGGCCGGCAGCCACCGGGGCCATCCAGACCACGTCGACCTTGTCCGGTCGGTGCTGGCCGACGCCGGCCTGGACGGCAGCGCACTCCAGACGCCACCGGCATGGCCCAGCGAGGAGTGGGCGCGCGACGACCTGGTGCGGGCCGGCGGCACGGCGGACCCGCTCCGGCACAACTGCTCGGGCAAGCACGCCGCCATGCTGGTGGCCTGTGTCGTCGCCGGGTGGGACCTCGCGACCTACCGCGCCGTCGACCATCCGCTCCAGCAAGCCGTGCGCGCCCGGGTCGAGGAGGCCACCGGGGTCCCGGTGGTCCACGTCGGGGTGGACGGCTGCGGCGCGCCGCTGTTCACCACGACCCCGCGCGGGCTCGCCCGAGCCATGGGCGTGCTCGCCCGTCGCGCCCACGAACGCACCGACATGGCGACCGTCGGCGCACCGGCGTCGCCGCTGGCGGACGCGCTGGGCCGGGTCGGGGCGGCGATGCGGGCCGAACCATGGGCGGTGGCCGGGATCGGTGCCGAGGACACGGTCGTGATGCAGGAACTGGACGGGATCGTCGCCAAGGGTGGGGCCGAGGGCGTGATGGCCCTGGGCACGGCCGACGGGTACGGCGTCGTCGTCAAGGTCCTGGACGGCGCCATGCGGGCCGCGATGCCCCCGGCCCTGGCGCTCCTGGGCGCGGCCGGGGTGGACGCCCAGTCCGTGCAGGATGCGATCGCGACCCGGATGCTGGGCCACGGCGTGCCGGTGGGACGGGTGCACGCCGCGGACCTGGTCCGGTCACGGGTGGCGGCTACCGACCCAGCCTGACGCCGACGCCGACGCCGGCCGTGCCGGTCAGGCCACCGGGCTCGGGGGCATCGGCGACGGTGACGGGTCCGGGACGGGCGTCGGCATGGGGTCCGGGACGGGCGTCGGCATGGGGTCCGGGACCGGGTTGGGCATCGGATCGGGCGTGGGATCCGGCATCGGATCGGGGTCGGGCATCGGCGTGGGCTTGGGCGTTCCCGGCTCGGGCGTCGGCTCGGGGTCGGGCGTGGGCCACGGCGTCGGTTCGGGATCCGGACTCGGCGTCGGGGAGGGGGCAGGAGTGGGCGCCGGCTGGGGCGAGAGGTACGGCGCCTGGGTGGGCACGTCGATCACGGTCATGTCATACACGGGGGATCCGGTCTTCGCGGGCGATGTGCGGGCGGGGGCGATCTGGGGGCAGGGGCGGATCGTGCTGGTGGTGCGTCCGCGGTCGTCGGGCGGGCCGACGTCGGGCATCACAATGTCGGGCATCACGATGTCGCGGCTGCGTCCGGACCGCCACCGGCACACGGCCACAACCGGCCACGAACTCCGTCGAGTGAGCGCCCTGGCCCCACATGCGGGGCCGATGAGCACACTCGATAGGGGATGGGTCCGGGCGCCGTCGGGTCAGGGCGGGCGGAGCAGTTCGGCGAGGTGGTGCGCGGGGCGCCCGGCGAGGTGGTCGACCTGGGTGCGGCACGAGAACCCGTCGGCAAGCACGATCGCGTCCGGGGCGTCCCGCAGGGCCGGCAGCAACTGCAGGTCCGCGATGGCCACCGACACGTCGTGGTGGCCCTCCTTCCATCCCCCAGTTGCCCGCAAGCCCGCAACAGCCACCCACCTCGACCACCGTGGCACCGGTCGCCGCCAGCAGCGTCCGGTCGGCCGCCCAGCCCATCACCGCGTGGTGGTGCAGCTCGGCTGGGCGACGACGGTCGTGCCGGTGAGGTCGGGCGGGGACCAGTGCGGTCGACGACCGGCCAGCACCTCGGCGAGGGTCCGTGCCCTCATGGCCACGGTGCGCGCCTGCTCGTCGTCGGGCAGCAGGTCGACCAGGTCGTCCCGGAGGACCGCCACGCACGGTGGTTCGACCCCCACGATGGGGACGTCCGCCCCGCCGTGCGAGGACAGGACGTGCACCGTCCGCCGCAACTGGTCGCGCGCGGTCGCCAGTTGGCCGGTGGAGATCCAGGTCAGGCCGCAACAGGCGTCCTCGATCACCACGTCGACGTCGTGGCCACTGGCGCCCAGCACCTCCAGCGTGGCGACGGCGGCCGCAGGCGCGAAGTGGTCGGTGAAGGAGTCCACCCACAGCACGGCTGGGCCGGCCGGGGGCACGGTGAGGGCCGCGGCCCGCACCGCCTTGCGGACGTCGTCGTGACCGGCACGGCGCCGCCGGGCGAGGCTGTCCCGGAACGTCGTCGGCGCGAACGCGGGCAGCGGACGGCGCCGGTCGATGCCTGCCAGCCAGCGACCGGCGGCCGCCACGCCCGGCAGGTCCAGCAGCGCGTTGGCCAGCGAGGGGGCCACGCGCGTGACGTCGGCCAGCCGTGGCAGGGCGCCCAGCAGTCGGTCGCTGCGCGGCGGCGGCGTGTCGGCCCGGCGCCGGTGCAGCACCTCGGACTTCAGCCGCGCCATGTCCACGCCCGTCGGACAGTCAACCGCGCACGCCTTGCAGGACAGGCACAGGTCCAGTGCCCGGTCCACCTCGGGGCTGTCGACGCCGTCCACCAGGCGATCACCGCGGAGCAGTTCCTGGAGCACGTGGGCCCGACCGCGGGTCGAGTCCTCCTCGGCCCCGGTGGCCTGCCAGGACGGACACATGACCGATCCCGGCCCGCGTCGGTCGGCCACGCAGGCACCGACACCCGTACAGCGGTGGGCGGCCGCGGCCAGGTCCCCGTCGTCAGCGGTGAAGGCGAACCCGTCGGTCGCCGGCACCACCACGGCGCCGTCCGCCCGGAGGTCGTGGTCGATCGGGCGCGGGTCCACCAGCACCCCGGGGTTGAGCACGCCGTCCGGGTCGAACACCGCCTTGAAGGCGGCCATAGCGGCCATCGCCTCGGGCGAGTACATCCGTGCCAGCAGGGCACTGCGGGCGCGACCGTCACCGTGCTCGCCCGACAACGATCCACCGTGGGCGACCGCCAGGTCCGCGGCCTCCTCGACGAACTGCCGGTAGGCCGCCGGCCCACCGGCCTCCCGCAGCGGGAAGTCGATCCGGATGTGGACACACCCGTCGCCGAAGTGGCCGTAGGGCATCCCGGTCAACCCGGCCCCGGTCAGCAGGTCGGCCAGGTCGCGCAGGTAGTCACCCAGGTGTTCGGGCGGGACCGCACTGTCTTCCCAGCCGGCGTGGGCGCGACGTCCGGAGGGGCCACCGCGGACAGCCCGGCGCCGGCCTCGCGGATCCGCCACACCCGACGGGTCCGCTCGGGGTCCACGACCACCTCGGCCGCGATGCGGGGCCGGCGCCCGATCGCGGCGGCGACCCGCTGGCCGGCCGCGCGCGCCGACGCCGCGGACACACCGTCGACCTCGACCAGCAACCACACCTGTCCGGGCGGCAAGGCGGGGACCGCGGCCGGGCCTCGGCGCGCACGCAGGGCATCGGTGAGCCGTGCGTCGAGGCCCTCGATGGCCACGGGCTCGAACGCCAGCAGGTCGGGCACGAGGTCACCCGCGGCCGACATGTCGGGGCAGGACACCAGCACGAGGCAGGTGTGGGCCGGCATCGCGACGAGGTCGACCGTCGCCTCCACCACCAGCCCCAACGTGCCCTCGCTGCCGACCAGCGCCCGGGCCAGGTCGGGACCGCGTCGGCCACCAGGTGGTGCAGGCCATAGCCGGACACCTGCCGCGGGAAGCGCCCGAACTCACCCACCAGCACCTCGTGGTGGCGCACGGCGAGGTCCCGGACCCGTTCGTCGATCGCTGCCGCACGGTCCCGGGCACGCTCGTCGGCGCCGTCGCGCGGTCGGATCGCGTCAGCGCCGGCGCCCACCGCGACCCGGAGACCGTCGGCCAGCACCACGTCCAGCGAGCGCACGTGGTCGACCGTGCGGCCGTGGCGCAGGGCCCGGGTTCCACAGGCGTTGTTGCCGATCATCCCGCCCACGGTGGCACGGTCATGGGTGGACCGGTCGGGCCCCAGCCGCAGCCCGTACGGGGCGACCAGGCGCTGGAGGTCGTCGAGCACCACACCGGGCTGGACGACGGCCCGGGCCGCGGTGACGTCGACGTCCACGACCGCATCCAGGTGCCGCGAGAAGTCCACGACCACGCCGGTCCCGACCGCGTTGCCGGCGATGCTGGTCCCGGCGCCCCGACCGGTGACCGGCACCCCCAGGTCCCGGCAGGTGGTGACGGTGGCGACCACCTCGTCGGCGTCACGGGGCGACACCACCGCGGTCGGCACCACCCGGTACAGCGAGGCGTCGGCGGCATGGGTCGCCCGGCGCAGGGCCGAGTCGTCGACGTCCGTGACGCCGGCGGCCGTCAGCGCCCGCACGAGCTCGTCACCCGGGATCACGGGATCACGACCGATCCCCCGCCGGGTGCCGGACCGGCGCACGTCCTGGTGATCGCCCGGCCGTGGCGTCGTCCCCGCCGTCGGGACGGGGAGGTGACACCTCGGTCGGGTCGCAGATCGGTCACCCGCCGGTGTCGCAGATGCCGCCGTCGGGCTCACGGGTCTGGCCGCAGGTACGGCCGAACTCCTCGTACTCGGTGTCGAACGGCGAGGTCAGGTACAGCCGGTCGCAGGCGCCCAGGTCGCCGTCCTCGCACTCGTCCCAGAGCGCGTCCAGCTCGGGATCGTCGCCGTACGTCTCGCCGGAGGCGCCCGTGCCGGAACCGCCGGTGCTCGTGCCGTCACCGAAGTCGTCGACGCACAGGTCACCGCCTTCCTCCCGGCGTTCCCCGCAGGTGTCCCCGAAGGTCTCGTACTCGGACAGGAAGGGCGCCTGGAAGTAGAGCTGGTCGCAGGCGTCCCAGTCCTCGTCGGCGCAGCCGTCCCACAGCCCGTCGAGCTCGGGATCGTCGCCGTACCCGGCGTCCTCGCCGATCGTGAGCCCACCGGACTCGTCGATGTTGAAGCTGATCCCCTGGTCCTGGACCCGCCGGGCGATCACCACTGCCCCCACGATCACGATCCCGATGACCACGACGGCGATCACGGCGAGGATGATCGCCACGCGACGACAGCCGGACCCCGATGAGGCGGGCGGTGGGTCGGTCGGGGGGGCCCCCGATGCCCCCAGGCCCGGGCCCGTGGGCGGCGGCGGCCGGGTCGGCACACCGGGCGAGCCCGGTGGCGGTGGGGCGGACCCGGGCTGCCCGGGTGCGGCGGGTTGGTCCGCGCCGGGCGGTGGCGGCGATGTCGGTGCGCCCCAGGCGGGCGGGGGCGCTCCGGTCGGCGCCGGGTCGACACCCCCGGACGGCGGCGGGGAGCTCGGTGCTCCCCAGGCGGGTGGGGGTGCACCGGTCGGCGACGGGTCCGCGCCGGCGGTGGGGCCACTCCCGCTGCCGGGTGGTCCGGGCATGGGCGTCGACGCGCCCGGGGTGGGCGACGGCGGTGGGGCCGCCGCACCATCGGGTGCCCCGGTGTCCGACGACGGCCACGCGGGCGCGGGCAGGTCACCACAGTGCGGACACGGTCCGTCCGGGGGTCGGGCATCCCCACAGATCCGGCACGCCGTCCCGTCTTCCCCCATTGCCATGCCCACTCCCGTCCCCATGTCCACGTTCCGATGGGCGACAGACTAGGGGGTCTCCCCCCCCGTGCGGCGGTGAGTATCGTCGGCAGCCCGCCCCAGCGCCGTCCCCCGGGACGGCCACCGCTGCCGAGGACACCGTCGTGAGCCAGGCCACCTCCAACGACGTCCGGACCCGACTGGACTTCGCGATCGATCGGCTGCTGGCCGACCACCCGCCGGCGACCACCGAACCGGCAGCCTTCTGGGGCGCCCAGTTCGACGCCGGGCTTGCGTGGGTGCACCACCCCGAGGCCCGTGGCGGGCTGGGCCTGTCGCCACGCTGGCTGACCCACGTGCGCGAACGACTGGCCACGGCCGGCGCGGACCAGTCCAACGTCCGCTTCAACATCATCGGCATCGGCATGGGCGCCGCGACCCTGGTGGCGCACGCGCCCGACGCGATGCAGGACCGGATGCTGCGGCCGATGTTCACCATGGAGGAGGTCTGGTGCCAGATGTTCTCCGAGCCCGGCGCCGGCTCCGACCTCGCCGACCTCGCGACGTCGGCGGTGCGTGAGGGCGACGTCTGGATCGTCAACGGCCAGAAGGTCTGGACGACGCTGGCCCACATCTCGCGGTGGGGCATGCTGGTCACGCGCAGTGACCCGGACGCGGTCAAGCACCGCGGGCTGACCTACTTCATCCTCGACATGCAGGCCGACGGGGTCGAGGTGCGCCCGTTGCACCAGATCACCGCCGAGGCCGAGTTCAACGAGGTCTACCTCGACGACGTGCACGTGCCCGACGACATGCGCCTGGGCGAGGTGGGTGCGGGCTGGTCGGTCGCGATGACGACCCTGATGAACGAACGCGTCGCGATCGGGGGCGGCGTCCCCCCACGGGGGTCCGGGGCGATCGCCGACGCCGTGGCGGCCTGGACCAACCATGGCCACGACGACCCGGTCCTGCGCGACCACCTGGTCGAGTTGTGGATCGAGGCCGAGGCGTTGCGCCTGACCTCGCAGCGGGCCGCCGACGCGCGCACCGCCGGCACCCCCGGCCCGGAGGGCTCCACCGCCAAGCTGCACTGGGCCGAACTCAACAAGGACGTGACCACCTTCACGATGGACCTGCTGGGCGCCGACGGGATGCTCTACCCGGGCGGGTACGACCTCCATGCCCCGGAGATGGGGGTCCAGCCCGCCCAGACACCCCAGAAGGCGTTCCTGCGTGCGCGGGCGAACTCGATCGAGGGTGGGACCTCCCAGATCATGAAGAACATCCTGGGCGAGCGGGTGCTGGGACTGCCGGGCGAACCGCGGGTGGACAAGGACGTGCCGTGGCGCGAGGTGCCGCGGTGACCATGCCCCCGCCCAACCACCGCGTCGCGACCGAGGCCCGTCCAAGTTCCACGATCCAGTCCCTCACCCTGACCGACGAGCAGCGCGCCCTGCGGGACATCGCCCGCAGTTTCCTGCGCGACCGGGTCGGCACCGACGAGGTGCGCCGGATCATGGCCACCGACTCCGGGCACGACCCGGCCCACTGGGCCGCGGTCGCCGGGATGGGCTGGCAGGCCATGGCCATCCCGGAAGAACACGGCGGGGCCGGCTACTCGTGGACCGAGGTCGCGGTGTTGTTCGAGGAGGTCGGCCGGGCGGTGGCGCCCCTGCCGCTGCTGTCGACCGCCATGGCCACGGCGGTGCTGGTCGACCACGGGACCGACGATCAGCGCGCCACCCACCTGCCGCGGATCTCGGCCGGTGACCTGCTCGTGGCCGTGGCGGTGCCGGTCGACGACGCGCCCGCACCGACGCTGGTCGACGGGCGACTGTCGGGCACCGTCCGCCATGTCGTCGACGGGGCCGTCGCCGACCTGGTGGTGATCGCCACCAGCGATGGGGCCGTGCTGGTCGCGACCGACCGGACCGGGGTGTCCGTCACCCCGATGGACGTGCTGGACCTGACCCGCCCCCAGGCCGAACTGGCCTTCGACGACGTCGAGGTGGCCGACGCCGACCGGCTGGCGGGCAGCGCCGACGACGTGGTCGAGCGGGCCCGGATCGTCGGCGCGGTCCTGCTGGCCAACGAACAGGTCGGGCTCGCTGCTGCCGTGCATGAGATGGGCGTCGACTACGCCACCACGCGCAAGCAGTTCGGGCGGGCGATCGGATCCTTCCAGGCCATCAAACACCTGCTGGCCGACAACCTCGTCGCGCTGGAGGCCGCCAGGTCGCTTGCCTGGCACGCCGCCCGGGTGCTGGCCGACGACGACGTCGAAGAACTGGGGATCGCGGTCCCGATGGCCGCCTCTCGCTGCAACGAGACCGCGGCCAAACTGGCCGCCGACAACATCCAGGTCCACGGCGGCATCGGCTTCACGTGGGAACACGACGCCCACCTGTACTTCAAGCGCGCCAGTTCCTCTCGGCTGCTGTTCCACACCCCCTCGTGGTGGCGCGCCCGCCTCGCCCGCACCCTCGACCTGTAGGCGCCTCACCCGGCCGTGCATGATTCCGGCCACAGACGGCCGGTCCGGCTCAGAGCCGGTGGGGGTCGCGGGTGGTCACGAGGGGTCGCGGGTGGCCCAACGGGTCCAGCCGCCGGCGACGCCGACGACCAGGGCCGCCAGCCCGACCAGGACGCCGGACAGGGGCAGGCCGGTGTCGGCGAGCAGCGCGGCATCCAGCGCGTACGCACCGGGACCGGTCGTGGCCAGCGCCCACGCCACGGCGATGAGGTAGCCGTTCAGTTCCCAGCCCTTGGACGCCGACCAGAACCCGTTCTCGGCGTTGTTGACGAACCCGGCCGTGGTCATGGTGGCGATCACCGCGGCCGCCGACAGCGGCGTCAGCAGGCCCAGCGCCAGCCCCAGTCCCCCGGCAATCTCGCTGCCGCCGGCCATGGCGGTGGCCGCCCGTCCGTTGCCGAAGCCCAGCGACGCGAACCACGTCGCGGTGCCGTCGAAGCCGCCCCCGTCGAACCAGCCGAACAACTTCTGCATCCCGTGCAGCGAGAACGTCACGCCCACCAGCACGCGCAGGAGCAGCAACCCGACGTCGATCGCGATGCCGTCGGTCACCGGGGGCCCATGCGGATCGAGCCGTCGAGGCGGATGACCTCGCCGTTGAGCATGGTGTTGGCCACGATCGACGTCACGAGGTGGGCGTACTCGTCGGGCTCGCCCAGGCGTGACGGATGCGGCACCTGCTGCTCCAGGGCTTCGATGGCCTCCTCCGGGAGGCCGGCCAGCAAGGGCGTGCGAAACAGGCCCGGCGCGATGGTCATGACCCGGACCCGCCACTGGGCCAGGTCGCGCGCCAGGGGCAGGGTCATGCCGACGATCCCGCCCTTGGACGCCGAGTAGGCCGCCTGGCCGACCTGGCCGTCGAACGCCGCGGCAGACGCCGTGTTGACGATGACGCCACGTTCCTCGCCCACCGGATCGTGGCGAGCCATCTCGGCAGCAGCCAACCGGATGACGTTGAAGGTGCCCACGAGGTTGACCTCGATCACCGTCCGGTAGGCCTCCAGCGACGACGGAGCGCCGTCCCGCGACAGCACCCGGGCCGGCGTGCCGATGCCCGCGCAGTTGACCGCAACCCGCAGTCGCCCGAGCCTCCCGGCCTCGTCGACGGCCGCCTGCACGGCGTCGCCGTCGGTGACGTCGGCCGGGACGAAGATCGCGTCGTCTCCCAGGTCGGCAGCCACCTCGGCGCCGGCCGACTGCTCCAGGTCGACGATGACGACCCCGGCACCGGTCGCGGCGAGCCGGCGAGCGGTGGCCAGGCCCAGTCCCGAGGCGCCCCCGGTGACCAGTGCGACGTCGTCGTGGGTGAGTTCCATGCGCCAGTCCCGATCTGTGGCGGCGGCTCAAGACGGTACTCGCGGGGTGACGAGATCAAGCCGATCGGCTGTCCCCGACGCGTGGGCTGGCATCGATCCCCGGGCGCCAGCGGTGACCAGACGACGAGATCCCGCCACGGAGGGGCGGGATCTCGGAGGTGCTGCGTGGAGGTGATCGGACTTGAACCGACGGCCCCTTCGTTGCGAACGAAGTGCTCTACCAGGCTGAGCTACACCCCCGGGGAACGACGTGCGAACCACAGGCGCCCGTCTCGAGGACGGGCCGCGCCATGGTAACCCCGGCCCACGGGGCCCGCCACCGCACCGCCTCGGTCGGCCGTGTCACTGCACCCGGACGTTGCCGGTCGGCTGGCCGTGGAGGCCGCCGTAGTGGCGCTCGTCCGCCGCGGCCGCGACCAGCGGTGGCAGCGACTCGAACGCGTGCGGCTCGTCCCGCCCCACGAACGTCCGGCTGTCGCGACGGATGGACCGGATGACGGCCTTGGCGCGGTCGGACTCGAGCTTGCGATGGCGCAGGACCGACACGAAGCCGCCGGTGGCCAGCGTGACGACCACGAAGAGGGTCCAGAACGGCCCCTGCCACGCGATGGCGGCACCCGCGGTCACGAACACGGCGACGAGCGATACCACGAACACCTGGCGGAGGCGCGCCAACTGCAGGTCGCTGGAGATCGGGCGCCGCGCGGCACGCAGCGACGTCGGTCGCTCGCGGGCGATGGGGCCGGCGTTGGCGACCTCGGAATCGGGCGTCCCGCGGCGGGCGTCGGTCGGGGGGGGTGCGGTGGTGGTCACGTGGTGGGTGTCCTGTTGGAGGACGGACATGGCGCGCTCGAAGCCGGCGGCGGAGCCGTGGACGGTCCCCTCGCGATCACGGACGACCATCGGGAAGACGACGACCAACCACGTGGCGGCCAGTCCGAGCGTGAAGAGCAGTTGGATCGATGTCATGAGGCATCCCCGTGGCAGCAGTGGCCCGTCCGGCACGAGCCGATGCAGGTCACAGTCATGGAATTCCACCGTTGTTCGGGGACGAACCTAACGGACACCCCGGGCCGGGGCCAAGCATCCAGCCCCGGCAGCCTGTGCGCAGTGTGCTCGGAGCAGGCTCCGCGCATGACCGGAACCCCGACCGTCCGACCACCGGCCACGCACGGTGAGTTGTTGCGCGTGTTGGCTTTTGACCGACACCGTGGCATTTGCCGGCTCGTCGCGGTCCGATCAGTCGTCGAAGCCCGCCGCGGTCCAGGTCCCCGAGCGACCGCCGGACTTGGCCAGCAGACGCACGGAGGTCACCTCGACGTCGCGTTGGACCGCCTTGACCAGGTCGTAGAGCGCCAGCGCCGCGACCGAGGCCGCCGTCATCGCCTCCATCTCCACGCCCGTGCGGTCGGTCGCCAGGGCAGTCGCACGGATGGTCGCCCTGCCGGCGTCGGCGTCGACCTCGACATCGACCTCCACCGAGGTCAGGGCCACCTGGTGGCAGAGCGGGATCAGCATGGGCGTGGACTTGGCGGCCTGGATCCCGGCCAACCGGACGACCGGCAGCGCATCGCCCTTGGGGAGGTTGCCGGCGACGAGCCGCGCGGCCGTCGCCGGGTCCATCTCGACGGTGGCGACGGCAACTGCACGACGATCGGTCACCGCCTTGGCGCCGACGTCCACCATGCGCGCGTGGCCCGCGGTGTCGAGATGGGTCAGGCCGTCTCCGCGGTCACCGGCGCGCGGCATCGGCGCGCTCACGACACGAGCAGGTGCACGAGCACCTGGCGGCCGGCCTCCAACCGCCCGACGTCGGCCGGCACGACCGCCAGGCCGTCGGCCCGCGACAGCGCGCCCAGCATGTGCGAGCCCTGGCCGCCGGCGGGACGGGCATGCCAGGCCCCGTCCTGTTGACACAACCGCACGCGCAGGTACGACCGCTTGCCCACGGGCGACGTGACCGCCTCGTCGAGGGTGGCCGTGACCTGCGGACGCAGGAGGTCCGACCGGCCCTGCAGGATCCGCAGGGCGGGCCGCACCAACACCTCGAACGACACGTAGGTCGACACCGGGTTGCCCGGCAGGGCGACGATCGGGGTCGAGTCGATGCGACCGAGCGCCTGCGGCATGCCGGGTTGCATCGCGAGCTTCGTGCGCTGGACCTCGCCGAGTTCCCGGATGGCGGTGGCGACGTGGTCCGCGGCCCCGGCGGACACGCCGCCGCTCAGCAGGACGAGGTCGGCCCCGTCCACGTGGGCACGCAGCGCGTCCACGAGGGCCTCCAGGGTGTCGGGTACCGGCCCACCGAGGGTCGGCACGCACCCCATCTCGACCAGGGCCGCGGCCAGCATGGGACCGTTCGAGTCGTGGATCTGCCCCGGCCCCAACGGCTGGCCGACCGGCACCAGTTCATTGCCTGTCGTCAACACCGTCACCCGTGGGGGCGCCACGACCAGGACCTCCGTGACCCCGGTCGCCAGCAGCACCGCGACGTCGCGCGCGGTCAGGCGGTGGCGTTCCGGCAACAGCACCGCGTCCGCCGCCAACTCCTCGCCGGCGCGGCGGACGTGGTCACCCGCGGCCACCGCCACGTGCACCGCGACCCGATCCTCGTCGGCGCCGCTGGTGAGCTCGACCGGCACGACCGCGTCGGCGCCGTCCGGCAGCGGGGCGCCCGTCATCACCGCGACGGTCCGCCCGGAGGAGACGGCCGGGGGCTCGTCGGGCGTGGGGCCGGCGTGCGCAGCCCCGACCCCGTCCAGCACCACCGGGTTGTCGCCGCTCGCTCTGGCCACGTCCGAGGCGACGACCGCCCAGCCGTCCATCGCCGAGTTCGTGAAGGGAGGCAGGGGGGTCGCGGCACGGACCTCGCGGGCGAGTACGAGGCCGACCGCGTCGGCCGGTGGCCGCGTCACCCGACGGGGGCCGCCCAATGACCGGACCACCCACGACACGTAGTCGTCGACGGGGACGAGGTCCTCGGGGTCGGTGACGGTCGTGCGGCCGGTGCCGACGAAGTCGGTCATGGCGGTCCTCCGGAGGGTCGTGGACAGTGTGCGGTGGGACGGGTGATCGCGCGGTCGCCCGGGCCCACCACCGCGATCGCCGGCGCGGTTGTCATGCCAGCCGAGTGGCGACGAGGTCGCGCAGGTGGTCGGCCAGGCGTGGGCCGAGGTCGTCGCGTCGCAGCGCGAAGTCGATGGTGGCCTCCAGGAACCCCAGCTTGTCCCCGGCGTCATGGCGGATGCCCTCCAGCACGATCCCGACGATGGGCTCGTCGGCGGCCAGCGCCTCCAGCGCGTCGGTCAACTGGATCTCGCCGCCGGCGCCGGGGGTCGTGGACCGCAGGACCTCGAAGATCGATCCGGGCAGGACATAGCGCCCGATCACGGCGTAGTTGGACGGCGCGTCGGCCGGATCGGGCTTCTCGACCAGCCCGGTGATGGACACGGAGCCGTCCTTGCCCGCCTCGCCCACCTGGGCGATGCCGTACTTGTCGACGTCGTCGTCGGCGACCTCCATGAGTGCCACGACCGCGCGACCGGTCGCCTCGTGGGCGGCCACCATGCGTTCCAGCAGGTCGTCGTCGGGGTCGATGATGTCGTCGCCCAGCAGCACGGCGAACGACTCCTCCCCCACGTGCGCAGCCGCCTGCAGCACGGCATGGCCGAGCCCGAGTTGCTCGCCCTGGCGGACCGCGTGCACCGATGCGAGGGTCGCGAGGTCGCGCACCATCGCCAGCGCGTCGTCCTTGCCCTTGGCCTCCAGTGCGGCCTCCAGTTCCAGGGCGCGGTCGAAGTGGTCCTCGATCGCTGACTTGCCAGCGGCCGTGACCACCAGCACATCGTCCAGCCCGGCCCGCGCGCACTCCGCGACGATGTACTCGATCGTCGGGCGATCGACGATCGGCAGCATCTCCTTGGGGACGGCCTTGGTGGCCGGGAGGAACCGGGTGCCGTAGCCGGCGGCGGGGATGACGGCCTTGCGCACGGTCACGGGGAATCCTGTCGACGGGGGCGTCGCGGCGATCATCGGTCGCCACGACGGGGCGGAGGCCAGCCTACTTTGTGGGCGAGGTGCCGCTCCGGGCACCACGATCAGGACCTCGACGCATCGAGGATGCCCGACCAGGGAGGGGTGCATGGTCGACGAGGCGGCCGCGAAGGCGGACCTCAGGACCACCGTCCAACGCATGCGTGGACAGGCGGATCCCGCCGCGATCAGCGCGGCCTCACGACGTGTCGCGGACCTGTTGGCCACCATCCACGGCATCCAGCGCGCCCGCACCGTGCTCCTGCACGAACCGGTCCGGGGCGACCTCGATCCGCGCCCGCTGGCCGACCGGTTGGCGACCCGCGGGACCCGCGTCCTGGTGCTCCCGCGCGAGGCGGACCGGCCGGTGGTGGTTGCACCCGGGCGCACCCACCTCGCCGAGGCCGACGGGGACGTGGACGACCTCGACCGGGTCGAGGTGGTGGTGCTGCCCGGGATCGCCTTCGACCTCGACGGCGGACGCCTCGGGACCGGCCGGGAGCAGTGGCCTCGGCTCCTGGCCCGGGTCGACGAGGGAGCCCTGCGGGTCGGGATCGCGCGCACCGCCCAGTTGGTCCCGCGCGTGCCGCGCGAACCCGACGACCTGGTGGTCGACGTGGTCGTCACCGACCGCGGGGTGCACCACACCGGGGCACGACTCGGCCCACGGGACGCGTGAGCCGCAGCGGCGTCCCCGAACGTCCTGCGCGCACGCCCGGCACCGACCTGCATCGACGCCGCGCACCTGCCACGTCGACGACATCCGGGGCTGGGGTACCGTCCGGACCACGCGTGACCGGCGCCGGACCACCGCCCGGACGCGCGTCCCACGTCTCATGGAAGGTCCGTCGATGCCCACCTACGAGTACGTCTGCAAGGACTGCGGCGAGGGGCTGGAGGTCGTCCAGTCGTTCCACGACGATGCGCTGACCGAGTGCCCCGCCTGCTCCGGCACCCTCCGCAAGAAGTTCTCGGCCGCCGGCATCATCTTCAAGGGCTCGGGGTGGCACATCAAGGACTACGCCAGTTCGACGGCCAAGGACTCGTCGGACAGCGACAGCGGCTCCTCGGACAGCGACAGCGGCTCCTCGGACAGCGGCAACGGCTCGTCGTCGGGCAGCGGCAAATCCGACAGCGGCAAATCCGACAGCGGCAAATCCGACGCCGGCAACACCTCCTCGTCGTCGTCCGAGGGTGGGTCGGGCAGCACCTCGTCCGGCTCGTCGTCGACGTCGTCGGGATCGTCGTCGACCTCGTCGGGGTCGTCCAGCGGCGACTGAGCCCCGCGCCTCCTCGCACCGCGCCTCCTGGCACCGCGCCTCCTCGGGATCCGGGGTCGCCCGGGCCATCGGGTTCCTCCACAGGTTCGGCGACGACCGGCCACGCGGTGGCGACCGGCCGGTCCACTGCCGTCCATGCCACGCTTCCTGACCCGTCACCCACCCGAGCCCGCGCATGCGGGCGATCGGCGGTGGCCGGCGCCGCTCGGCGGCCCCCCGGTCCGGTGGCCCCGACCAGTCGACCGGGTGGCCGACGGCTGGTGGCGGCTGCCCGCACGGCTCCGGGTGGCCGCGATCGTGCTGGTGCTCGGACTGGCCGCCGCCGGGCTGGTGCGACGGTCGGGACAGTCCCCATGGGGCCGCCCGGTCGACGTCGTGGTCGCCGAGGTCGACGCGGATCCCGGTGCGCCCGTGACGGCGCAGCACGGGACCTGGCCGGCCGACCTCGTGCCCGCGGACGCGGTGACCTCGATCGCACCGGACGCGATCGCCAGCCGCCGGATCCGCGCGGGCGAGGTCCTGACCGGCGACCATGTCGCCCGCGGCCTCGACGACCTGCTTGCACCGGGCGAGGTTGCCGTGCCGCTCGCCCAGGACCTGCCCGACCTGCCCGACGACGCCCGCGTCGTGCTGCTGGGGGCCGGGTTCGACGGCACCGGACGACGGCTGGCATCGGGACGGTTGGTGGCCCGCGACGACACCTGGACCTGGGTCGCGGTGGCCCGCGCCGAGGCCGCCGACGTCGCCGCGGCCACCGCCACGGGAACCGTCACGGTCGCCGTGTCGAGGAGCGGGCCGGACGACGGGTGACCGGTGACCCGGGGTAACGTCCCGAGTCGTCCGAGGATCCAGACCACCCGGCCCCGAGGATCGCCATGCTGACCGCCATCCTGCTGGGCATCGTGCAGGGACTGACGGAGTTCCTCCCCGTCTCGTCGTCGGGCCACCTGCAGATCCTGCCGTACCTGTTCGGCCTCGACCCGGGGCCGCTCGCCTTCGACGTCGCCGTCCACCTGGGCACGCTGGCGGCCGTGGTGGCCTACTTCTGGTCCGACCTGTGGACGCTGGCGGTCGACTCGCTGGGTCGCGGCGGACCGGTCCGCACCCGCGCGGCTCGTCGCGAGGTGGTGCTGCTGGCGGTCGCCACCGTCCCGGCCGCGGTCATCGGGTTCGTGATCGCCGACTCGTTCGAGGATCGCTTCGGCGATCCTCGCGTCGCCGCCGTGATGCTGTTCGTGACGGCGGCGCTTCTGCTCGGGGCGGAACGGCTGTACACCCGCCGCGAGGCCGCCGGCACCACCACAGCCACCCGGCGCGAGGCCATCAGCATGGGGTTCGCGCAGGCACTGGCGATCCTGCCCGGGATCTCGCGGTCGGGTGCGACGATCGCGACGGGGATGGCCACGGGCATGACCCGCGCCGCAGCGGCCCGCTTCTCGTTCCTGATGTCGATTCCCGTGATCCTGGGTGCCTTCATTGTCGAACTGCCCAACCTCAACAGCGCCGCGCTGGCCGGCACCGGCTACACCCTCCCGGACGTCGTGGCCGGGACGGTCGCCGCGGCCGTGTCCGGCTACCTCGCGGTCCGGCTGTTGATGCGGCTGGTCACCAACGACACCCTGCGCGGCTTCGCCTGGTACGTGATCGGGTTGGGCGCGGTCACCCTGGTCGCCGCCCCGTTCCTGGGACCACCGGTCACCTGACTGTTCGGTTCGGTCGGCCGACCGGGTCGCCGATCACGGCGGCGTGTGCCCGATGACAACGGAGCCGACCCCGTGGGGCCGGCTCCGTCGTGATGCGCGGTGCAACCACCGCGGGTCGAAGGACCCCGAACGCCAGCGGGGTGTCAGGCAGCGCCGTCCAGCAGGTCCCAGACCCGGTCGACGTGCTCCCGGCGGGTCCACGAGGCGCCGATGGAGATGCGCAGGAACCGCTGCCCGTCCACCTCGGACGCGGCCAGGCCGAGGTCGCGCGCCGCCGTGACCGTCGCCAGGAAGTCGTCGTTGCGGGCCAGGTCCGCATGGCGGACGCAGACCAGGGCGAAGGGCGTCGGTGCGACGACGGCGAAGCGCTCGTCGGCGTCCAGGCGGGCAGCCAGGTCCCGCGCCCAGTCGAGGTGCTCGCGGATCCGGTCGCGCAGGCCGTCGACCCCGAACGAACGCAGGACCCACCACAACTTCAGCGCCCGGAAGCGCCGGCCGAGCGGCACGTGCCAATCGCGGTAGTCCACGACTTCGCCCGACTCAGATGCGGCGTTGCGCAGGTACGGCGGGACGATCGACAGGGTGTCGACCAGGGGCGCGCGGTCGGCCACCCAGAACAGCGAGCAGTCGAAGTTCGTCCACAGCCACTTGTGCGCGTTGGTCACGTAGGAGTCGGCCAGGTCGAGGCCGTCCTGGTGGTGGCGCAGTTCCGCGCACAGCATTGCGGTGCCGGCGTAGGCGGCGTCCACGTGGTGCCACAGTCCGTACCGCCGGGCGATCTCCCCGACCGAGCGCACCGGGTCCACCGCCGTCGTGCCGGTGGTCCCGACCGCGGAGCACACGAACACCGGCGTACGGCCGGCGGCGACGTCGGCGGTGATGGCGGCCTCCAACGCCTCCGGCCGCAGCGCGAAGTCCTCGTCGACGTCGACCAGGCGCACGTGGCCGATCCCGGCGACGCGCGCGCCCTTCTCGATCGACGAGTGGGCCTGGTTCGAGGCATAGGCGACGCAGTCCTCGGCGGCCGCGCCGGCCTGGGTGGCCCGGTGCCGGGCGACGACCAGTGCGGTGTGGTTGGCGTCGGACGCCGACAGCTGGATCACGCCACCGCCGGGCCCGGTGTCGATCCGCCACGACGTCGGGAGGTCAAGTTCCTCGACCAGCCAGTCCAGGACGGTCGACTCGACCTCGGTCACGGCCGGCGAGGTCGACCACAGCATCCCCTGCACGCCCATGCCGGCTGCGACCAGCTCCCCCAGGATCGACGCCGGCGAGGAGTTCGCCGGGAAGTAGGCCATCCAGCCCGGGTGCTGCCACTGGGTAAGGCCCGGGACCACCACCTCGTCGAGGTCAGCCAGCCAGTCGTCGAACGGCTCGGGGCGCCGCGGGGCGTGGGTCGGCAGCCCGGCCCGTACCTCCCCCGGTTCGACGGTCGACCAGACGGGGCGATCCTCGAGCGTGGCGAGGTGGTCCGCGATCCAGTCGATCGCGGCATGGCCGTTGCGCCGGAACGCCTCGAGGTCCATCGGGTCGGGCGGTGGACCGTCCGAGGATGGCGGGTCGACGGACGGTGGGGAGGTCGCGGTCATGGCGTACCCGGCTCGGCGGAGCCCCGAGCCTAACGCCGTGGTCCCACCCGTCGGCCGCCCGAGGTGAACGGGACGTCGCCGCATCGTCACCCGATCGGCATCCGCGGGACAACCGCCGTTCAAGGACCCAGCCATAGCGTCCTTCTCGTCCCGGTCGCGGCTCGGCGACCGACCCCACATCCGGAGGAACCCCACATGCTCGGTGCCCCACCTCGCACCTCGACACTCCCTGCCACCTCCCGCCGTCCAACGCGGGCCGTCGCCGTCGCCGCGGCCGCGGTCATGCTGGCGACCACGGTCGCGACCGCCGCCACGGCCGACGACGGCAACGGCGACCTGCTCGCACCCACCGCCGACGGCTGGGCCTACGAGTCGCTGTTCACCACCGGTGACGCACGGCTATCAAGCCGGCGAGTACGGCTTCGTCGACGACCTCTTCCTGAACGGCGAGGAGGGCACCGACGGCACCGAGTACGCGCTCGACATCGCCAACGGCGACCTCTGGGCCGCCCCCGACCTCGGTCGCGCGGCGTGGGAGAACGTGACCGCGCTCGACACCGGCACCACCACCCACGTCGCCCTGCTGGTCGGGGACGACAACGCCGACGCGCCGTGTACCTCTATGTCGGCAAGAAGGACCCAGACGGCAACTTCCTGGCCCGCAACGGCCTGGTCGGTGGCCAGATGCACGTGTAGGTGCCCAACGGGAAGAACGCGGCCGTCACTCCCCAGGACTTCAACGGCACCGGCCGCAGCAAGCGGGGTCGGTTCCTGCCGATCGACGTGCGCGACGCCGGCAAGGCCCGCCTCGACGGCTATGACAACCTGGGCTACAAGGACGCCGCCACGCTCCGGGCCGAGGCCCGCGAGATGGGTGCGTTCTTCTTCTCGCGGCCCGAGGACGTCGCCACCAACCCCGCCAACCCGGACCAGGCCGTCCTGGCCGACACCGGTCGCGGAAGCATCAGCCCGGCCGACGACTGGGGTGGCGTCTACGAGATCGACACCTCGTTCCCCCGGAACCTTGGACGCTTCATCGACCGTGGCCGTGGCATCTCGTCCATGGTCGAGATCCTCTACGACGCGGACGACACTGGTGACCAGGGCCTGCGGTCGCCCGACAACCTCGACTGGGCCGACGACGGGTTCATCTACGTCCAGGAGGACCGCGCCACCCAGCTCAACGAGTTCGGCGGCGAGTCCGGCCGAGACGCGTCGATCTGGCAGTTGCACCCACGCACGTCGGAGGTGACCCAGATCGGCGAGGTCACCGGCGGCGATGAACTCGGCCAATGGGAGACGTCCGGCATCATCGATGTCACCGACCTGTTCTCGTCCGACGACGACGCCCACTTCGACGGCACGATCCTGCTCGGCGACGTCCAGGCCCACGGGCTGGTGACGCCGGAAATCGAGGCCGCGAACCTGGTCGAGGGTTCGCAGTTGTTCCTGCTCTACCAGGGCAGGAACCATGGCACCGTGGGGTACGAAGACGCGCTGGTCATCGGGCACCGCGGTGCCCCGGGGTACCGACCGGAACACACCCTGGCGTCGTACGAACTCGCCATCGAGATGGGGGCCGACTACGTCGAGCCCGACCTCGTGATGACCAGTGACGGCATGCTCGTCGCCCGCCACGACAACGTGCTGAACCTCACCACCGACGTGGCCGACCACCCGGAGTTCGCGGGTCGGCGCACCACGAAGATGGTCGACGGCGTCGAGGTCGACGGTTGGTTCTCGGAGGACTTCACCCTGGCCGAGATCAAGACCCTGCGCGCGATCGAGCGCATCCCGGAGGTCCGGCCGGACAACACCGCCTACGACGGGCAGTTCGAGATCCCGACCTTCGAAGAGGTGCTCGACCTGGTCGCCGAGCAGGAGGAGGCGACCGGGCGCACCATCGGCGTGTACCCCGAACTCAAGCACTTCACCCACTTCCGGACCGAGCTCGGGATGAACATGAACCGCGTGCTCGTCCCGATCCTCGACGAGTACGGGTATGACTCGGCCGACGACGCGATCTTCGTGCAGTCCTTCGAGGTTCGTCACCTGCGCCAACTCAACCGGATGACCGACGTGCCGATCGTGCAACTCATCGGTGGCAGCGGCGCGCCGTACGACCTGGCGAGCACGGGCAGCAGGCTGACCTACGAGCGCATGACCACCCCGCCCCAACTCGAACGGATCGCGAATTATGCCGACGGGATCGGGCCGAGTTTCTCCTGGATCCTGCCCCTCGACAATGACGGCAACGCGGACCTCGCCAACGTCACCTCGCTGGTCGCCGATGCGCACGAGGATGGCCTGCAGGTCCACCCCTACACGTTCCGACGCGAGGACGTGTTCCTGCCCGCGAACTACCAGGGCGACCCCCTCGGGTGGTTCCGGCTGGCACTGTCGACCGGCATCGACGGGTTCTTCACCGACAACCCGGACCTGGGCGTGGAGGCCACACAGGTCCAGTGAGCCCGCGACCCGGCGCCCCGTGACGGGGGCGCCGACCTCCGGCCCGCCCCAACGTGCGACGGGGGCGGGCCGGTCTCGTTCGCCCCGGCGCGGCGGGCGCCGGCCTTGACATATCGATGAACGACGGGGCAGGCATGTCGGTCGGGGTGTCGTTCCTGCCGGTCTTCGTCGCGGCCGCCATCGCCTGGATGGCCGAGGTCTTCCGCCGCGGCGAGGCCCTGGAGCCCGACCTGTCTGGCCTCGTCTGATGGCCGTCGACCCAGATGTCGGGGACCGGGTGCGATGCCACCTCGACGCGCTGCTGGAGGACCGCGACCTGACGCTGGCCGCCCTCGCCGACGAGGTCGGGGTCACCGTGGCCAACCTGTCGGTGCTCAAGAACGACCGCGCCCGGGCCGTGCGCTTCTCGACCCTGGTCGCCATCTGTGATGTCCTGGACTGTCAACCCGGGGACCTGTTCAGCGTGGCGGGGTCGTGACCCCACGCCCCCATCCCGACGTCCCGACCGGCCCGGCCGCCTCGACCTGGTTCCCGGTCAACGACCACCCGACCGTGGCGCCGCCATGTTGCACGCCGTGCGGTTGGCGATCGGTGACGACGCGTTCTTCAGCCTCGCAGGCGAATGGGTGACCCGGTACGGCGGCGGATCGGCCGGACAGGCGCGCGAGTGCCACGCGGCCGTACCGTCGAGGACGAGACCCTCGACGGGAGACAGGCATGGTCGGTCCGGTGTACGTGGTCGCCACGGGCGACACCAAGGGTGACGAACTGCGCTTCGTCGCGGACCGGGTCCGCGATGCCGGCGCCGAGGTGGTCGTCGTCGACGTCGGCACGACCCCCCACGACCCCGTGGGTGACGTCGGACCCGACGAGGTCGCCGGCCACCACCCCGACGGTGCCGCCGCCGTGGCCAGCGACGACCGCGGCGGGGCGGTCACCGCGATGGGGGCCGCGCTGGAGCGCTACCTGGGCTCGCGGGACGACGTCGGCGGGGTGATCGGGCTCGGTGGCTCGGGTGGGACGGCGCTGATCACGCCGGCGATGCGGGCACTGCCGATCGGCGTGCCCAAGGTGATGGTCTCCACCGTCGCCAGCGGCGACGTCGGCCCCTACGTCGGCCCCGCCGACATCACGATGATGTACTCCGTCGCCGACGTCGCGGGCCTGAACCGCATCACGCGGCTGGTCCTGGGCAACGCGGCCGCCGCGATCGCGGGGATGGCCGGCGCCCAGCGACCCGACGTGGTCGACGACCGGCCCGCCGTCGGCATCACGATGTTCGGGGTCACGACCCCGGCCGTCCAGCAGGTCGTGGACCTGCTGGGCGACGACGTCGAGCCACTGGTGTTCCACGCGACCGGCACCGGTGGCCAGTCGATGGAGAAGCTCGTGGCCTCCGGGCTCGTCGCCGGGGTCATCGACCTCACCACGACGGAGGTCGCCGACGAACTGATGGGCGGCGTGTTCTCGGCCGGACCGGGCCGCCTGGACGTGTACGCCGACCACGACGTCCCCTACGTCGGCTCGGTCGGCGCGCTCGACATGGTGAACTTCGGCGCACGCGACACCGTCCCGGACACCTACGCCGATCGCCTGTTCCACGTCCACAACGCCAACGTGACGCTGATGCGGACCACGGTCGACGAGAACGCCCGCATGGGCGCCTGGATCGCCGACAAGCTCAACGCGATCCGCGGGCCCGTGCGGTTCCTGCTCCCGGAAGGCGGCGTGTCGATGCTGGACGCCCCGGACCAGACGTTTTACGGCTCTTCCGGCATGGGTGTGGGTGGTTAGGTGGGAATGTCCCACGGCAGTTGGAGGTCGATGGGGCCGGCGGAGAGCATCACCAGGGCGAGCGCGGCTTGGGCGGAGTGGAACCCGAAGGCCCGTCGCATGATGAGGCG